>JAUXVJ010000016.1 GCA_030684515.1 Actinomycetota bacterium
TCCATGTACTTCCCTTGTGTCGTGAATGCACGGCACAAGGTCTCTCGCCGCCGGCCTCAGGCCGACCTAGTGACCGGGTGCCGGAGCACCGTGATGACGATCACTAGCGAAGGGATACTCCCCTTGTTTGCGTGAATGAAAGCATGCAATGACCCACCACGCAAATTCGACCCACCGAGGTTTTCGGCAGCCATGCGCCCTGCACGTTGGCTCATGCCAGGGACTTTCCCCCTCGAACAGCAGTTCATCAATTGTCGGGAAGGCCACTGTGCGGTCCGCGATTTGCTCGTCCTTCTCGATAGCCAATCGTGCATCGTTCGAGAACGATCAGAGTGCAGTGCCTGCCGACCTGTGCCGAGCCTTGGGAGAGCAACAGAAATGCTCCCCGCTCTGCGGCGAGGAGGGCCAAGTGCCCGCTTGCTCTCAGCAGAAAATGGATATCCTGTGTTGGGCGTTGACCCAGGATGCAGATTGCCTGCAAAGTAGTCCGCATGCTGCTCATTGCGCGAAGGCTTGGCGTGTGCATTCGTGAGTTGGCGCAGGAAGCTTCCGTCATTGAACGCTCGACTCAAGCCAACGTCACCGACTTGGAGCGCGCCGGTTACTTGACTAGAGCCAAGCAGGGCCGTCGCAATGTGTACACCGTCAATCGTGCTCGCCCATTTCGTCATCCGGCGGAATCTGGACACAGCGTTGGTGAACTGCTTCAGATCTTCGCGCCTGCGCCGTAATGTCGCAGACTTGGGACAGTCAACGTCGCACGGCATGGCTGCTTGTTCTGGGGCAGCTCACCCTTCTCGCCCTCATCGTGCTGCTGCCTGGTGGCACCCTGTGGACCCTGCCGGTGGCCTTGGTGCGCGCGACTCAGGTCACGGCCGTCGTGGGAATCATTCTGATGCTGATCGCAGGTGTCGCGCTCGGGCGCGGGCTGACCGCGGCTCCCTTGCCCAACTCGCACGCCGAACTCCGCACTGGTGGCCTGTACAGGTTTGTCCGGCATCCGATCTACAGCGGTCTCCTGCTTCTCGCTATCGCTCTCACGGTTGCCTCGGGCAGTGCGTGGACCATCGCGGCGTGCGCCGCGCTGATCGTGCTTATCAATGCCAAAGCTCGCTGGGAGGAACGGCGCCTTGCCGAGCGATTCCCGGGTTACCCCGCTTACGCCGCCTGCACTCCACGATTCATCCCCGCGTGGTCCAGGTAGGTAGTAGCTGGCTTTGCTCGTCGGCCGGCCGGAGACGTTTTCAGCAGTGCAAATGCGGCATGGTGGCCATGCGCAGTGCCAGCTCCTGTGAATCAGAGTTCGTCAAATCTCCACCGACGACGTAGGTCTGGCCGTCCTTGAGGCAGCGGAATTTCAGGTGGGCCTTCTCAAGAAATGTCACGGCCTGCGAGGCTCCAGCTGATTCGGGGGACTTTGATTTCCAGTGCGGCACGATGCGCTCATTGATGAGCTTCAAGGTGACCGGAGAGGCATCCACGTCATAGCCATCGGGAATCACTGCAGGGTCATCCATCAGGTGGATGCCTGCAAGGTCGGGGCCGGCGAGGCAGGCGCCAGCTGAGTACCCGCCGTACGTCAAGTGCTGTTCTGCCCGAACTAGGGCCAGGGCCGCATCAAACCCTGCTTGCGCGGTGGCCCGGGCGAGCACAAAAGTATTGCCGCCCGCCACCCAGACGAGTTGAGCCTGAGCCAGGGCGGCCGCCAGGTTCTCCGGACCACCGAAATGATCGCGCAGATCGAGTTCCTGGCATGCGTACCCCAGTGCAATAAGGCCGGCGGCCTCGTGATTGAACACGTCCTGGCGCGAGGTGCTCGTCGCGTCAAGGGCATTGAGCACGACCAAGGCCCGCGCTTTGTCGGTGGTCGCCGCCAGCACTGCACGATCGTCACCCAGTCCACTGGAGCTCAAATACAGCATTGATGCCATGTCGCGATGGTAGGTCGAGGGGCCTCACCGCGCCACGAAGTCCACGACCATCCTCGGACGGTAGGCTCATACCTGAGAAGGGGAGTAGCCCCCAACCGTGGAGTCGACATACTGCTCGCAAGGGCCGGTTCCCTGGCCACCCTTCCCGGCCAGACTGACCCGAAGGGCTGACCAGCCGATGAGCGCATTCCTGCTCAGTTTCGCCGTCATCTTTGTCGCCGAACTCGGCGACAAGTCCCAGTTGATGGCCATGACCTTCGCCACTCGATATCGCTTCTGGACCGTCATCGGAGCGATCACCGCTGCAACGGCGGTCGTGCATCTCTTCTCGGTGGCGCTGGGCAATGTCGTGGGCCTGGCTCTGCCGACCGGCCCTATCAACATCGTCGCCGGCATCGCGTTTCTCGCTTTCGGCTTGTGGACTTTGCGAGGTGACGAGCTCAGCGAGGATGAGCAGAGCAAAGCGTCGCGGTCTGGCCGTTCAGCTTTCTTCGCTGTTGCCATCGCGTTCTTTCTGGCCGAGCTCGGCGACAAGACGATGCTGGCGACGGTCACTTTGGCGACGACCGAGGGCTGGTTCGGTACTTGGGTCGGCTCAACAGTCGGCATGGTCGCTGCAGACGCCTTGGCCATCGGCGTAGGAGCAATTCTGGGCAAGGCACTGCCGGAGAAGGTCATCAAGATCGGCGCAGCAGTCCTGTTCTTCCTTTTCGGAGCCTGGCTTATCATCGAAGGAATCCGCGGCTAGACAGTGCACCTGCTCTGAATCCGGCAAGGAGTCGACGCACAAAGCAGGAGTGACGACCTACTCTGCGCTATTGCCCTTTTGGACCGAACTGAAGAGCCTTCACCTGTGAACTGTTCGCTCGTGCAAAGGAGTCACCATGCCAGCTGAATCCCGTTCCCTTCATAACACTGTTGTGGCGATCACCGGTGCGACATCTGGCATTGGAGCGGCAACTGCACGCCTGCTCGTTGAGGCCGGTGCGCGAGTGGCCTTGGGCGGGCGCCGCTCAGATCGTCTGGATGACCTTGTTGCTGAGCTGGGCGCGGAAAACTGCGCGGGAGTTGTGTGCGACGTGACGATCCCGGCTGACAACGCACGATTGGTGTCGGCGGCTGTGGAGCGTTGGGGTCGTCTGGACTCGATCGTGCCGAACGCTGGGATCGGAATGTACGGCGGCATCATGGACAACACCGACGAGCGCCTGCAGGAGATGATGGACACCAACCTCGCTGGAACGGTGTGGAGTATCCGGGCTGCAATCCCCGAAATGATTCGGACCACTGGTGGCGGTGATGTCGTGATCGTGTCCAGTGTGGCAGGACTGCGCGGTGGTGCAGATGAAGCCGTATACGCCGCGACGAAGTTCGCACAGGTCGGGCTCGCAGGTGCACTGGATCGTGAATTGCGCAGCAGCGGAGTTCGGGTCACCGCAATTTGCCCTGCCGGAGTGGAGACAGAGTTCGCAATAGGTGACGGTCGCACTGCCGGAGATCCCGCGCTCGCACACTTCATGCGTCCAGAGGACGTCGCCTTTGCCATCACCACAGTGCTCACGCAGCCTCGACGGGTGCGCACCACCCTTTGGTCGCTGTGGTCCATGGATCAGCAAAGTTAGGTCGACCCCAACCGCTGCAAGGCGATCGGGGCCGACTCTGGTGATCTCAACGGCTGAAGGCAGCCAAGTGACGCTCAGATCCCTTGATGAGATTGGTGTAGACCTGCAGCACATCGGGAGCGGTGATGCTTGAGATCGCCTTCTTCAGATCGGCGATATCAAGCTTCTCGATCGTGACGCCAACCGCCAAGGCCTTTGCAGTGCTCGTAGCGCTGGCGACGAGTTCGTTGTAGAGCGCTTCAGTTGCGGCAGTCTGGAATTGGCCGACAGCGAGGTTTGCCGTCGGATCACTGAGTCCATACCGACTCAAGAGAGCCTGAATCTGGCTCTGGTGCTGGGTTTCAGCAGGTGCGATCCGGCTGAATTGGTAGATGTCGGGGTATTGCGCCGCCAGCGTGACGTAGACGTCGTGCGCCAACTTCTCTTCCTCTGCCATGGCAGCAAGACTGACCTTCTGCGCGGCCGTCAGCGTGCCCTGCTCGAGGTTCGCCAGACTCCCATTCATGCCTGCACGTTGACCCTGGCCCTGGCGCCCTTGGCCTGCCCAGTTGCCAACGCCGTTGTCGCGCGCATTTTGTGCCGACATCGTCGAAGAGTTGCAGCTTGCGGTTCCACCTCCGGGTCCCTGAGCCTGAGCGGCGATAGCCGGGGCTACTGAGATCGCCAGCGCGCCCAGTCCGGCAGCGATGATTGCGGTAATGGTGCGTGTGCGAGGCATGATGTCCTCCTTGTTCGTCCCGGATTCATTCCGGTGCTTGGACTTCCTGACTCCTTGACTGTGGCAGGCAGATGCGCAGTGCCGGTGTGGTCGATGTGGAGATGGCATGGAGATTTCCGCTCACATCGGCCGATGTGTGGGATGCGCTGGCCAGAGTTGGGCAGGATGGAGTTGTGGCAACGGTTCTGGTCGTGGAGGACGAACGCGAGATACGCGAACTCCTGCGCCGATATCTGGAGCGTGCTGATCACGCAGTTCTGAGTACAGGCTCTGGTGCGGAGGCGCTGCGGATGCTCCGGGAGTCCACCCCGGACCTCGTTCTCCTAGACCTTGGACTCCCCGACATCGACGGTCTGGAGGTCCTGTCTGCCGCGTCGGAGGTAGGCATCCCCGTGGTTGCCCTTACTGCGCGCAGTTCCGTGGAGGACCGGATTCGCGGTCTCGAGCGCGGTGCCGATGACTACGTCACGAAGCCGTTCTCGCCTCGAGAGGTGGTGCTTCGAGTGGCTGCAGTACTCAGCCGTGGCGCGCATGAGCGGGCCACCGGTCTGGTCAGTTATGGGGGCGGCCGCCTGCGCATCGACGAGCTCCAGCACGCGGGCTGGATCGATGGAAGGACGATGGATCTCACACCTACTGAGTGGGGGGTGCTCACTGCCCTGGCAGACTCGCCGGGCCGCGTGTACTCCCGCTCGGCTCTGGTGAATCGTGTGCGAGGTTACGAGTTCGCCGGATACGAACGCATCATCGACTCGCATGTGAAGAATCTGCGCCGCAAGCTTGGGCCCGACAACGCGGACATTGTGGAGACGGTGTTGGGTCACGGATATCGCTTGGGCGTCACGCGCGATGGCTGATAACTCCCGCCGCGTTGGGCCATTGGGTGCCCGACTCCTGGCCGCGTTCATGATCGTCGCACTCTCATCCATCGTTGTGCTCACCATGGCGGCGCTCATCGGAACCTCTCAAGGAATTACGGCCGGCCAGGATGCCCAGCGGCAGGAGCTCGCCGTTGCCGTGGCCGAAGAAGCCGCCCAGTCATATGCAACAGCAGGAGATTGGAGCAGTGCGGATCTGAACTCCATCGTGCTCATGGCCTCCTCGGCTGGAGCCCAGGTGGTGGTGCGGGAGCCTTCTGGTGAGGTCGTGCTGGCATCGCAGGGAAGCGTCGGTCAAAACATTGCAGGGATGGGGCGTGGCGGTGTTGTTGCAGATGTCGTCGTCAACGGCGCAGTCGTCGGATCGGTGCGGCTGGGATTCGGTGCCGCCCAGGGGCCATCGACTATTCAGACGGTCGCCTGGACCTGGATCCTGATCGCGGCTGCAGCGGCCATCGTGACGGCGCTCTTGGTCGCGTGGTTTGTCTATCGCAGCATCGCGCGTCCGCTCGTGAGACTGTCTGACTCGGCTCGATTGTTCGCGGCGGGCAACCGCTCAGCGCGCGCTGCGGCCGACGACGCTGATGCTCCGGGCGAACTCGGCGACTTAGCACGGGCCTTCGATGAGACTGCCGACGCCGTTGTTCGGTCCGAGCAAGCTCGCCGACAGATGTCGGCAGACGTTGCTCATGAGCTGCGAACGCCGCTCGCCGCATTGCAGGCTGGTTTGGAGGAACTGCGCGACGGACTCGTGGCACCTGACCATGAGCGCCTGAGTTCGCTTCATCAACAGTCGGTTCGGCTCGGACGAGTTGTAGGCGATCTCGCGGATCTGTCGTCGGCCGAGACCGCGGCGCTGACCTTGCATTGCATCCCTTTGAATCTGGCCGACGTTGTGCGAGCAGCCGTGGACGCAGCTCGACCGACCTTGGACTCTGAGGGCATCGCTGTGTCGGCGCATTTGAGCGCAGATGTCATAGTCGATGCAGACCCAGACCGTTTGCACCAGGCCGTGGGGAACCTGCTCGGGAATGCAGCGCACTACTGCCACTCGGGGGATCACGTGGATGTGTCAGTTCTGGCATCCGATGGCTCTGCGGTGATCGTGGTCGCAGACAGCGGACCTGGCATTGATCCAGAAAGCCTCCCGCGCGTGTTCGATCGGCTGTGGCGCGGTCAGTCGGGTCATGAAACGGCGGGGACGGGTATTGGTCTTGCCATCGTCCGTGAACTCGTTGTGGCCCATGGTGGAACAGTGCACGTCGCCTCCGACGGTCATTCGGGCACGGCGTTCACGGTGAAGTTGCCGCTCTTGCATCGGTAGCGGGTGACCATCAGGGCGTTGACGCTGAACTGACCGTCTGCTTGACTCGCTGGCTCCAGCAACATTGGACCCACGCGATGTTTCGAAAGGCCGCCGAGCATGGATCTACAACTCAAGGGCCGAGTGGTGTCTGTGTGTGGACCCGACGAAGGAACGCTCGCAGCATGCCGTCGAGTGCTGGCTGCTGAAGGCGCAGTCATTGCGCAATCGCCGCCGGGCTCTGCCGAAGCGCAGGCCGATGTCGTGATTGCTATGGGCCGAATTCAGCCAGGCAGCGACTTGCTGGAGATCGCGGACCCCGACGAGCTGTATGCGGCATGGGACGACGTGACCAACGCGGTTGACGCATATCGCGCCGCGCTGCCTCGGATGCTTGCCCAGAAATGGGGTCGCTTTGTGTGGGTCGGGTCGGCGCAGGCGAAATCGGTTGACGCCGAGGCTGACGAGTTGGCTGCTATCGCCTCACTGGGAATGTTGGGCCTGCACAAGGTCGTGACCGGTGAGGTCGGGTCCAGCGGAATTACGGCGAACGCCGTGCTTCGCGGCGGAATGGCAACAGACGAAGACGTGGCAAACGCCGTCACGTTTCTGTGTTCAGAAGGTGCGGCATATCTCAGCGGCATCACCATCACTGTCGACGGTGGCGCCGGATCGGCGATCTTCTAATGGACTATGGGATCTCGGGCCGGGTGGCCATCGTGTCCGGCGGCAGTCGCGGCATCGGCCGCGCGATAGCAGCCGCGCTCGCCAGTGAGGGAGCCAAGGTCGTCATCGCTTCGCGCACTCAGGCCAACTTGGACGAGACCCTCGCCGAGCTGGAGGAGCTTGCGCCGGGCAATGTGCACGCGATCTCAGCCAGCATGACTGACCCGGCCAGCATCGAGCGTGTTGTTGCCGAATCGCGTGATCGCTTCGGACCGATCAGTATCGCCATCAGTAACGTCATTGGCCATGTGATCGATGCGAAGAAGGAGGGTTCGGGCCCAGGGGCCGGAACTTTCGAGTCGATGTCGACCGATGGTTATCGTGAAGAGTTCGGGCAGTTGCTGATCTCGTCCTGGGCCTTGGCACGTGCGTGTGTGCCAGACATGCGGCAGGCGGGCTGGGGTCGCATCTGCAACATCAGCTCTGGGGTTGCACGCGAGCCAAGCACCTTTCTTCCGCACCTGCTTCCCAATGTCGTGCGGCCATCCACAGCCGGAATGCACCGCCTGTTTGCGGCTCGGCTGGCGCCAGACGGCATCACGGTAAACAACATTCTCACTGGCTCCATCCTGACCGAACGCAATCGCTCCTACTGGGTATGGCTGGCGCGCGAGCGAGGCATCACCGTCGCGGAAGCAACGCAGGACATGACCGATCGGATCCCCATCGGTCGATTCGGTGAGCCTTCTGAGATAGCGGACTTGGTGGCCTTCCTGTGCTCTGATCGCGCGGGCATGGTCACCGGGCAATCGATCCCGGTTGGCGGCGGCGGCAGCGCTCACCTTTGACCGGGAACGCCGTCGGCTCCAGACAGATCGGTCATGTGCTCTTCGCTGACTGGAATTTGTGGCATCGTGATCGACGGCGCACATTTGTGTGTCGAATTGTGGTCATCTCTTGAATGAGAAAGCTCAACTCATGACAATCGAAGCCAGCGCTGATCGACGTCGGCCCGCGACCTTGGTGCACACATCTGACTGTCACCTTGCGCGCGACGAGGGTGGTCCAGCGCAACTGGCTTTTGAGGCAGTGGTCACTTTGGCCATAGCTCGGCGAGCTGACGTGCTACTGATCGCTGGAGACTTGTTCGATCACAGTCGGGTTGGCCCAGAGATCGTGTCGTGGGTTGCTGCTCAGTTCAATCGCTTTCCGGGGCCAGTTGTACTGCTTGTCGGCAATCACGACTGTCTTGATGACGCTTCCGTGCACCATCGACACGATCTTCGCGCAGTGTGCGATCGGCTCATCATGCTTGACGACCCGGACGGGAAGCGCGTGGAGCTCCCGGGTTCGGACATTGCGATTTGGGGACGTGCGATGGTCGAGCATGCTCCGCATTTCCAGCCCTTGGCCAACGCACCTGTTGGACAAAGTGATCGCTGGAGTGTGATTGCAGCGCACGGATTATTGGACGCTGAGGCAGGGCGGTCTTCGCCTATAAGGTCTGATGAACTCGCGGACTTGACTGCAGACTATGTGGCTCTAGGGCATATACATGTGCACACGGTCGTTCGCGTGAGTCCACCCATACGTTATTCGGGATCCACCTACTCGCATGGACACGGCAAGAGCGGCTGCCTGGTTGTGGACTTCATTCCAGGAGATGGGGCGATTGTGGAGTGGGTGTCGCTGGACGACTGGCTGTAGAGCTGGCTCTTGAGAGTTGATTCACCTGATCCCAGCTTCACGCCGGCAATTGACGCTTACCTGGGCGGTCAATCTCGTGGCTCATTGCATTCCTCTGACTGCCTTGTCGCGGGACACCGCAGTCGGGGTCCATGTCATGTTCACTCGAGAAGGGGACTTGGATGGACAAGGATTCGGCAGAGGGTCCATGCTGACGCCGTCCGCGCGGGTGGATGGGTGGCTGCAAGTCTGAAATTGGAGGCAAGATGAAGGGCTTCAAGAACTTCCTGATGCGCGGCAGCGTGGTCGAGGTGGCAGTGGCATTGGTCATCGCGCTGGCGTTCGCGGCCCTGATTGCGGCCTTCACCAAGGCCATCATCAGTCCGATTCTCGCAGCGTTCGGACCAAGCGACGGTATCGGCTTGGGGTGGCTCATCAAGTCCGGCAACCCCAACACTTTCGTTGACATCGGCGGGCTGATCACAGCGGTCATCACCTTCTTGGTGTTCATGTCCGTCATCTATTTCGTCATCGTTGTTCCCTACAAGGCCGTGCAGGCGCGGCGCGGCATCACTGCGTTCGGCGATCCAGCGCCGGCAAAGACTTGCCCGGCCTGCCTGTCAGATGATCTTCCGCTAGCGGCCAGCAAGTGCAAGTACTGCGGCACTGAGCAATCACCGTCGCCTGCGTAGTCGCGTCCCCCATAAGGCGCGTATGTGTGATGCCCGCCCATCTGCCGTTTCACTGAACTGCACCGAATGCCGCACTAGCATGCGGCGATGCGCTCACTCATGGATGTGTTCATCCCCATGCGAGATGGCATCCGCATTCCAGTCGACATCTACCTGCCGGACGGAGATGGTCCGTTCCCAACCGTGCTCATTCGCACTCCGTACATCAAGTCGGCGCCGGATCTGCAGCCGCCCGCGCCGCGGCCTCAGGCGGTGATGTTGAACCCAGAGGGCAGGTCAAACAGCGTGATGCTGAGGCTGATGAACGCCCTGCCAGCGATGAATGTCCTTCCGCTCATCGACGAGGGCTATGCAGTCGTGGTGGGGGACAGTCGCGGTACCGGCCATGCCGAGGGGATCTACGACTACTACAACGTTGATGGCGGCCCGCTTGACGGGTACGACACGATCGAATGGCTGGCGGAGCAGGAGTGGTCAGACGGCAATATCGGTTTGTGGGGGATCTCAGGCAGTGGGGTGCTCGCTCTGACTGCGGCGGTGACCGCGCCACCGCATCTGAAGGCAGTCGTTGCTTCTGCGCACGCTGTTGACTTCTATCACGACCAGTGGTTCCCGGGCGGTGTCTATCGTTTCGAGGATCGGGTCCGTTGGGCCCTGGTCATGCAGGGTCCAACGGCGCCACAGGATCCTGGCCATCCCAAAGCAGAGGGCTATGAAGACAAGCGGCGTGTGTTCGCGGCGCGTTACGCCCGTTTCTATGAACGCATGCGCGAAGGCAACAGCATGCTCGACCTTGACTGGGCTACTGCAAGCACGCGACACGAGGATTTCGATGACTACTGGAGCCGCTACGACTTCACCGAACGACTTGAGAACATCTCCGCACCGACCCTTGCCACCGGCGTGTTCTTCGACCACTTCATCGGTGGAACGACTCGGATGTTCGCTGGTGTTCGTGCGCCAAAACGCATGGTCTTAGTGCCAGGAATGCTTGATATCACAGGCGAAGTAGGCGATGCGGGCGTAGCCGATCTCTATATTCGCTGGTTCGACCGATTCCTGAAAGGCGTCGACAATGATGTCGACAAGGAGGCGCCGGTTCGTCTGCATCTCACCGGTTCGGGAGATGTCATTGAGTCGCAGTCGTGGCCCCCTGCCGAAGCCGAACCATGGGCGCTACACCTCGCAGTGAACGCCGATAATTCGCTGGAACTGTCAACAGAGTCCGGCCCTGTCAGCTCGCTGGATCTGGTGCACAATCCCGACGCACCCAACCCGTCGCCGATGGACACTGCAGATCAGCGCCCTTTCGACGCGGGCGCGCTGGTCTTCACCAGTGCTCCGCTTGAGGAGCGAGTTGTCATTGCGGGCGAGCCCTTGCTCACGCTGAGCGCAGATCCTTTGCCGGCCGATATCGACTTGGCCGTTCGGCTTAGCGATGTCCAGCCAGATGGCGCTTCGCAACTGCTGGGTACCGGACAGCTGCGCGTGCGCGCCAATGCCAGTGCTCAAGTCATAGAGCTGCGACTTCAGCCGGTTGCTTTCGACGTTGAGCCTGGCCACTGCATCAGGCTTGCGATTGCTGCGAGCGATTTCCCCTTCCTGGCGATTCGTCCCAACCCAGCAACGCTGACCCTGCAATTCGGCTCGGGAGTCGAGGTCCTGTCGTTGCCAAGGCTGCATTCGTAGTGGCCGTCCCCGCTTTGCCTTTCATGTCCTTGGGTTCGTCGGGCTGCAGCTAGTCTCGCGATATGACAGCACCTGGCTCCGTGCCCGCTCGCATAGCGGCAGCAATGATTGGACTGGTCTGCGTATTCCAGTTGGCCATCGTGCTGGGAGCGCCTTGGGGTGAGTTCACCCAAGGCGGTGCCAATGAAGGGAGCCTGCCTGCTGCAGGACGTGCCATTGCGGGCGTTTCACTTGTCCTGCTTGCGGCAATGTCCCTTGTGCTGCTTGCGCGAGTCGGAGCTGGACCATTGAGGTCAGCAGCGCCACGACTGTTGGCCGTGCTCGGATGGGTCACTGTTGTGTACTTCGGTCTGGGAATTGTGCTGAACCTTGCAACGCCGTCGACCGGTGAGCGAATGGTGTGGGCGCCGTTGACTGCTGTCATATTCATCTTGGCGCTGATCGCCATGATTCGATCTCGCCGACCAGCGCAGGCACAGCAATGACCAGGACTCCAATCTCCCTGCTGGATCTGGCATCGATCTCTGAAGGCCAAGATGTCGGTGAAGCACTGCAAGCAAGCGTCCTACTTGCTCAGCGCGCAGAAGCCCTTGGCTATCACCGCATTTGGTACGCCGAGCATCACAACATGGCCACTATTGCCTCGTCGGCGACTGCAGTGTTGATCGCCCACATCGCGGCCAAGACCGAACGAATCCGGCTGGGCTCTGGCGGGGTCATGCTGCCCAACCACTCTCCGCTGGTCATCGCAGAACAGTTCGGCACTTTGGCGTCTCTTCATCCGGGCCGCATCGACTTAGGCCTGGGTCGGGCTCCTGGGACAGACCAGACCACGGTGCTTGCGCTTCGCCGGGATCCCCGAGCCGCCGACACCTTTCCAAGAGATGTCATAGAACTGCAGGGCTATCTCTCGTCCGACAGCCTGATTGAGGGAGTCAATGCGACTCCTGGTCGTGGCACAGAAGTTCCGCTGTACATCCTGGGATCCTCGTTGTTCGGCGCGCAACTGGCAGCCCAGTTGGGTTTGCCCTTCGCGTTTGCCTCGCATTTCGCGCCACAAGCACTGCACGAGGCAATCGCCATCTACCGAGATCGCTTTCAGCCCTCGCGGCAACTCCAACAGTCCTATGTCATCGCTGCACTCAGTGTGATGGCTGCTGATACAGGTGAGCAGGCACAGGTGCAGTTCGAACTTCGCCGTCGTGCCTGGGTTCGAGCAATGTTCAGTCGCGGCCGGACCCCACTGACAGAGCAGGAGGTGGACGCGGTGCTGATGTCTCCGCAGTCCGCGATGCTCGATCAGATGTTCACCTACACCGCACTTGGCACGACAGACGAGGTTCGAGCATTCATCGACAATTTCCAGCACCACACGGGAGCTGACGAGATCATGACCGTGCACCAAGCTGTGTCGGCCGAGTTCCGACTGCGTTCTCTTGAGTTGCTAGCACAGGCGATGGAAATCAGCTCAAGCTAGCAAGGCGTCACCGGGCGAGGCTTTCCTGCGCGCTCTGCTCTTCTATCGATGCAACAGTGCTGCCGGGCCACCAGAATCGGTCTCCGGTGATGAGCGCCAGAGCTGGGACGATGACGGTACGCACAAGCAATGTGTCAAGCAGCACACCGATGCACACGACCACGCCGATTTGGGCGAGGGCTATCAGAGGAAGCACGCCAAGCACGGCAAAGACGGCGGCAAGCAGGATGCCAGCACTGGTGATGACCCCGCCCGTTGCTGCAAGGGCTCTGAGCATCCCCTCTTTGCTCCCGCGAGTTCGCGCCTCCTCCTTGGCGCGCGTCACCAGGAAGATGTTGTAGTCCACGCCAAGGGCCACTAGGAACAGGAAGGAAAGCAGAGCGACACCGGTGTCCAGCGCTGGGAAATTGAATACGTGGGTGAACAACCACCACGATGCGCCCATCGCTGCTGCGTATGTGCCGAGCACGGTTAACACAATCAGTACCGGTGCGACCAGGGCGCGAAGCAGGACCACCAGCATCGCAAGTACCAGCAGCAGGATGAGAGGCACGATCACGAACATGTCGCGCGTTTGCGCTGCGGCAGAGTCAAGCGACTGAGCTTGGCTTCCACCGACAAACGTGTCAGGCACGTCGGCAAGTGCTATCCGGATATCTCGGATGGTCTGGTCTGCGCCGGCTGTGCCCGGCGCATCAAGCAAGACGACATCGGTTTGAGCCAAGCCATCACCGGCGGCTCCCGCCGAGGCGGACGCAACCCCGGAGATCGAATTGAGCCGGCTCTTGACTGTGCTGGACTGGCTCTCGGGGCTGATGATGGCCAGCGGATCAATCGCGCCAGCTGGGAATGCGCGCGCGAGGGTCTCCTGACCCGCCACTGCTTCGGGCTTGCTCAAGAACTGTTCAGTGGGACCCAGCCCAATGCGCAGACCGAACAGTGGAAGGGCGAGCACAGCCAATGCAAGGCTGCCGCCGATGACTACGGCCAAGGGGCGACGAGCCACCTGCGCTCCAATACGCGACCACACGGTGTGGCGCTCCGTGATGGGAGTGTCACCCACCTTGGGCACGAACGGCCAAAAGAGCCGCCGGCCGAAGATGACGAGAGCCGCGGGCAGCATGACGAGGGCGTAGATCAATGCGACCACGATTCCAACCGCGCAAGCCAGGCCAAGGCCTCGTGTGGTGGGAATCGTGCTGAGCAGCAAAGTCAGCAGGGCGAGCACAACGGTGAAGCCACTGCCGATAATCGCGCCCCCGGCACCTACAAGAGCCCGGCGCATGGCTATGTAGCGGTCGGGCTCCAGGCGAAGCTCGTCGCGGTAGCGGGAGATGAGCAGGAGTGCATAGTCGGTGCCGGCACCGAAGACGAGCACGGACAAGATGCCCAGCGCGGCATCATCAACGGGAATGCCAGTGAGCTCGGCCATTCCGCCGGCAGCCACGGCCGCAACGCGATCAGCCAGGCCGACAACAACGAGCGGGACGATCCAAAGCCAAGGGCTGCGATACGTCACGATGAGCAAAATGGCGACTACAAGCACTGTCGCAAGGAGAAGGTTCGTGTTGGCTCCGTCAAAGACCTTGGCGATGTCGGCCGTGAAGCCAGCGGGACCAGTGACCTGAGCCTGGATGCCTGCGGGAAGTTGAGTCTGGACTACAGCGCGTATCTCACCAACCTTGTCGGCTGTGGCCAATACGTCATTGCTTGCAACAAGTGGAACGCTGACGAGCGCAACAGTGCCATCGGTCGAAACGGCTGGGGGTGAAACCTGGCCACCGAGTGCCAGCGGCCTGAGGGCATCGGCTCGGCTTGTGACCGCTGCCATGTCAGCTTGAGTCAGTGCAGACCCGTTGACACTGGAGAAGACGACCAGCGCCGGAAGGGTTTGGCTAGCGGGAAGGCGTTTTTGCAGTTCGACCACGGTGGTGGATTGCGACCCGACGGGCAATGCAGCCGTTGCGCCGGTGGCTGTTGACGACGCGGAGCCACCGAAAGCCAGAAGCACCGCGCTGACCAGCAGTGCAAGTACGAGGATCAGCCAGGAGATTCCTCGCCGAACAGTGAACGAGGCAAAAGACGACATCGGGCTCCCTTAGGCGATCACTATTCGAATATCGCTAGATTAGTGAGTAAACTATTTAGCGAAATGGATCGTAAAGGAACGAGCGACGCGACACAAGGCGACTCCCATGAGGCAATCGCCTGGGTTGATCAATGGCAGCCAAGCAGTCCGCTGACTGCCCTACAGGAATTGCTCGCCCTTGCCCCCAGGGTTCGTCAGGCAGTGGCGGACAGACTGCAATTGCACGTGGGCGATCTCCTGGCGATCGAGCACTTGGTCGCCGAACCCATCGGACCGGTGGAGTTGTCGCGGCGCATTGGGCTTACTTCGGCGGCAGCAACTGTTGCCGTGGATCGTCTGCAGGAACGTGGCCATGTTGTGCGCGAAGCCGATCCCAAGGACGGGCGACGAACGCGAGTGGTGGTGACGGAGTCTGGCCGAGCCGATGTGTTCGCCGAACTCCTTCCCATGTTCCAAGCTCTGGCTTCAGCCTCGCAGGATCTGTCCGAGCGCGACAGTGAAGTCGTCGAGGCCTTCTTGAACCGAGCAGCCGATGCCATGCGCAGTCTGCTGTAGATGCGTCCTTCTGGACTTATGGCTTCTGCGTTGACGGGCACTTCAAAGCGCTGATGGATGCGCAGCTTGGAGCCAATCCGCCGACACAAGCCAGGGCCAATACATTGATCCATGTTCCGGGCTTCGTCAGCCGAGCAGAGTTGCCCAATGGCAAGCATCCCAATCTGCCCGCGGGAACTGTCGTTGGTCTTGGCACCAAGGCGATCAAGGCGGCCTAGGATCGCAGGGTAATTCGCAGGGGACCCCGCATTCGTGGGGCCGCTAGCTCAGATATTGGAGATGACCAACGCATGACAGTTCAATCTGCCCCCAGCGAGCTTGACTCGGCTCCGACCTGGTTCACCGAGGCGATCGCAGATGCGCCTGAGCATGTGGACATTGCGATTCGCGGAGCAAATGTGCACGCCCGGGTGTGGGGCGATCGTTCGCTTCCCGGACTGATGCTGCTGCATGGCGGATCCGCTCACTCGGGCTGGTGGGATCACGTTGCTCCGCAGCTCGCGCGCGCGAATCGGGTCGTGGCGGTTGATCTGTCAGGTCATGGTGACAGCGAGTGGCGCGAGAGCTACAGCATGTCCTTGTGGGCCGATGAAGTGATGACAGTCGCCACTGAGCTGATTGATGGACCTCCGGTTCTCATCGCTCACAGCATGGGGGGCGGAGTCGCCCTGGCTGCCGCCGCCGAACACCCGGACTCCGTCGCCGGGCTCATCGTGATTGATACCGCTTTGGACCCGCGTCGTTTGGAACGAGACGGTATGCGACCAGCACTGCGACCTCCTCGCATCCATGAGACCTTCGAGGGTGCCGTCGCGCGATTCCGCACCATTCCTGAGCAGGATGTCGTGCTGCCATATGTTGGCAAGCACGTGGCAGAGCAGTCACTGAAGCAGGTCGAAGGTGGATGGACCTGGAAGTACGACCCGAACTTCTTTGGTCAGACTCCCGGCAAGTCGATGAGCGACATGCTGAATGCACTGAAGTGTCCAACCGTCTGCTTTCGTGCTGAGTTCGGCCTCGTCACTCCCCAGATGGCACAGGAGTTGCAGGGGCTCGTGGGTCACAAGATCCCGTTCGTCGAACTGCCCAAGGCCGGGCATCACCCGATGCTGGATCAGCCGCTGGCGTTGATCGCCGGTATATCGACAGCTCTTGAACTGTGGATTCGACCTCGAAGATGAACGCATGACGGTGTTCAAGCGAGGTCTGCATCTGGGTTCCTACGGCACTGTCGATGACGGCACAGCAGCGTTTGAGCGAGCAGTCTCATGTGCGGTGCTGGCGCAGGAGGCTGGCTTCGACGCAATCTCAGTTCCCGATCATGTGCATCAGAATGGCACCGGCGGCGGACCCGCCTCGCCAATGTTCGAGGCATACACGCTGCTCGGAGCACTTGCCATGCGCACTTCGTCGGTGAAGTTGTACGCGCTTGTCAGTCCTGTCACCCTTAGAAATCCTGGACTGCTGGCGAAGGCAGTGACAACTCTGGACGTGATCTCCAGTGGTCGAGCAATCCTTGGGCTCGGTGCTGCGTGGGATGCCGATGAGCATGCTGCCTACGACATTGAGTTTCCCGGCACGGGGGAGCGCTTTGACCGTCTCGATGAGGCACTCCAGATTTGTACAGCCCTCATGACCAAAGCGCAGTCAACCTGCGCAGGTGAGCACTACTCGATCACTGATGCGTACAACGTTCCGCGCCCGATTCGCGACTCCATCCCCATCCTCGTTGGCGGCGGAGGCGAGAAGCGCACCTTGGATCTGGTCGCCCGATATGCCGATGCATGCAATGTGTTCGGCGATCCCGAAACAGTGCGTCACAAATTCGACGTGCTGCGCGAGCACTGCGAACGTGTGGGCCGCGACTACGCAGACATCACCCGCACGGCGTTTGCGCCACCTTCCAAGGATGCAGCCAAATTCCAAGCACAACTCGAAGCCCTCGCAGAAGCGGGTGCGCAAGGTGTTGTCGTGCAAGGCATGTTGGAAGCAGATGCGCTGCAGATGGCCGGTGCTGCACTCCTTCGCGTATTTCCCGACGATTCCTGAGTGCCTTGAAGAGCAACTCCCCAGTAGGCAGCTACGCGTGCACCACTGATGTCGCCAATCCCTTGGCCCAATGCCGTGCGCGCTCGGCCTCGCTGTCCAGCAGTCGAGTCTGGCTGTCGACCAGGAAGCTCTCGGGCTCCGCGATCAGTTCATAGCCAAGTCGAGCAAGACGGCGTGCGATCACGCGAGATGCCCGACCAGTGAGCAATGCCCGTGCATCGAGTCGGGTGTCAAAGGCTGCAGCAAACTGACCTTGGGACTTCTGACTGGTGCGCAGCCAATCGCGAATGCCTGCATCCTGCCAATGCTCGTCCATGCTCAACGGGGCATCCGGGTGCTTCTTGCTACTCGACTGTGCCATCTCAGGAGCGCTCGCACGCGTTGTACGCGTGCTCATCGTGTGTGCGTGCGTGGGGCCTCCCACAACAACAAGGTCCGCTGAGGCCACCAACTCGTCTGTGGCAGAGGAAACCGACACCACGCTGGCGGAGCCGAACTCTTCCAATGTCTTGCCAATGAGATCGGCCACGCGATGGCTGTTCCCGAACATTGATTCATAGATCACTACAGATCGCATGATCACTCCTGAATTGAAATGTTCTTTTCGTACCGATTCTGACTGTGGTCCAACACCAGGGGAAGAGTCATTAGTCCCGTTGCGCTGCGGTTGCTGCTTTCGGGACGAAAGTCTCTATTGAACAGCGGCGCTTGTGTCGATGATGGCAGGCGTGTTGACCACCGCATGGGATGAGCCCTATGCAGTGAGCGAGATGGTCTGCTCTGGCAGTCCCAATACTTGGGTGCGTCACCACTGCGCGGAACTCCTGCCCGGCCGAATGCTTGATCTCGCTGGTGGCGAGGGAAGAAACGCACTCTGGCTTGCGCAGCGAGGCTGGCAGGCCACGGTTGTCGACTTCTCGCAGAGTGCCTTGGATCGAGCAAGTGAATGCTCGCGAGATTTGCAGGTGGCTGACGCGGTGGAGGTCGTCCGTGCGGATGTTCGCAAGTACCTTCCGACAGGCCGCGCTTACGACCTGGTGCTGATCGCGTACCTGCCCCTCCCGCCGGGTGAGCGCAATACGGTGCTCAATTTGGCGGTGTCTGCGGTTGCTCCGGGCGGTCGATTGATGCTGATCGGTCACGATGAGCGCAATCTCGTCGAGGGCATCGGAGGCCCCCAGGACGCGAATCTGCTGTCCAATCCAGTCCAGACAGCCACCCAACTGGAAGCACTGGGTCTGCGCGTGGAATGCGCGCAGACGCAACCACGGGAAGTCCAAACTGATGACGGCGCCCGATTGGCCTTTGATGCTGTCGTGATTGCGGCGCGGATCTAGCCAAGATTCCTGCTACATGCGAGTTCGGGTGCCAATGCCCACAGCCGCAGCATCAACTCCCTTGACCATGCTGTTCTGGGAGAAGGTCGCCAGTAGCTGCTGATTCTCGTTGAAGATGGTGCCGTGACCGGCCACCCTGCCCTTTCCAGCGAAGCTGGCTTCCTGATTGATCAACGTCCAGTCACCCGCATCGAACTCGCGATGGAAATTGATTGTGTGACCGATGACGCCAGTGGAAATCGATTGGTGCGCTTGGGCCAAGGTGGCCACGTCACTGTGCGCCTCTAGGGCCAGGCCAATCAACCAACCATTGGTCGACCAGGCGATCACTGCTTGGCTAGCCGCCAATGATCCGACAGGCGCAGGCATTCGCGTCCAGAATGATTTGGCTGGCACGCCGTTGACCACACTGTGCTCTGCGCTTGCGTAGCGAAGCGCAGCCCCAGGAAAGGTCACTCCAGGTTCTGACTCTGGCAAGGCTGAAGGACCCAGCACACCGGCAGGCAGAGTTGGCTGGTGAGCAATGAAATCTGGCTCATCGGCGGTCATCAGGATCATCGACTTCGACAGCAGGCGTTCTCCCTGTACTGCTGTGACGATCTTGCTGCCGTACGTACGCCCGTTGTGGACATCCTCGACGAGAAGATGTAGCGGCTGCTCGTAGGTTCCAGCGCGAGCAAAGATGGTGTGAATGGAGTTGACGTGCTTGGGATCATCTGGATCAATGCTCGCCGCCATGATCATCTGAGCCAGAAGTTGTCCGCCGAAGATCACATCTCGGCCCTCTTGTGAACCGGCAGGCATCGGCGCCAAGTAGCGCCCTTCGCCTACCTGGGTCAGCTCTAGAAGTTCAAGAGAGTCGGGCATGTCGCTCCTCACGCGATCACTGGGTGGGTGTGGATGCTGCCAGACCTATGCGGACTTGGCTAGCGCCTCAGTCTCCGGATTCAATGTCGGCATCCGCATCATTCGACGCGCGTTGTCACCCATGAAATCGAAAGTCAACTTCTCTTCCATAGGTTCGGAGTAGTTGTAGTAGGCAACCGGCTCAGTCAGCCCTTCGGGGTGTGGATAGTCAGAACCAAAGAGCACGCGATCCCAGCCGACCAGATCCGTGAGGTCATGCACGGATCCTTCCCAAAACGGGCTCACGTACAGATTGCGTCTGAACACGTCGTGGGGATGCTCTTGGAACGCTTGGGGCATCTTCTTGTACCAGGTGGTGAAGTCATTGAAGAGTGGCCGGATCCAGTCGCTGCCGTTCTCAACGCTCATGATGCGCAGGTCCGGGAAGCGGGTGAGTGTGCCGTGGCAGATCAGGCTCGTGACCATGTCGGAGATCTCGCGATGGCCTAGCACCACATTGCGGAAGGCACTTTGGGTCATGAAATTGTTCGATCGTGCGGACTCCCACTGATTGATGTATGAATCCAACGGGGGCTGGCTGGCGTGCAGGGCTACCGGAATGCCGGCAGCTTCGATGTCTCTCCAGAGATCGTCGAATTCGGGCAGGGCGGGGGAGCGCCAGCCGTTTGGGCCGCAGACGGGGGCTGGCTTCATCAGCACGATCTTGGCTCCGTTGCTTGCCGCGTACTCAAATTCCCGGCGGGCATTGTCCACGGTTCCGCACGTGATGACGGGTGTGGCGAAAATTCGACTTTGATAGTCGAAGGTCCACGTGTCGAGCATCCATTGATTCAATGCATGAATGATCGCTCCCGTCAGTTCGTAGTCTTCTGCAGCGCTGTGCTCGACCAGGTTGGCGAGCGTGGGAAACATGAATGCCTCAGTCACGCCCTGTTCATCAAGCAGTGGCAATCGAGCCTCGGGATTGCGAAATGCCGGGATGGCATCGATGCCTCGTCCAGTGAGTTCCTTGAGCGACAGGCCATCAGCGTTCTGTCCCGCGAAGTAGGCCTCGTGCGCACCTGGGCGAGCCACACGATCAAATGTCGGGTTGGGGATGTACTCAGTGATCCGTCCATTGACGGCGATGCGCGTGTGCCGCCCAATCTGAACGAATTGCACGGCGGATTCGTATTTCGCAGGCAGATAGCGGGTGAGCGCGTCAGCGCTCTCGTACATGTGTTGGTCCGCATCGAAAATGGGCGCGCCGACGAATTGCGACATGTGGACTCCTCATCTAGCCGAGATTTGCATCGCAAACTAGGTGCGGATGCATGCGACGTCAATGGATCGGCGCCCACGTTATGTGGAGGCTCCATCACGCTTGGCAAAATATGCAAAGCAATGGAGTGAGTTGTTCGGGTGTGCTTGTGTCCAAGTGGCGGCCGCGCCTACCTGTCAGACGTTGAAGGCGAAGCTCTCGTCAACCAGTTGCTCGCTCAGTGTCCACAGGGCTTCGGCAGTGTCGGCGTCAAGCGCATAGGCCTTAACGCCGCCTAAAGCGTCAGTCTGGTTGATGCTGGCAACATCGCAGTCCTCAAGGAACTTGCCGCCGATTTCGTCCGGCGATGCCACACAGGCAGCCCAGACGGTTGTAGCAGCGCCTTGCGGGATGCTCTTGAACTGCATCTGTGGTGCGCCGGCAGGAGTGGCCGCAGCGCGCATCTTGGCGATGAGGTCAGGGGTGACGTGCCGAGCGAGCTCGGTTTGAATGCCGCCTGGGTGCAATGCCGTGGCTCGGATGCCCTGAGCGCTCAGGCGGCGGTCCAGGGCGACTCCAAAGAGGACATTGGCTGTCTTGGAGCGGCCGTAGGCAACCCAAGGATCGTAGGCAGTCGTGGCAAACCCTGGATCGTCCAAGTTCACGTCCGAGCGACGGTGTGCTGCAGAAGAGAGCAAGACGATGCGGCCTGGCGATTTGATGAGCGGAACGACTCGGTTGACGAAGACGAAGTGCCCGAGGTGGTTTGTCCCGAACTGTGTCTCGAAGCCATCCTCGGTAGTGCCTTGGGGACAGGCCATCACTCCGGCGTTTGCGATCACCACATCAAATGTGTCGCCTTGCGCAAGAAGCTCATCGGCGCCGCGTCTGACACTCGCCAGCGATGCGAGGTCAACCTCAATCACTTCCAGGGATGCACCGGGTGCAATGAAGGCGCGGACGGACTCAAGGGCACGGTCGGCCTTGGCCAAATCGCGTGCGGTGCCAACGACGGACGCCCCGTGCGCAAGCAGAGTCCGCGTTGTTTCAACGCCTAGTCCAGCCGAGACTCCCGTGACAAGAAAGCGCTTACCGGTGAGATCAACTCCGTTCAAGACTTCGTCGGTTGTTGATGTGGCTGAGAATGCTGAAGTCATGTAGGAGCCTTCCAAGGGAGAACACGCAATGGTTGAACCTGAAAACTGAGGCAGCCCCAGAAATCTGGGGCTGCCTCAGTTTATGGCCGTTCTGGGATCTCTTGAGGGGAAGTGCGAAGAAATCCTTCTTAGGACAGCGGGAGCAGATCGCCGCAGGTGGCGGCAGAGTCAGGCACGAACTTGCCGTCCTTGACCTCAAGGAACCATTGGCACCTTGACGGATCGCCATTGGGTGTCAATCCGGGGGCGAACGACACAGGAGCAATGCTGAGTCCCGCTCCGTCGTAGTCCGTCACCGCGCGCAGATTGGTGACGAAGTCACTGCGGCTTGCGCACGGACCCGCTTCCTTCAGGCCTCGAATGAACAGGTCAGCAGCAACGTAGCCAACGGACGCGAACGAGGTTTCGGTATTCAGGCCAGCTGCATTCATGGCATCCACGTAAGCAGTGACTGCTGGATCATCCAGACTCAGCGGCTTGGTGCCCGAGGTCGCGGCAAGCGCGCCTTCGAGGATGTCACCCGTCTTTGCGACAACATCCGGCGGCACGATCAACGACATCATCTTGGCCTTCATCGGCACTCCCTGTTGATCAAGGGCCTGCAAGAGGGAGATGGCAGAATCGACCAGCGAGATCGAATTGACGCCATCAGCTCCGGAGTTCTTGATTTTCAGAGCCATCGATGTTGCATCGAATGCTCCAAGCGGCATGTCCAAGATGGTGGTTCCCACTTTCATGCCAACGGCAGGCACAGCGGCTTCCATGCCCTTGGCCGATGCGGTGGCACCTGGTGAGTTATGTCCGACAATCGCCACGCTTGTGCTGCCAGCTTCCTTCATGCGAAGTGGAGTGCTGGTCGAAGCGAAGCCTGAGTTGTAAGCACCGAAGACGCCAAAGACGTTGGCGTCCACGGCATAGGAAGGCTGAATTGCCAGACCAGTGACAGGTACGTTCTGCTGGCGTAGTTTGCTGAACATCGTGTCGGCTTGTGATGCATGCAGCAGTCCGTACACCTTGTCCTGATCAATTGCCTTGGCCGAGACCGTGCTTTGACGGGAGCCGTCACTCATATCGTCGTACACAGTTGTCACGATTGTGCGCCCGTTGACGCCACCATTCGCGTTCTCTTGCTCAAAGCGCAATTGGGCAGCCTTGTCGAATTCGGCGAAAGTCGCCGCTGCAGGACCAGTCTTGGGAAAGACGATGCCCACTTTGACTTGCGTAGCACTGATGCCGGGAACAGCCGCGCAATCAAGGCCACTTGGACTCTCGGTGGAGTCGCCAGCCGATGGGTCAGAGCTACTGCAGGCAGCAAGCAGCATTGCAGCACTCAATCCAGCAATGAGCGCTGCTGTCTTGGTGTTCCGCTTGCGAGTGGATACGTTCACGGGGGTGCCCCTTTCGCGACGTTCAAAATGAACTCGTATTCGAATTCATTTCGAGAATGCGCTGGTGGTCAGACGAAGTCAACGAGTGAATGGGTCTGCGACATGATCGTTATCAACTCGACATTTGTGAGTTGTCTGTGAGGAGTCAGTGAGGCGGTATTGACGCAGCCAATTAGATTGTGCACAATCTAATTATGGAAAATGCAAAGGCCCTGCTCGATCTCTCATTCGTTGATAACCATGGCACAGTAGTTCCGCTGTCAGACTTCGCTGGCCGCCCGATGCTGATCGTCAACACCGCCAGCAAGTGTGGACTTACGCCACAGCTGGAAGGCATCCAGAAGCTCTACGAGGATTTCTCGGACCAGGGGCTAATTGTCATCGGATTCCCGTGCGATCAGTTTGCGCATCAGGAGCCAGGCGACGACGCCCAGATCGAGGAGTTCTGCCAGCTCAACTACGGAGTCAGCTTTCCGCTCTCAAGCAAGGTCGACGTCAACGGCAAGAACACTCATCCGGTCTTTGCGTTTCTTAAGCAGCATGCCGGTGGCGTGTTTGGTTCTTCGATTAAATGGAACTTCACGAAATTCCTGGTTTCGCCAGACGCGAGCGAAATCAAGCGCTTTGCGCCCAAGACGACTCCTGACGCCATTCGCGCAGATGTGGAAGCAATGCTGTCAGAATCGTCCTCGTGACCACGCCCACTGATCCCGATCCAACTCTGCTGCTCGACAATCAGCTGTGTTTCTTGGTGTACCGCCTGCAGCGCAGCATCACTGATCGCTATCGCCCTATTCTCGGCGAGCTTGGCCTCACCTACCCCCAGTACCTGGTGATGCTTGCCCTGTGGGAGTCCAAGAGGCTCACAGTGAGCGAGTTGGGGGAGCGGCTCAGTTTGGACAGCGGCACCGTTTCGCCTCTGCTCAAGAGACTGGAATCGGGCGAACTGATTCGGCGCCAGCGCTCGAAAGTCGATGAGCGCTCCGTTGAGATCTCTTTGACTGCTCGTGGCCGGGCTCTGCGCAAACGGGCGCTTGCAGTGCCTCCCGCGGTCGGCGAGTGCTTTGCCACGAGCGCAGACGAGTACTGGGCATTGCGGCATCAACTCTCGGGACTGCTTCAGCGAGTTGAAGAAGCAAACGCTGCAGACCTGGTCGGCTGACTACCAGGAGCCACCGCCGCCACCGCCTCCTCCGCCGCCTGCGCTTCCGCCTGATCCCGAACCACTGCTGGGTGCAGTGAGCGAACTTGAAGCAGAATGCGAGGCATTGCCCACCATGGTGCTCAGCGCCGCGATAGTGACGACGTTGAAACCCGATGCGCGAAGTTCTTCAGGTGTCAGGTCTGGGAAGGCACCGACCCACGACTCCTCCAACGAGAAGACCACCGCGTAGGGGAGCATGGTGGCCAGGATTGCAGCGGCTGGAAGGCCCAATCGTTGAGCAAATTCGCGTCGCGCCACGGAGGCATCTGTCTCAAGCAGACGTCGAAAACCAAGGGTGAGCATGAGGAAGCGAGCGGACTCATCGGTCTCCCGACGAGGTGTGATGATCCGGGCAATCACGCCGCCAAGCACTGCACCGACGAAGATGCCCACAGCAACGATGACGCCGGGGGGCGAATCCAGAACGATTGATGCGATGAAGACGACGACACCTATGGCGGCAATGAGGAACATCCAGTTCCAACGGCGATCAGGAGCGCCGCCCTGCTCGTTGCGCCGACCTGCAGCTTCGGCGACGTCCACGAGATTGGAGTACTCCGAACCCCACACGCCTGCCAACTGAGCGTTGTACTGGCCCAGACTTGCAGGTGAGCCTGCCGCGAAGATCTGATCCAGCAGCTTTGCCTCCCAAGCCTGCACCTTGACGTTGGCCTGTGGCACAAGCTCAACTGTCAGATCGTCAGCGTCTGCGATGACCAGCTGTCCGCGCGCTGCAAGATCGGTGAGCGCCGCAACCATGGCTCTGGGTCGCATGCTGGTGTTGTCGCCCTTCCATGCAGCAGCCATCTCCACAGCGCTCAAGCGATCTGGCGGCTCGAACTGGACGGGCGTTGCCGTGACAGCGACACCCTTGTCCTTGCGACGCCAAATGCTGGCGAGCACGATCGGCACGACGAGCAGGCCCCAGAACAGCAGCCCGCCGATGATCACGCCAAGCACAATCGGCTGTTCAGGTTCGAACACCTCCACCGGCTTCACTGTGAAGGCTCCAGCGGGGTAGTCGATTGCTGTGGTGAGGTATTCACCTGCTGCTACGGCGCTCGGGCCCAGGCCGACAGTCGAACCTTGGATCTGGAGCGGGCACGTCTGGGTCGATCCAAAGGAGCCAAGGAGACATCGTGCGGCGATGGGCTCGGCGGGACCATTGACACTGGCCTTGGCCGAAATGATCGGTACATCAAAAGTGTTGGCAACAAGATCCCAGAAGAATTCGACATCGCCAACGGCGAGACCTTCTGGAGCTTGCGGATCAGCGACATCAGACGCGTTGATCACTCTCAGTGCGTTGGCGACTGAGTACGTGATCACGTACGTGTGCTTGCCGCTGACTGTCGTATCTGGATCGCCTATTCGAACCCGCAGCAGGTTGGACTCTTCGCTGGTTGTGTAGTCGGCGATGAAGCCATCAACGCTGACGCTCTGGACATTGACTTCGTAGAGCCGAGTCCGCCCAGCGCTGTCGTTGTCTGCCAGAACGAGATCGCGATAGATCCCGTGCTTGTTTGGAGTGTCGGAGAAGTCGTAGGTGATGGTTTCCTTGAAGTCCACGACGCTGTTGGCTTGCACAGTGGCCACGACGTCGTAGGAACTGATCGACTCAGCCGCTTGGGCAGCGCCGGCAAGTCCGACGCCCATCGAGATTGCAAGCAAGGCCCCAGTGATCCACGCGCGCATCCTCTTCATGCGGGTGATTGTGGCAGTGTCCAATCATTAGCGGTATTAGCCCGCCGGTCTGCCAAAGCCATACGCTCAGGTATGCCAAGTTTTCAGGGATGTCTGTGTTGAGTGTCATTGCGGCAGTTCACGGCCAGTTGGCTCCTCATCGGTATCCACAGGCGGAGATCACAGCGGCTTTTGCTGAAGTGGTGTCACCCACGGGCGAGCACCGGCCGCTCATTGAACGAATTCACCTTGCCACGGGAATTGAATTTCGCAATCTGGCTATCCCGCTCGATGAATATGCGCAGCTTTCTGGCTTCGGTGAAGCCAATGATGCATTCATTCGGGTGGCTCTGGACCTTGGGGAAGCAGCAATCAACGGGGCACTTCAGGAGGTGGGGCTCGACGCTCGCGATATTGACCTCGTTATGTCCACCTCAGTTACGGGCATTGCCACACCGTCCCTGGATGCCCAACTTGTCGCTCGAGTGGGCTTTCGCGAGGACATCAAGCGCCTCCCAATTTTTGGTCTCGGGTGTGTCGCCGGGGCGGCTGGCATTGCTCGAATACACGACTATCTCCTTGGTCACCCACACGACATTGCGTTGCTGCTGTCAGTTGAGCTCTGCTCTCTCACGGTTCAACGTGATGACTATTCGATGCCGAATATCGTCGCCAGCGGACTCTTCGGCGACGGGGCGGCCGCAGTGATCATGGTTGGTGCCGATCGCGCGAAGGAGCTGGGGCTGACAGGTCCACGGGTACTTGCGTCACGCAGTCGGCTGTATCCCCGGACCGAGCGAACCATGGGGTGGGATATAAGTGAGCGCGGCTTTCGAGTCGTGCTCTCAGCGGGGGTGGGCGATGTGATCAGCCAATACCTGCGAGAGGACGTAGATGCTTTCCTGACGAGTCAGGGTCGTGCGCTCGGCGATGTGACGCGCTGGGTATGTCATCCGGGAGGGCCTCGCGTGCTGCAAGCCATTGAATCAAGCCTCGAGCTTGACGCAAGTCAGCTTGACGTCACGTGGCGTTCGCTTGCGGCAATCGGCAATCTGTCTTCCGCTTCAGTGCTGCATGTGCTTCGCGACACCATGCACGGGTGTGGCATGGAGCAGCCGCCGAGCCGAACGCCAGGTGTGGTCATGGCCATGGGGCCCGGATTCTGTGCCGAACTCGTGTTGTTGGAGTGGTGAAGTAGTGCTCGGCTACTGGGCTTTCACGCTCTTGATCGTGCTGGTTTCGGTAGAGCGGATCATCGAGTTGCGAGTGTCCAAACGCAACCTGCAATGGAGTTTCGCTCGCGGTGGAATTGAATTCGGCAGATCGCACTATCCATTCATGGTCGCCCTCCATGTATTTCTTCTCGTCGGCGCACTCCTTGAAGTATGGATCTGGCAAAAGCCGCTGATTGCTGCACTTTCGTGGGCGATGTTCGCCGTCGTACTCGCGGCGCAGGGTCTGCGCTGGTGGTGCATCGCGACTCTCGGCAAACGTTGGAACACGTTGGTTGTCATCGTTCCTGGGCTTCCGCGCGTCACGAGTGGGCCCTACCGGTTTCTGAGCCATCCCAATTACGTCGCTGTGGTGATTGAGGGGATCGCTCTTCCGCTCGTGGGCTTTGCCTGGGTGACGGCTGCCATTTTCACCTTGCTGAATGTGCCGCTGCTCATGGTTCGGCTGCGAGTTGAGAATCACGCGCTGGCGACTCTACCGGCGAGTGCCGCATGATCGACGTTCTCGTAGCCGGTGCTGGGCCGGTGGGGCTTGCCTTTGCTATTGATGCGGCTCAAAAGGGACTGGAAGTACAGGTGCTGGACCCTCGCGCGTCACCAGTCGACAAAGCATGCGGCGAGGGATTGATGCCTAGCGCCGTTGCGCGGTTGGCCGAAATGGGTGTGGATCCTCCAGGGCTGGAGTTCACCGGTATCCGATACATCTCTCCGGGTCACTCAGCCCTTGCCCACTTCAGTGCCGGCCCGGGCCGGGGAGTACGCAGAACCATCTTGCAGACACTCATGCAGGGCCGGGCCAGAGATCTGGGTGTCCAGTTCGCCGAAGACCGCATCACCGAAGTTGTGCAGGAGTCGGACAGTATTCGGGCAGGCAGGTGGACTGCGAGGTATCTGGTTGGCGCCGACGGCTTGCACTCGCAGGTCCGCTCGGCATTGAAGATCCCTGCGGTCACCGGCAATTGGCATCGCTTCGGCATTCGTCAGCACTTTGAAGTTGCACCGTGGACGAAGGTCGTTGAGGTCTATTGGCTGCCACATGCCGAGCTGTATGTGACACCGATTGATGAGGCCACTGTTGGTGTGGCAGTACTTGGTTCTGCGCCTTTGGATCTCGACTTCACGATCTCGCAAGTTCCTTCGCTGGCTTGGCGATTGAAGAACGCACCTCGGACGAGCAGCGCTCGTGGTGCCGGGCCCATGAACGTGCGGGTTGGCCAGCGGCGCGCTGGTCGCGCCATCTTGATTGGCGATGCAGCGGGGTACGTCGATGCGCTCACTGGCGAGGGTCTTCGGATTGGATTTGAACAAGCGCATGCTGCGGTTTCCCGCGTGCTTGCACACGATCTTGGCCAGTATGAACGTGATTGGCAGCGCATCACGCGTTCGTACCGAGTAATGACGTCGTCCTTGTTGTTCGCTGCGAAGCGCAACTCTTTGCGAAGTGCAATCGTGCCCACTGCGCAGACGGCGCCGCGGGCGTTCACGCACATGGTGAATCTTCTGTGAATTCGAGACCTCGCCTTGGCGTCTTGGGGTCGATACCTGCCCGGGCGTCGCTCGTACTAGTGAACCGGGCAGCATGACTGTGGTTCGATAGCTGGATGACTTCCAATTTTGTAATTGTCGGAGGCGGTCTGGCTGGGGCCAAAGCTGCCGAAGCGCTGCGCGCCAATGGCTTCGAAGGCTCGATCACCATTGTGACCAAGGAATCGCACCTGCCGTACGAGCGTCCGCCACTGTCCAAGGGCTTCTTGATGGGCAAGGATGCGCGGGAGAGCGTCTTCGTGCATCCCCTGGAGTGGTACGCCGAGCACTCTGTTGAGTTGAAGCGAGATTCAGAAGCGGTGGCCGTTGACAAGGCATCGCGCATCGTCACCATGAGTGACGGAACCACGCTGCCCTACGACAAGCTCCTGCTCGCCACCGGATCCTTCCCCAGGAAGTTGAGCATCCCGGGGGCTGAACTCTCAGGAGTGTTCTATCTGCGAGAGATCGAAGACAGCGAGGCCATCAAGTCGGCCTTTGCCTTGTCCAAGAGTGTGGTCGTCATCGGTGCCGGGTGGATCGGGCTTGAGACGGCAGCAGCAGCTCGTGCCGCCGGGCTGGATGTGACCATTCTTGAGTCGGCCTCATTGCCGCTGGTCGGCATCGTTGGAGAGCAAGTGGGTCAGGTCTTTGCCGACGTGCAGCGCAAGAACGGAGTTGACCTTCGCCTCAACGTCATTGTGGATGAGATCGTTGGAATCGATGGTCGAGTCACCGGAGTGCGCCTGGGCGATGGCAGCCTGATCGCGGCCGACATGGTGATTGTCGGCGTCGGCATCACACCCGCCGTAGCGCTTGCTGAATCCGCTGGGCTTGAAGTCGACAATGGCATTGTCGTCGACGAGCATCTACGCACGAGTGACCCAGACATCTATGCAGCAGGGGATGTGGCCAATGCGTTCAACCCACGTATCGGTTCGCATATCCGAGTCGAGCATTGGGCCAACGCCTTGAATATGCCGGCAGTCGCTGTGAAGGGGATGATGGGTCAAGTTGCGGTGTACGACCGTCTCCCGTATTTCTACAGCGATCAATATGACCTCGGGCTGGAGTATGTGGGCTATACCGCTCCTGGAGACTTCGACGAGGTCGTCATTCGAGGAGACTTGAATGCTGGCGCCTTCATTGCCTTCTGGCTTCGCGAAGGAAAAGTCCAGGCAGGGATGAACGCGAACATCTGGGATGTTGTGGATCCGATTCGCGAACTGATTCACCGGGGCACTCCGGTCGATAGCGTGGCCTTGGGCGACGAGAATGTCGAACTCGGATCATTATGAGGAGACGATTGTGAATCAAGCTCAATTCGAGAAGATGAAGTCGGGCAAGGGTTTCATTGCCGCGCTCGATCAAAGCGGTGGTAGCACGCCCAAGGCCCTTTCGCTCTATGGCCTGGATTCCTCGGCGTACTCAAATGACGCGGAGATGTACGACTGCATCCATCAGATGCGCAGTCGCATCATCACCAGCCCTTCATTCGGTGGTGATCGGATCCTCGGTGCGATCCTCTTTGAGATGACGATGGATCGTCAGATCGATGGCCAGGGCACAGCCGAGTATCTGTGGGGAGTCAAGCAGGTGGTGCCGTTCTTGAAAGTAGACAAGGGTCTTGCCGACGATGCCGATGGCGTTCAACTCATGAAGCCCATGCCCGATCTTGGCCCGCTACTGGACCGCGCTGTGGGTCATGGTGTCTTTGGCACCAAGATGCGTTCGGTGATCAAGCTCGCAAATGATGCGGGGATTCAGTCCCTTGTTGAACAGCAGTTTGAGATTGGAGCGCAGATTCTTCGCGCAGGCCTAGTGCCAATCATCGAGCCGGAAGTCGATATTCACAGTGCAGAAAAGGGCGCTGCTGAAGTCCAGCTGCTCGCTGCCCTGACCCAGCACCTTGATGCGCTACCAGCAGATCAGTCAGTCATGCTCAAGTTGACCCTGCCAGATGAGGCCGATTTCTACACTTCGCTGGTTAATCATCCAAGAGTGCTGCGGGTAGTTGCCTTGTCGGGCGGCTACACACGAGAAGAGGCGGATGCCAAGCTGACGAGCAACCATGGCGTCATCGCCAGTTTCTCGCGGGCGCTGACGGAAGGCTTGTCCGCGCAACAGACACAGGCTGAATTCGATCAGACCTTGGATGCAACTATTGCCAGCATCTACGCGGCTTCCATCACCTAGAGGCGCTTGGTCCAAGAGACAATTGGACTATGGACATTTACACCGAACCCGAAGGCAGTCCGGACACTCTTGCCAATTTGGGCCCTCTTCGCGCGCTCGCCGGTGTCTGGGAAGGAGTTCGAGGTCATGATGTACATCCCGTTGCCGATGGTCCGGAAACGGAACTCTATGTTGAGCGCTACGAGGCACAACCCATAGATTTTCAAACCAACGGACCGCAGCTCCTGTATGGGCTGAGGTATCACTCGCACATCCGAAAGACCGGGGATGTGGCGATGTTCCACGAACAAGTGGGTTACTGGCTCTGGGAGCCCGCTACTCACACCGTCACCATGACCTTGGCGATCCCCCGGGCTCAAGTGCTGCTCGCCAGTGGCCGGTGTGACACAGATGCGCGAGTTTTCAAGATTCAGGCCAGTCGCGGATCAATGACGTATGGCATTGCCTCGAGCCCATTTCTGGACGACAACTTCACCACCACGGACTTCCGAATGACGGTGACAGCCAATCACGACGGATCGTGGAGTTATGACGAGTGCGCAACCTTGAAGTTGCCGGATCGCACCGTTGGCTTTGAGCACACTGACCGCAACACCTTGTTCCTCATCGAGCCGCCGACTCCGAATCCGCTCTCGCTTGCCTAAAGCACAGCAGATGTCATCCGCGCGACGAGGTGGCGGGCCAGACTCTGGGATGGACTCGAGGTCAGTTGCTCATGGATTCCGAGAAAGAGCGAGGGTTCGACCATCTCCAGTTCGAGCACCGCAGGATTACCCGCTTGGTCGTCGATGAGATCCACCCGGGCGTAGAGCCATCCTTGGGGCGCGCATGCAAGTGCGGCCTTGGCCACCGACAACTGGTCGGCGCGAGCAGCGCGCGTGGCAATCTTCTCCTGGAGAAACAGTCCACGTTCGAACACCTGCGAGGACTCGTCCAGGGGCAGCAATGCCGCCTTGCTGATCGCGTGCGAGAACTCACCTTCAAAGAAGATGATTGCGGTCTCGGCTTCCACGTCAACGCTGTGGAAGTACGGCTGAATCATCGCGATCCGATTTTGGGCGTGCAGCGCGGCAATGGCTTCGTCACCGGCAGCGGAGTTCGTGCTGCTCAATCGAAGGGTGTTGCGTGACCCTGCCGAAATTGTTGGTTTCACGACGAACTCACCGGTTGGAAATCTCCACGTCTGCCCAGGGGTGACGAACGTGGTCGGGACAATCGGAACTCCTGCCCGCTCCAGGTCGCGGAGGTAGGTCTTGTCCGAACTCCAGGCAATCACTGGCACCGGGTTCAGGAGTGTCGAAACTGATTCGACTCTCAGCGCCCAGCGCAAGAACTCGGTGTGGTGCTGCGTGTAGTCCCAAGTCGAGCGGATGAGGACCAGATCGAATTGCGCCCAGTCGACTTCGGTGTCATTCCACACCGCGATGATCGGTTCGACACCGAGTTCGCGCAGGGGTGCAAGCAGCAACTGGTCATCGATGTCGAGTTCGGGGTATGCCTCACAAGTCGCGAGAGCAACGGTGGCCGTGAGCCCCAAGTGGATGCCGGTCAACGGTCCGGCAGCTCGAACTGAGCGCGGGCGTCAGCCGGCACAAGATGCAGATACGCATCCTGATTCTCAGTGATGACGCGAAGTGCATACGGGCAGATCGGCAGCACTTGGAGCCGGCGCTCGCGCGCTTGGTCCAGGGCAAAGGTGATGAGTTGTTTGGCCAAACCGCGCCCGGCGAATTCGGGGGAGGTCTCGGTGTGCGTCAATGTGATGCGGTCACCGGAAATCGTGTAGTCAACCAGGCCCGCACGCACTCCTTGCGCATAGATCTCAAATCTGGCCTCGTCCGGGTTGTCGCGCACCTCGATAGCCATGTCTGCCTCCTTGTCCGTTCCGCTGTCGATGGTCGTCTCCAATTTGCTTGAACATTCAACTGCATTGTATAGTTGAAGTCTCAACTACCAGTTGATCTCGACGCGGTCCACAAGTCCGCCAAAGCAAGGAGAACGCCATGAGCACCATTGTCAGCCTTGAGACCAACCCTGTGAGCCAGTCCGCATCCGAACGTCTGTTTCGCCGAGCCCACACCGCCTACCACTTCACCCCCGATCTCGTGAGCGATGCTGAGCTTGCTGAGATCTATGACTTGGTGCGACACGCCCCTACAGCGATGAACTCGCAGCCTCTTCGCATCACCTACTTGCGATCAGACGAGGCAAAGTCTCGCCTGATCCCGCATTTGTACGAAGCGAACCGGCCGAAGTCGCTTTCGGCTCCAGTGGTTGCCATCCTGGCTGCCGACACTGACTTCCATGAGCATCTGCCGCGGCTGCTCCCGCAGAGCCCGGACGCCAAAGCTCGCTTTGAAGACGCAGACGCTCGTGCCAAGGCAGCCACCTTCAATGCCAACATTCAGGCGGGCTATTTCATCCTGGCTGCACGGACCGTTGGGCTTGATGTCGGACCTATGGGTGGATTCGATTCGGCCGGTGTGGATGCAGAGTTCTTCAACGGGACTGCGCAGAAGTCCTTCCTGATCGTCAATCTTGGGCATGTGTCGCAGACCGGTACCTTCCCGCGCAATCCTCGTTTGGAACATCACGAAGCAGTGACAAGCCTCTAGGTTCCGCGGACGCAATCGCTGCATTCGCCAGTAGCCTGAGCAAATGCGCAGTGAAGCCACTTCGGTCGATCAGTACATCAGCGAGCTTCCAACTGATCGACGCGACGTTATTGCAGCGGTTCGTGCAGTGGTGCTTGCGAATCTTCCCGATGGCATTGTGGAGACAATGAACTGGGGAATGATCAGCTACGAGATACCACTGTCCACTGTGCCCGATACCTACAACGGCCAGCCACTGTCGTACGCAGGATTGGCTTCGCAGAAGCAGTACTGCGCCTTGTACTTGATGTCTGTCTACGGCAGTGAAGATTTGAGCAAGAAGTTTGAATCTGCATATCGCGCATCAGGCAAGCGCTTGGATATGGGCAAATCGTGCGTTCGCTTCCGCACTCTTGAGGATCTTCCCCTTGATGTTGTTGCCGAAGCTATTGCGGCGGTGAGCCTTGACGCATATCTCGACATGCATGAGCGCAGCCAAAACCTGCGCAAGTCGCGCAAGAAGTAGCGCATCGGCAAGTAGGGTCGTGCTGCCTCGACACACGAAAGCGGCCGCATGGACACTCCTTCACAATCTCAAGTCATCCGACTCCTCAGTCTTGCCGTCGTTCTAGGCGTGCTGGCTGCCATAGCCGGCTCAGCACTGCTGTGGGTTGTTGATCAGGGTCAGGAGTGGTTCTTTGTAGAACTGCCTGATTCCATGGGAATGGATTCGGCACCGTGGTGGCTGGCTGCTGCGCTGTTGTTCGTAGGCGCAAGCCTTGTGGCGCTGGCCAAGCGGCTACCCGGGTCAACAGGGACAGGGCCGCTCACCGGATTTCATTTCGACGACCCACTCAGCATGGTGCCGTCGGTGATCTTGGCTGCAGTGGCAACGCTGGTCTTCGGCTTCGTCCTGGGTCCTGAAGCTCCGCTTATCGTGCTTGGCAGCGCGATCGGCGCAATTCTTGGGCGCAAGGCGGCGCCTGAAGCCCGAATGGCCATGATGTTCCTTGGCGGCGCAGCTGCGCTTGGTGCGGTGCTTGGCAATCCCTTTGTGGCCGGATTCATGATTCTTGAATTCGCTGCGATGGGGATGGTGCCGGCTCTTCTCATCGCACCGGCAATGCTGGCACTGGCCTGCTCCTACTTGGTCCAAATCGGCATCTGGAACATCCCCGGTCTTGGGGAGCATGGCTTGTCGGTTCCGGGAATGCCGGCGTACACGAGTGTGCAGCCGTGGGACATTGTTGTGGCGATTCTGGTTGCGATCGTTGGCGGACTCATCGCGATTGCAGTGCGGCAAGGCGCATTGAGATTCGAGAAGTTCTCATCCAAGAAAGTTGCGTTGGGCCTATATGTCGCAACTGCTGTCACTGCGATCGTGCTGTTGATTGCACAAGAGGGCTTTGATATTGCCCAAGATCAGATCCTGTTCAGCGGAAACACCGGCATGGCGCAGTTGGTTCAGGAGACATCAATAGTGGCGGTGATTGTCATTCTGCTGGGCAAGGCCCTTGCCTATGCAGTTGCCTTGGGTGGCGGCTTTCGCGGAGGTCCGATCTTCCCAGCCACGTTCTTGGGTGTGGCTGTGGGAGTTCTCGCGGTACTCATACTTCCCTCGCACTCTGTCAGCGCCATGGCTGCCGCCGGCATTGGGGCCACTGCTGCGGCCATGCTTCGACTACCGGCGACCGCGGCCCTGCTCGGTGCGCTCCTTGTCGGCGGTGCCGGAGCAGCAATCGCACCGTTTGCGATCATTGGCGCTGTTATCGGCTACCTCATCCGGGTGGCCGTTGATGCCCAGTTGAACAAGGTTGCACCGGGCCTTGGGGACAATCCGCAGGAGCAAGTCTCAACGGCCTAGTCCCATCGCTGTGCGTCAGTTTCTGTGATGCTCGATGCCGGAGTGGAATTGAGGTCCATCGACCTCGAGCGGGCCAACGTGCACCTGAACCTCATCGATGCGCGCAATGCTGTGGAGCAATGCATGCTCGGCTTCATGCGCAATGTGATGAGCTGCTATCAGGCTGAGATTGGGATCCGCGGTGATGGCAATCTCCATGTGCAGACGATGACCAATCCACCGCATTTGGACTTTGTCGACGCCGATGATCCCGGGAGTCTTCGCCAGGATCTGCTCCACCTCCCCAATCAACTCAGGGTCGGTTGCATCCATGAGTCGTCGGTAGATGTCGCGCATGGCTTGCCAGAGCACCACCAGAATTGCGGCCGTCACGACGAGGCCGACAATCGGATCGGCCGCAGGGAAGCCGAGCAGCACCCCGAGTGCACCGACTACCACTGCCAGTGATGTGAGCGCATCCGTTCGAGCATGCAGGCCGTCAGCCACCAACGCGGCCGAGCCGATCCGTCGACCAACGCGGATCCGATAGATGGCCACCAGTTCATTGCCTGCAAAGCCAATAAGGCCAGCGGCTATCAATGCCCCGAGGTAGGACACCTCTTGGGGGTTCATCAACCGGCGGATCGATTCATAGCCGGCGATTGCGGCAGAAAGCGCGATCATCAAGAAGATGAAGATTCCGGCGAGATCCTCGGCGCGGCCAAATCCGTAGGTGTAGCGACGAGTGGCCGGTCGCCGACTGAGTGAGAAGGCGATCCACAGCGGGATGGCGGTCAGCGCGTCGGAGAGGTTGTGGATCGTGTCGGCAAGCAAGGCCACTGAGCTGGTGAGCACGACGACCGATGCTTGAATGGATGCGGTGACCAGCAATGCAAGCAGGCTGAGTTTGACGGCGCGAATGCCAGCTGCGCTGGAATCAAGCGCGGAGTCGAAGGAGTCAGCAGCATCGTGGCTGTGGCCAACGAACAGGCTGCGGATCCGGGCAAGCAGTGAAGTCGAATGTTCGTGGCCATGTGCATGGTCATGCTCGTCTGCATGGTCCTGGTGTTCGGACGCCATGCTTGTCACTCTATTGGCTACAGAACGTTGACAGCCCTTGCGAGCACAAGTGCGACGAGGATGAGTGAGATCAGCGACTCAAGAATCATGCACAGCTTTGGCCAATGCCGAATGGCTGCGACATCAGTGGGGCTGAAGGCCAGTGCCGTATTGAAGGAGAGCGCCAGGTAGTCAACGAACTTGGGATACCAGCCTTGGGATATCAGGCGTGGAATGCTCTGCTCAGGAAAGATGAAAGCCGGTTGTGTACTCAGTTCGCCTCGCGCACGGGCTGCCGGACCGCCGGAATCGAGGTGCCAGTACCAGAGGGCAAATGCGATCACGTTGATAGTCCAGATCGCGCCACCAATGATCAGGAGCTGAGCTGGCGTGGCGAAGTCGGCGTGTTGCAGGATTCCCAGGACTAAGCGCCCCGCTGAGAGCACAGTGAGGACTGTGATCAGCGCAATGAGCGCTCCGCTGACTATGCGCAACCATCGGTGATCCTTGTCGATTCGACCGGGGTCGCCGATGACGAGTACGAGAAGCATGATGATCAGCAGTCCGCAGTATGCGTAGTGCAGGGCGTTGGAAAGCCGGAATTCTTCGGGAACTATCAACACAAGACCGCCGACGGCCAGAACTGCTAGCGCCATTGGGAGTCGGCGTTCACCTATCTCTCGCGACGGCGCGTTATTCACAGCTGCGACTCTATGAGTGCAAGCCAGCAAATCAGCCGCGACTCACGTACAGATCAATAGGGTTCCTCTTGTTCACGGTCGAATTGTCAAGGGGGCAGGATGTCCACACGCAGGGCGGCAGTTGGTGCTGCTTCGGGATTGGTGTTGCTCACTCTGGGAGCCGGCCAATTCCTGATGACATTGGACAGTTCAGTGATGAATGTGTCCATGGCAACAGTGGCCGAAGACCTGGGCACATCAATCACCGGCATCCAAACAGCCATCACCATGTACACGCTTGTGATGGCGAGCCTGATGATCACAGGAGGAAAGATTGGCAGCAATATCGGCAGGCGAAATGCCTTCGCTATTGGCTGCGTGATTTACGCCATTGGATCCTTCATCACAGGTCTTTCGCAGAACCTCACGACATTGCTCATCGGCTGGTCTTTGCTCGAAGGAATCGGCGCAGCACTGATCATGCCCGCCATCGTTGGCCTCGTAGCAACGAATTTTCAGGCAAAGGAACGGCCGCGTGCCTACGGCCTGATTGCTGCAGCGGGAGCAATCGCCGTAGCGCTGGGACCGCTGATCGGTGGCGCCGCGACGACGTACTTGTCGTGGAGATGGGTGTTCTTCAGTGAGAGCATCATCGTTGCCGTCATCTTGCTGCTTTCCCGGCGGATTGCGGACGCGCCCGTTGAATCCAAGAAGCCCTTGGACTTCATTGGCACCCTGCTTTCGGTGGCAGGGCTGGGACTTGCCGTGTACGGAGTGCTGCGTACCAGCGAATGGGGATGGATTAATCCCAAGGCTGACGGCCCATCGATTGCTGGCCTGTCGCCCAGCTTTTGGTTGATCCTCGTCGGGTCAATGATTGTCTGGCTGTTCTTCCAATGGGAGCATCGAGTACTCGCCGCGGGACGAGAGCCCTTGGTGCGCGCCGACATCTTTGCCTCCAGGCAGCTCAATGGCGGTCTCATCATGTTCTTCTTTCAATTTCTGTTGCAGTCCGGAGTGTTCTTCGTCATCCCGCTGTACCTGTCAGTGGTCTTGGAACTCTCGGCGATCGACACGGGCATTCGACTCATGCCCCTGTCCATTTCCTTGCTGTTGGCAGCAGTGGCAATACCGAAATTGTGGCCGATGGTTTCGCCTCGTCGAGTTGTTCGTATAGGTGTGACCTTGATGTTGCTGGGCATCTTGGCGCTGCTTGCCGGAATTGACATCAACTCCACAGCGGCCGTTGTCGCGTTGCCATTGACCCTCTTGGGTTTGGGCATGGGCTCGTTGGCCTCGCAGCTGGGCAGCGTGACGGTCTCGGGTGTGTCCGATGAGCGCAGTGGTGAGGTCGGGGGATTGCAGAACACTGCAACGAATCTGGGAGCTTCACTTGGAACCGCATTGGCCGGTTCGATACTGATTGCTGTGCTTACTGGCTCGCTGATCGCGGGCATCCAGTCAAACGAGCAGGTTCCCGAGAGCGTGCAACAGCAGGCAGGCGTTGAACTCGCAAGCGGCGTGCCGTTCCTTTCTGACACTCAGTTGGAGGCCGCGATGTTGGAAGCCGGCGCAAGCCCTGAAGTAACAGACGCCGTCGTTATGGAGAATCAAGCAGCCCGGGTGCAAGGGCTGGATGCCGCGCTGGGCGTGCTGGCCATCCTTGCGATGGCATCCTTGGTGTTCACCTCGCGCATCCCCGAGGTGCAGCCTGGGAGTTCGCAGGTCAAGCCCGTGGCTGCGTAGTGGTCCTAGCCTTGGGGCGCTTGCTCACGCATGATGCCGGCTCCATGCATCAGGCTTTCTTGCACTGAGGCGTTCTCGTCTGAAGAATTCGCCATTGTGCCGTCTTCAAGAGCGGACTTGAATCCTGTGAAGTCAGCTTCGACTTGCAAAGCGTAGTTTTCTGAGAATGCGAGCATCGACTGATCAAAGACGTCACTGGTGCCCAGATACGAGGCGATCTTTATTGAGTCGCCTGTGCGGGCATGCCCACGCGCGAGGGTCTTGCCGCAGATTTGTGCGTAGCCGGCCAGTGTGCGGGGATTGAGGTTGGCGATCTCCGGTGACCACTTCATGTCTCGCAGTTGGCGCACGTAGAAGTGCCGACCACCAGGGCCAACGAGCCAGCCAAGAAACACATCGCTGGCTGCCTGCATTAGTCGCTGACCAGCCACGACGCGGTGTCCTTGATCCTTGAAGAGCGAGTGTGCCGCGTACGGCTCAAGCACACTGTTGACGGCCTCCTTTACCTGAAGCACGAGGAGATCCTGTGGGTCGCGGCCCTGCAGCAGTACGACAAATGCACGAAGTCCCACGCTGCCCACGCCGACGACCTTGTGCGCGAAATCTATGATTCGGTATCTGCGCAAGAGTTCGCGTCGGTCGTCGTGCAGGGTCAGACGGTATTGATCGAAGACGCCATTGATGACATCCCACATTGCGCCATCCATGGGCAGGCGCACGAGGAGGGGTGGGTCATTGACAAACTGGCGCACGCCATCGACTTCGACAGTGAGTTTGTTGATTGCTGACCACCGGTCGCGACTGCGGGCCTTCGCCAGAGTGCGATCCATGTTCTTTGCTGCCTTGTTGCCGCCTTGTGTCTGCGCGAGGTTGAGCAGAAATTCCGCATCAACTCGCGAGTACCACATGTCGAGGTCATTCATGCCGGCGTACTGCGCCATCGCGAGCCGGTATGAAGTGGCGGCGGTGAGTGTGGCCGTTCGGCGGTCGGCGATGCTGAACTGATTGTCAGTAGCGGCAATGTAGAAGGAGGCAACCATGCGAGCCACGTCCCAGTCGAAGCTGCCCGGATGCGTCTCGTCAAAGTCATTGATGTCAAAAAGCACTGATCGATCCGGACTGCCGAAGACCCCGAAATTGGACAGGTGGGCATCTCCACACAATTGGGTTGTCAAGCCTGAATTGGGGTAGGTCCCCAGGTCGTAGGCCATGACTGCGGCAGTGCCTCGGTAGAAGGTAAAAGGGCTGACTGCCATGCGGGCATGTCGGATGGGGATGAGTTCGGGCACACGATTGGCTTCCTGCTCGCGCAGCAACTGCACCGGGTCTGGTCTGTTTGCGGCCGGCTGCCAATTTCCGATCGTGCTGCGCGGATGCTCCTTGCGCGCTCGCTTTCCGGCCTCGACTCGATCAGCAACAGATTCAGTGCGCACATGTGAGCTCAAAGTGGTGTCGCTGGACTCAGTCATATCGCCAATTATGGTCGGCCGCATAGATTTTTGCCCGAGTTCACGGGGTCCGCTGTCATAGCGATCGCCAAGCGTGCATGATTTGGCCATGCGAATCGCCAATGACATCACAGAACTGATCGGCAACACCCCGCTTGTGAGAATTCGGAACATCACCGATGGGGCTGAGGCAACCGTTGCTGCGAAGCTGGAGTTCTTCAACCCTGCCAACTCGGTGAAGGACCGCATCGGGCTTTCCATGATCGATGCCGCCCAGGCCGCTGGCTTGATTGGTCCCGACACCGTGATTGTTGAACCCACCAGCGGCAACACCGGTATCGCCTTGGCGATGGTGTGTGCAGCACGTGGCATCAAGATCGTGCTGACCATGCCGGAGACCATGAGCATTGAACGTCGGATGCTGCTTCGCGGCTATGGCGCTGAATTGATTCTGACTCCAGGACCTGAGGGCATGGGTGGCGCTATTGCTCGCGCCAAGGAGCTGGCCGACTCAGATCCCAAGTACTTCATGCCGCAGCAGTTCCAGAATCCCGCCAACCCGGCGATCCACCGCGCAACGACCGCGGAAGAAATCTGGAATGACACAGATGGTCAGGTCGACATCCTGATCGCTGGCGTCGGGACTGGCGGAACGATCACAGGCGTCGGTCAGGTGCTCAAGGAGCGCCGACCAGAAGTGCAAGTCATTGCTGTGGAACCCGCGGCATCTCCAGTGCTGTCCGGAGGCCAAAAAGGGCCGCATCCCATCCAGGGCATTGGCGCGGGCTTTGTCCCAGAGATCCTGGACACCGATGTCTACGACGAGGTGGTGCAGGTGTCGGCAGATGATGCCCTGATGACAGCCCGCCGAGCAGCAACCGAAGAAGGGCTGCTCGTTGGCATCTCATCGGGTGCTGCGCTGTGGGCTGCTGCCGAGGTTGCCAGGCGACGCGAAAACGCCGGCAAGCTGATCGTGGTGATCATTCCGTCGTTCGGTGAGCGCTACTTGTCCACGGCACTGTTCGCCGGCCTCGGCGACTGAACAGCAAGCGAACCTCAGTGCGACTTCCCCAGAGTGTCCTGAACTTTCTCGAGCAAGCTCGCGAGGACGTCCAATCAGTTCTCGAACGAGATCCCGCCGCGCGTTCAGCCGCAGAGGTGGCGCTCCTGTATCCAGGCGTCCATGCAGTGTGGGCGCATCGAGTGAGCAATCACCTATGGAGTGCCGGTGCGTTCCTGCCAGCACGAGCAGTCTCGCAAGCGGCTCGCGCGCTGACAGGCATCGAGATTCATCCGGGTGCGACTCTGGGGCCTCGGGTATTCATCGACCATGGGGCTGGCGTTGTCATCGGAGAAACTGCGATCGTCGGTGCTGACGTGACGATCTATCACGGCGTCACTCTCGGTGGTACGAGCTTGAATCACGGCAAACGACACCCAACCGTCGGTGATCGCGTGACGATTGGAGCCGGTGCCAAGATTCTTGGCGATATTGAGGTCGGATCGGATTCGCGGATTGGCGCCAACGCAGTACTTGTGCGATCCGTTGATCACGATTCAGTGGTGGTCGGTGTTCCCGGGCAGGTAGTTGCGCGCGCTGGGGTGCACACCGCTCGACCCAGATTCGATGCGCAGGACCGCAATGCACCTGACCCGGTTGGCAGTGCCGTGCAAGAGCTCCTAGCTCGGGTTCAGATACTCGAGACTGAAGTCAACGGGCATGCCTCGCCGCTGGGTATTTATCGACCTGTTGATGGAGTTTGGGAGTCGACCGACTTCTCAATCTGAGTCTGGTCCGCAGCTTCAAGGTGCGGCTCGATCTGATGGATTTCTTCGGGTTCGACTTCGAGTGGGTATTTCGCTGCGACCTTCTTGAAGACCAGGAACATCGGAAGGCCGAGCAGCAGGAGCGCCGCGGCTGCAATGATGAACACGGCTTGGTAGCCGTATTGCACAGCAATGACCCCACCCAGAGCCGGCCCTAGCTGGGACGAGAGTGCCTGCACACTCTGGTACAGCCCAAACATCGAACTGAGTGCAGCAGCAGTGACAACGGTCGGCAATAGCGAGACAGCGCTGGTGGTGAGCAAGCCCTGGAAGAGCGACATGCAGATGGCAAACAGCGCCAGCGCGAGCACGGTGTTGACGAAGGCCATCGGAATAAGGAACACGGCGATGCCTACAGCTGAGATCAACAGTATCCGTTGAAGCCCGGCACGCGAGATGAGGCGACCTGCGTATACGGCTGCAATGGCGCTGGCCGCCGACATGCCAAAGAAAATCCAGCCAATGATCACTGTGCCATTGGCGCCTGAGGGCAGGATGGAAAGGACGTAGGTTGGCAGTACTGGCTGGACCATGGGCGCAGCGAAACTGAGCAGCAACACCAGCATCAGTGCGGCCCAGGCAAGCGGCGAATGCAGCACTGTGCGCAAGCTCTTGCCTCCCGACCCAGGCTTGGCTGCCAGGGCGCGAGTTGGCTCCTTGATCATGAAGACGGTCACGAGTGCCCCAGAGAACATCAGGATGCCGGCTACGACAAAGGTTGGCCGATAGCCGAATCCGGCGATGAACACGGCGGCAATGACTGGTCCAAGAGCGATGCCGCCCAGGGTTGCGCCCTGGAACTGGCCCAAAGCTTTGGGCAGTCGCGCGGCTGGAGTGCCGGCAGCGATGAGCGCCATTGCCGCCGCGGGGGCGCCGGCCATCACTCCGATGAAGGTGCGGATAGCTACGACCTGCCAGATGTTGGTGGCAAATCCGAACAACGTGAGGCCGATTGCACCTCCGAAGCAGGCGCGAATAAGCATGGGCTTGCGTCCGTACCGATCACCCAGGATTCCCCAGATTGGTCCGGACACAAAGGCCCCAACACCGCCCAGAGCGGTGGCGATGCCTGCCCACAAGGCAGCTTCCTCGCCGGTGAGGGTGGGATCCAGATCCTGAATGTAGAGCGGCAGGAATGGGATGGTGAAAGAAAAGGTGATGCACAGAAGGAATACCGCGAACATGGAGGCGTAGTTATTGCGCTGCCAGCCAGGCGCGCCTTCGTCTTCCATTGAATCCTCTCTAGTCGCCCACCTGAAGGGCTGCATTCTCATGGAACATACTGGACAGCCACGCTGTTGGACGGGTTATCGAAAGTATTTCGGGAGGCATCATGGCAAGTGAGGGCGGCGAGGCATTTGACCTCTTTGAGGCGGACGCATTGCTCGCAAGTTCCGAGCAATCGGCTTGGGTGGACGGTGCATTGCCGAGCGTGTTCTTGAGCCATGGAGCCCCTCCGCTGTTCGATGACCCACTCTGGATGAGCCAATTGCATGCTTGGGCCTTGCGCATGCCTAAGCCGACCGGAATTGTGAGCGTCAGCGCCCACTGGGAGGCGCGACCCATCGCCGTGACGGCAGCAGGTCCGAGCACTCCTTTGGTGTATGACTTCGGAGGTTTTCATCCGCGCTTCTACAAGATGAAGTACGCAACTCCCGATGCTGCGAGATTGACCAAGCGGGTAGTGGACGAGCTGTCAGGGCTTGGGGCAGTCCGCCAGAGCAGCCGCGGCATTGACCACGGCACGTGGGTACCACTGAAGGTGATGTATCCGCTGGCTGATGTGCCTGTGGTCCAAGTCAGTCTTCCCACGCATGATCCGTCCCTGCTTCTGAATGTTGGAGAGCGGTTGAAGGCTCTGCGCAGCGAAGGCGTGCTGATCATCGGTTCAGGCTTCATGACGCACGGACTTCCGTACATCGACGCCAGCATGATCAGTGGAGCGGTCCCATCCTGGTCTTCCGACTTTGATTCATGGGTCCAGACAGCTCTGCAGGCTGGCGATCTGGACACCCTGGCCGGATACCTCCAGCAGGCACCGGGCTTGCCGTATGCCCATCCCACTGTGGAGCATTTCGTCCCGCTATTCGTCTCCTTGGGTGCTGCCGATGATCCGACTTCGGGCACGACGCAGATCGACGGTTTCTTCTGGGGTCTTTCCAAGCGCAGCCTGTCCTTCGCCTAAGCCATACTTCACAGGTGACCGCGCATCATCACGCCTCTGGCGTGCCACGGATGTCTACGGGGCAGATGCGTCGCCGTCTGGTCTACGCACTGTTGCTTTCGGCAAGTGTTCTGGTGATCTCTATTGTCGGCGGGCTGGTCTCGGGATCCTTGGCACTGCTGGCCGACGCCGGTCACATGCTCACCGATGTCACAGGCCTGCTGATCTCTTTGATCGCCCTTTCGCTAGCAGTGCGTCCGGCCACCCTGCAACGCACTTTCGGCTTGCAGCGCCTTGAGATCCTGGCAGCAGCCGCAAATTCGCTCCTGCTCTTCCTTGTTGCCGGGTGGATCACCTTTGAGGCTTGGCAGCGCTGGCAGGAGCCGTCATCCGTTGATGGACCACTGATGTTGGGCTTTGCGACCATCGGACTCATCGCCAACATTGTCGGCATGCGCCTATTGAGCGCTGGCGCGAAGCAGAACCTGAACCTCAAAGGTGCCTACCTTGAGATGATGGGTGACCTGTTGGGGTCGATCGCAGTGATCGTTGCAGCTGTGGTGATCTGGCTGACGGGATGGGATCGGATCGATCCACTGGCCTCTGTTGCAGTTGCCCTGATGATCGTTCCCAGAGCCTGGCTCTTGCTGAAGGAGACTCTGGACATCCTGCTGGAGACTACGCCTCGCAATCTGGATCTCAGTGAGGTGCGCACCCATCTTCTTGGTCAACCCAATGTTGTTGATGTCCATGACATGCATGCCTGGACCATCACTTCGGGCAAGGAGGTCATGAGTGCGCACGTGGTCGTGCGCACCCAGCAGCCAGCATGCGATACCGGCATCCTGTTGAATGACCTGCAGTCGTGCCTGGTTGGGCACTTCAACATTGCTCATTCGACCTTGCAGATTGAGCCGGAGGGCTTTGTGCATCCACCATCGGCAGTACATGAATAGCGGCCTGCTCTTGGGTTCCACGAGGGTCACCTATTCGCCCAAGGTGTTCATTCCGTTGACGACCTTGTGTCGTGATCGCTGCGGGTACTGCACCTTTGCCCAATCGCCGGCACATGTCGCGCCTTATCTGACGATCGAGCAGGTGGTGGAAATTGCTCGCGCAGGGGCCGAGGTTGGATGTCATGAAGCCTTGTTCACCCTGGGGGAGGCGCCTGAGGATCGCTATCCGGTAGCCCAGGCTTGGCTTGAAGAACACGGATACACATCGACCATCGACTATCTCGTAGCCGCCTGCCGAGCAGTACTTGACGAGACAGGCCTCCTGCCGCACGCCAATGCCGGCGCTATCTCCCGCGAAGACCTGGCGCGGCTTCGCAAGGTTGCCCCAAGTCAAGGCATGATGATTGAAACTCTGCGCGGAGACCTTGCCGCGCATCGAGGTGCACCTGACAAGACGCCAGAGCGACGCCTGGCAACCCTGGAGTTCGCTGGTGAACTGCAGATTCCATTCACAACGGGCATCCTGGTCGGCATTGGCGAGACACGTGCGGATCGCATCGAAGCCCTTGAGGCGATTGCGGCCGCGCACCAACGGCACGGACACGTTCAGGAAGTCATCGTCCAGAACTTCATGCCAAAGTCAGACACTGTCATGCGCCTGTGGCCAGCCTGCCCTGAGGCAGACCACCTGGACGCGATAGAGCTGGCCCGGGCGATCCTGCCGCCCGACGTGCACGTGCAGGCACCGCCGAACCTTGTCGAAGATGCTGGCGCGCTGCTTGAGGCTGGCATCGATGATTTCGGCGGCATCTCACCGATCACTGCCGATCACGTGAATCCTGAAAGACCTTGGCCGCACATCCAGGACCTGCGGACGATCGTTGAGGCCACGGGCCGCGCGCTGGTTCCACGCCTGACGATTCACCCCGAGTTCGCTCGCAATCCCGATCGGTGGATCGATCCGGATCTGCACTTCGCGGTGCAGGACCGTGGTGATGCTGAGGCCTTGGGCCGCGACGATGCCGGCGCATTCTTTCCTGAACGCTATGCCCAAGCAGTCAATGTCGGAACCGGACCAGAGGTCGTGCAGATCGGTCGTCGGTCGACTCCGTGGTACTCAGGCTCAGACCAGGTGCCCGGCATCCTGATTGCAGACAACCCTGCTCCTGATGTCGGCGGAGCTGTGGGCGAGGTCCTGGCTGGGGTGCGCGCCGGCCAGGTTCCAGATGAGGCCCAACTCGTTGCCTTGTTCGAATCGCGCGGAGCCGAGGTACTTGCGGTTGCTGGCCTCGCTGATGAATTGAGATCAGCAGTCTCCGGGGATGTGGTGACCTATGTGCGCAATCGAAACATCAACTACACGAACGTGTGCACCTTCAAGTGCACCTTCTGTGCGTTCTCGAAAGGGCCGGCAACGCTGAACCTGCGTGGTGCCCCGTACCTGCTCACCACAGGCGACGTCGTTGCTCGTGCAGTGGAGGCCGTTGAGCTTGGTGCCACTGAAGTGTGTCTGCAGGGCGGCATCCATCCGGACTTCAACGGGCAGACCTATCTGGACATTCTGGCGGGAGTGCGCGACGCAGCTCCGAGCCTGCACTTGCACGCCTTCTCTGCTCTTGAAGTGTGGGAAGGAGCCAGACGGCTTGGTATTCCACTGCGGGAGTTCCTCACCTCCTTGCGTGAAGCAGGCCTGAAGTCCTTGCCCGGTACTGCTGCTGAGATCCTCGATGATGAGATTCGCGCGATCATCTGCCCAGACAAGGTCAATACGGCCCAATGGCTGGAAGTGCACGAGACTGCACACGAAGTCGGGCTCCGCTCAAATGTCACGATCATGTTCGGCTCAGTTGAGCGACCCGTTCATTGGGCACGTCACCTGATTCGCACTCGCGAGCTGCAATCTCGCACAGCTGGCTTTACGGAGTTCGTCCCACTGCCGTTTGTGCATATGGCCGCACCGATCTACTTGAAGAAGGGCGCGCGTCGTGGTCCAACCTGGCGTGAAACCGTGCTGATGCATGCAGTCGGGCGAATCGCCTATCACGGCTGGATCGACAATGTGCAGGCCTCGTGGGTGAAGCTGGGCACAAGCGGTGCTCAGCAGTTGTTGCGCGCTGGTGTCAATGACCTCGGTGGAACCTTGATGGATGAGAACATCTCTCGAGCCGCCGGTGCAACGCACGGTCAGGGGATCAGCGTTGAAGACTTCGCGGCGATCGCTGAGCCGATCGGGCGCACGGTTCAGGAGCGCTCAACTCTGTACGCGCCACTCGGCGCCTCGCTGCTGGGCTGAACCCCAGTGCTCGAAGTTCCCAAGCGCTCCTACCTCGGCACTGCGGCGACGGCCCCGGGTCCTTCGGGACCGCAGATGCTTCCTGCGATGCTGCGTATTCGCAGAAATCCGCTGGAGTATCTGTACGGAGTCTGGCGCACATATGGAGACGTGGCACAGTTCCCAATCCCGCGTCCACCCAGTTACCTGATCAACGACCCGGCTGCGATTCGACGCGTTCTCGTTGATCGCGCCCGCGATTACACCAAGGACACATTGCAGTACCGCTCACTCGCGCTAGTTACTGGGCAAGGACTCTTGGCAAGCCAGAATCCACGCGAGCAACGCAAGATCCTGCAGCCAGCCTTCCATCACCAGGGCTTGGAGCCCTTGGTCGCGCACGTGGATCACTCGGGTCGTGAGCTTGCGGCGCAGTGGCAGCGATTGCCGAGCGGGGCAATGGTCGATGTCGAGCACGCCATGGCCACCGTTGCTCTACAGACCGTCGGGCATGCGCTCTTTGGTCAGGATCTGTCTGAGGATGCCGAGAAATTGGTTGCCGCCACATTGGACGGCCTTGATGTGGTGATCGCACGTGCGCGCACTCCCATATCGCCTCCCTCTTGGGTTCCAAGCCCACGCAATCGCCAGCTGGCGCGCGCCAATGAGGAACTTGATCGCACGGTGGTCAACTTGCTGCGCGCACGGAATTCAGAGCCGACAGGCACAACCGACGCCCTGGATTTGCTCATGCAGGCTCGGGATGAATCTGGGCAGGGCCTTTCGCCACGTCAGATACGCGATGAAATTGTCACGATGATCGTGGCCGGTCACGAAACCGTGGCTTCGGCGATGACCTGGTGCTTTGCGCTGCTTGCGGTGAATCCTGAAATTCAACAGCGACTGCGCAGTGAAGCGGACTCAGTCGTCTCCGATGGGCCCATAGGCATGTCTGAAATCGCCCGGCTGCCTTACGCACGAGCAGTTATCGATGAGGCGATGCGCATGTATCCACCCGCCTGGTTGATCACGCGCAAGTCATTGGTCGACGACGAACTGGCGCAGGCTGCAATTCCAGCTGGGTCTCTGGTGATCATGAGTCCCTATCTCGTGCACCGCCATCCGCAGTACTGGCCCCGTCCAGAATCCTTTGATCCGGAACGCTTCATGTTGGGCCAGTTCGACCGAAGCGCCTTCATTCCGTTCGGTGCCGGCCCGCGGCTGTGTATAGGCCGTGATTTTGCATACGCCGAAGCTGTGGCGTTGCTCGCCCGCCTGATCGTCCATTTCACATTTGCGTTCCCGACCGGCGTCCGCTTTCCCGGCTTTGATCCGGGCGTGACCATGCGTCCAATCGGTGGCTTGGTGCTGCAACTGACTCCTACCAGCTAGCCACCTTTGGTGATGTACTCCATCAGTGCAGATCGCTCGGTCTCAAGTTGATCCAGTCGCAACTTCACCAGATCTCCAATACTCACGATGCCGATGAGTGCAAGCGATTCGTCCACGATTGGCAGGTGTCTGACCCGTTGATTGGTCATCACCTCCATTGCATGCTCGACTGAGTCGCTCGCCAGCAGCGCGCAGACCTCATCGCTCATGACATCGGCGACGGGTGTTTGGGCCAGGTCGAGTCGATCGGCTATTGCCCTCACGACATCGCGCTCTGATGCAATGCCCAGAATGCGTGTGCCATCTTCTGAAACCACGGCAGCGCCGATGTTGTTCTCCGCCAGCACACTCGCCAGGCCCAGCGCCATGGCTCCGGGGCGAATAGTCACCACCTGAGTGCCCTTGTTATTGAGTATCGAGGAGAGTTGCATGTGACTCCAATCCGCAGCGGGATATCTGCATGCTCCTCCCTTATGCCTGGAAAGTCACTAGTGAAGAAGTTCCATCACCACTTCATGGAGCAGGCCATTGCTCGTCACGAGTGACCCACTCGCGATTGCGTCGCCACCATCGAGCGCGGTCGCCTGGCCACCGGCTTCGCGAACAATCGCTATGAGCGCTGCCATGTCCCAGGTGCCAAGCGCGGGCTCGGCGGCAATATCGACTGCGCCTTCAGCGACAAGCATGTGTGACCAGAAATCACCGTACGCCCGTTGGCGCCCCGTGGATTGGAGCAGCAGATCGAGTTGCCGGTCGGGCCATCCAGTGGAATCCGAGAAGGAGAACGATGCCGACGACAATGAGTCGATCTGGCTCACCCGGATTGGCGTGGGCCCTTGGGAGCCAAAACTTCGCCAGGCTCCACTGCCGGTGGCGGCCCACCATCGTCGCGCGAGCGCAGGAGCTGACACGACACCGAGACAGGGAACTCCGTCAATGCTCAGTGCGATCAGAGTCGCCCAGACGGGCACACCGCGCAGGTAATTCTTGGTTCCATCGATGGGATCCACGATCCATTGGCGCGCGTTTGAAGAATCTGTTGACCCGAACTCCTCACCAAGAATGGCGTCCGCGGGGCGGTGTTCGAGCAACATCGCACGCATTGCCTGCTCCGTTGAGCGATCCGCATCCGTCACGGGAGTGAGATCCGCTTTGGTGTCGACGTGCAGTGATGCCGAGCCAAAACGATCCATCGTGATCGCATCCGCAGCATCTGCCATCGTCAAAGCAAGAGCGAGATCCTTGGCGATGTTCACCTGGGCTTCCGCAGAAGTTGGTGTCGCCATGAGTCTGAATGTAGTGCTCAGCGGCCATGGCCTCGTAGGCTGCGTCGGTATGTCGGATCTGTTCACCATCGGTGGCCTGCCTCTGCACCCCCTTGTTGTGCATCTTGTTGTCGTCGTGGTGCCGATGACCTTTGCGGGTGCCTTCCTGATGGCTGTCTGGCCGAGATTCTCGCGACGTTTTGGCCCACTTATCGCCATCGGTGCGGCGCTGGGACTCGTGGGGGCAATCGTGGCGCGGCAGACGGGCGAGCAGTTGGCTCCTGTCGTGGGCGTCAGTGCAGATCACCTTGCGTGGGGCGGACGCGCTCCGTGGTGGATCGGGGCGTTCAGCATTGCCGTCATCGCCTTTTGGCTCGTTGACCGCGGCATTCCGGCGAATCGATCGCGCCCAGTGTGGGTCCATGTCTTTGCTGGGGTCATGGTGCTGCTCGGAGTCATTGCGCTCATTCAGGTGCTCGGAGCCGGGCACAGTGGTTCTGAATCTGTATGGGCTCCGCTGCTTCAGTAGGCGCCAGTCGACTCTGTTGGAGTCTGCGTGGGTTGAGTCAATAGGCGTCTCAGCGATAGCAGTCGTTCTTGCACGTTCACCGGCTGCTGTTCGATCCAGACATTGAGACCACAGTCGGGCTCGTCATGTGAACAGGCGCGTGGACAGTTGGCGATGCCGGCTTCGAGGTCAGGAAAGGCCTTGATGAACTGCTCGACATCCACGTGCGCGAGCCCAAAGGATCGAATACCAGGAGTATCGATAATCCATCCGCCACCAATGAGTGGAAGCGCAAGCGCACTGGTAGAAGTGTGCCGACCCTTGCCTGTCACGGTATTGACGTGTCCTGTACTTCGGGCTGAGCCCGGAACGATGGCATTGACGAGCGTCGACTTGCCGACGCCGGAATGACCGAGCACAACAGTGACTTCATTGGTCAAGGCCTCATGCAATTCAACGGGAGGGATCCGGCTTGTCACGGTGAACACCGGCAGGTCGAGTGGGCCGTACATCGAGTACAGCGCATCGGCGCTCGCCAAGTCAGTCTTGGTGATGATGAGGACGGGCTGAATTCCTGCGTCGAAGGCGGCAACAAGAGCTCGATCGATCAGGCCGAATGAAGGTTCGGGATCCGCGGTGGATGTCACGATGGCCATCTGGGACGCATTGGCAACAATGATGCGCTCGACCGGATCAACGTCGTCGGCCGTTCTGCGCAGATTTGAGCTGCGCTCCTGCCGCCGCACGATCCGAGCGAGGTCATCAGTCCCGGATGTATCAGAGCCGATGAGATCCACGAGATCGCCCACGACAATGCCCTTGCGACCAAGTTCGCGAGACTTGATGGCAAAGATCTGCTTGCCCATGGCGATCTCATTGTCGGCCGAGCTCAAGGCGACGGTGAAACGGCCTCGATCGACAGCGATGACCATGCCGGTCTCAGCTTCAAGGTGTGCAGGTCGTTCTTTGGTTCGAGGCCGCGACTTTGTGCGTCCAGGCCTTATGCGCACGTCGTCTTCGTCCCAGCGCTCGTGGGTCTTCATGCTTGTCACGGAGACGCGGAACCTTGGGCCATGGACTGCCAACGCCGAGCAAAGCCGGGCAAGGTCTTGTCTGTGGTCTCGATGTCTTCCACTTCAACGCCGCCAACATGCAATCCGATGATGGCGCCGGCAGTGGCCATCCGATGGTCGTGGTAGGTGGCAAAACGCCCGGCATGCAGGAAGCTCGGGCGAATATGCAGTCCGTCCGCAGTCTCCACAACATCGCCGCCGAGATGGTTGATCTCGCGTGTCAAAGCCGCCAGTCGATCAGTTTCATGCCCGCGCAGATGCCCAATGCCGCTGAAGCGACTTTCGCTTGTAGCGAGCGAGGCAAGTGCCGCAAGAGTCGGAGTCAATTCACCTACCTCGTTCAGGTTGACGTCAATGCCATGAATGTCATCTGACATGGAAGCAGTGAGCGCTCCTGATCTATGCGTAATGGTCGCACCCATCGCTCCGAGCAGATCTCGCAAAGCGTCACCAGCCTGCGTGGTGTGCGTTGGCCAATCAGGAACGGTGACCGCGCCTTTGGTGACAAGTGCAGCTGCGAGAAATGGTGCCGCATTGGAGAGATCGGGTTCGATGGTGCGATCCACCGCAAGAATCGGTTGCGGCGGGACCTGCCAGGTGTTGGCGCCCTCGCGCTGAACGATGACCCCGTGCTCGGCAAGCATGGCGATGGTCATCTCGATGTGTGGCTGACTTGGCACGGGATCGCCCACATGACGGATGCGCACGCCGGTGTCGAAGCAGGCGCCTACGAGCAGGAGGGCAGAGACGAATTGGCTCGAAGCCGACGCGTCAATGGTGATCTCTCCGCCGTGCAGTCGACCTTGGCCATGCACGGTGAATGGCAGTGAGTCGTCACCATCGATGGTGACACCCAGTGAACGAAGGGCGTCTAGCGTGGTGGCCATTGGCCGGCGGCGTGCGCCCTCGTCGCCGTCAAAGTGGATGTCACCGTGCGCCAATGACGCAACCGCCGGCACAAATCTCATAACGGTGCCCGCCAGGCCGACATCGATGGCTGCCGGGCCGTGCAGGGGAGCGGGGGTGATCCTCAGATTCGTGTTGCCCACCTCGGAGCGCTCGACTATCTGAATGCCCACGCCGAGCCCTTGAAGCGCTGCGATCATCAGCCGGGTGTCACGAGCGTCCAATGCTTGGAGAATCGTGCTTGGACGGTCGGCTAGAGCGGCCAGAATGAGCGCGCGGTTGGTGGCCGATTTTGATCCGGGAACTCGAACTGTCGCGTGAATGGGCGCGATGGCGCGCGGCGCTGCCCAATTCGGCGTCATAGAAGCAGTCATCGCCTCAAGGGTAGTGCTCAACTTGGCTCATGGGCGCCCTCGAGGCCGGGAATACCATCAGTTGAGTAGGCGTTCATATGGATGTGTCGGGTACTGGGGTGCTGAGTGTGCTGGGTTACGTCAAGTTGGATCCCAGTGTCGTAGGCTCTATCGCGATGACGAGTGAAAGCAAGGACGAAAAGGCTGCGCGCTTCGAGCGTGATGTGATGCCCTTCCTTGATTCTCTCTACGGAGCGGCGCTGCGCATGACTCGCAATCCCGCTGATGCTGAGGATCTTGTTCAAGAGACCACGCTAAAGGCATTCTCGGCCTTTGACTCATTCACCGAAGGCACCAACCTGCGTGCTTGGCTCTTTCGGATTCTTACGAATAGCTATATCAATCAGTACCGCAAGAAGCAGCGTCAGCCTTTCCAGACGAGCGCCGACGAGCTGACTGATGGAGAACTCAATGAAGTCGGTGAGCACCTGGGCATGCGCTCGGCAGAAGCCGAGGCTCTGGATCATCTCGCTGACGCAGAGATCGTTGATGCGCTCGCCGCGCTTCCCGATGATTTTCGAATGGCTGTGTACTTGGCCGATGTCGAAGGCTTCGCCTACAAGGAGATCGCCGAAATCATGGAGACTCCTGTTGGCACGGTGATGTCGCGATTGAGTCGCGGTCGCAAGCTTCTGCGTGAACTGTTGCGCGAGTACGCTGCCGAGCGCGGCTTCGTGGCACAGGAGGTGAGTTCATGAGCTGCGGAAATCATCACGACGTGCCGTGCGTAGAGGTCTTGTCATTGATGTGGGTCTACATTGACAACGAGATTGACGATGGTCACCGCATTGAGGTCACTGTGCACTTGCAAGAGTGCCCGCCATGCGCTGACCACTTCACAGCCGAGCAGCTTGTGCAAGCTCGTATTCGTCGTTGTTGCACAGAAGCTGAAACGCCTCAAGATCTTCGCTCCCGAATCGCCAGTGAGATTCAGGCGAGTTTGCGTTCAAACTGAGCTTGTCGCCGCGTCGTTTCACACTCCCTTAATAATCTCCGCGTACGCTCAACGGCTGTGGGCACCGTCCAGGAACTAGCCGAGGAACGCACCGATCTTCACGCTGAAGAAGTCGAGCGTCTGCAGCAAGTCGTGGGCGCCTGGGGCCTCATCGCGGACCTCTCGTTGAGCGATCTCGTGCTGTGGGTGCCCACGTGGAACAACGCAGGCGCATTGGCGGCCGCTCTCGTTCGTCCAACAACGGCCAGCACAACGGTTGAAGAGGATCTTGTGGGTCGATTCGTTCCGAGAGGACGCCTGCCTGAGATCGATCAGGCGCTGCACTTTGGTCGCGCAGTCGGCAATGCCTTTCCAATCAAGTCCTCACAAGAGCCTGGTGCCCGCGTCATCGGAATCGTGGTGCGCTCCTCGTCCCCAGCCTCGCGCGTGGCCGGTCATCTTGAAGAGGTCTATCTGCGCTGCTCCGAGGATCTCCTGCACATGTTGGTGGCCGGTGATTTTCCGCCGCCTGAGTTCGCAGGGGAGACCAGCGATTCGCCTCGGGTCGGGGACGGTCTATTGCGTCTGGATGGTGACGGGACCGTGACCTATGCCAGCCCCAACGCCATGAGCGTGCTTCGTCGACTTGGCTTGGCGGCTGAGCTGGTTGGCGTGGATCTGGCCACCTTGCTCGTTCGGCTTTCCCATCGGCACGGTCCGATGGATCAAAACCTGGCTCTTATCGCCAGTGGCCGGATAGCCGGCCAATCTGAAGTGGAGAATGCCCGAGCAGTTGCGCTGGTACATGGCATTCCCCTTGGAGCCCCTGGGCGCGAATCCGGAGCGCTCATCCTTGTTCGCGACATCACGGACGTACGTCGACGTGAGCGCGCGCTGATGTCGGCGGACACCACTATCAGAGAAATCCACCACAGGGTGAAGAACAACCTGCAAACGGTGGCAGCGCTCCTGCGAATGCAGGGCCGTAGGGCCCAAAGTGATGAAGCTCGATTGGCTTTGGGTGAGGCTGAGTTGCGGGTGGCTGCCATTGCTGTGGTCCATGAAACCCTCTCGCGGCAGATCGATGAAGCCGTGGAGTTCGATGAAGTGACTGATCGGATCGTTCAGCTCGTCCGCGATCTGGCTCCGGCATTGGGCAGTTCTAAGGCGCCAAGGATTGAGCGAGTCGGCTCAGCGGGCCTGCTCGGCGCTGAGGTGGCGATGCCTCTGGCGATGTGCGTGTCTGAATTGCTCCAGAACGCTGTCGAACATGCGCAGGCTTCGCAAATCGAGGTGCGGGTCAGCCGTGAGCCGGATGCACTGATCGCCTGTGTGTGTGACAACGGCGTGGGCATGCCAGCACAGTTGGCTGCAAACGAAGACGGAGCCGGCGGACTGGGCCTGCAGATTGTGCACTCGCTGGTAGCCGAGCTCGACGGCTCTGTTCAGATTTCCGTGGAGTCCGGAACCTCTGTAAAGATCACAGTGCCGATCGAAGGGGAGAATCTAGATTGAGCCTCGTGCGCGAAGTCGGGCATTGCGACGCTTGAGCGCGCGTCGCTCATCCTCGCTGAGGCCGCCCCAGACGCCAGCATCCTGGCCTGTCTCAAGGGCCCATCGAAGGCATTCATCGACGACGGAACAACGACGGCAGACTGCTTTGGCTTCCTCGATTTGAACCAACGCGGGTCCGGTGTTTCCAATCGGGAAGAACAGCTCTGGATCTTCGTCTCGGCAGGCTGACTCGTGTCGCCAGTCCATGCGCACTCAACTCCATCATCAAAAAGGGCACTGGGGTCACCAGTGCTCGTGATTGCTTTCACGTACCCCGGCCATCGGAAGGGGGCGACCCTGGGGTCTCCTGGTCGTCCCTTGGAGGAAGGCGGCCGGTGCCGATCAGCAACGGGCGAAGTAAAGGGTTACATGGGTGGGCTAGCCGCGCAAGGGGCGCGCCCAAAAATCGCCGCTCCCAGGCTGTCACCTTCATCACAGACGCGGCTTTATTCCGCTTTGAGGGGAATTTTCCTAGACAACGACCGTCAGCGCTGCCGGTTCTGAGGAGAATCTGACTTCAGTGACCTCCCCCATCCCCTCACCGTCGATTTGAAATGCCATCGGTTTCAGGGCACTGATGCGGAATTCCTGCTCGTCGTGCCAGGCAATTACTGACGACAGGGCGCTGGGAGTGCGCTGGACGAGCAGCCTTCTGGTGCTCTGCAAGGCGGTGGGCACGTCGATCTTGCGCAATGCGAACAGGTCGAGTCCGCCATTGAAGTCCGCTGCGGGACACATCTGGATGGGCCAATTGCCCAAGTACGTCCACGGGGCGGTGTTCTGGACCAAGCTCAGGTACACGTCTTGGACCACGAGCTCGCCTCGGGTCAGGGTCAGTTGCGGCACTCGATTTCGGGCTGATTTGATCATGGTGGCGGCCATCGTCGTGAGATAGCGAGACGGGGACGCCTTGCGCCCTCGCCGGCGCTTGTGCTCCATCGCCGCGATCACCTCGGCATCAAGACCGACACCAGCATTGACGGTGAACCAACGATCATTGGCCCGCCCAAGGCCAATAGTGCGCTTACGACCCTGCTTGATGCCCTCCAGCAGATGTGCGCCAGCTTCGACAAGGTCATTGGGGATGCCCAGGGCGCGGGCAAACACATTGGCGCTGCCACCAGGAAGGGTGGCAAGTTGCGTTCGCGGAGCGGCGCCGCCGGTGATCAGTCCATTGACCACTTCGTTGATGATTCCGTCGCCACCGACGGTGATCACCACATCCAGATCTGCCTCGCGTGCCTGCCTTCCCAGCTCGATTCCGTGGCCGCGATGCTCGGTGGTCGCCACTTCAAGTTGCAAGGCGTCGGCAAAGGCATGGATCACCAGATCGGTCATCCGGCGTGAAGTCGTAGTTGCCTGCGGATTGACGATCAGCAGCGCGCGCACGTGGGCACCCTAGCGAGGCCGACGCCAGCGCGCTGAACCGTAGAGTGAGCCCGTGTCCGCCCCTCGCCCTTTCCTCCTCCTGGGCGCGCTTGCCGCGCTTGAGGGCCTGGCTCTTCTTGCCTACGCCGTCATCGTGGCGATCAATGCGGTGTCCGGGAGTAGCTATGGGGTGATCGGCAACTCGACTTCAGCAATGATCATCGAGATTTCCATATTCACGGTGCTCGGATTGGGACTGCTGAAAGTCGCCCATGGCTGGATTCGCATGAGTCGCTGGGCGCGGGGCCCATTCATCATGGCGCAATTGATAGGGCTAATGGCCGGCATCAGTTTTATCTTCAGCGGAGCTTCAGAGCAGGTAGTTCCTGGGTTGGTGCTTGCGATTCCGTCGGTGCTTGGCCTGGTTCTGTCCTTCAGTCCCGTGGTTTTGCAGACGTATTCGGCCTCATACACACGTCCAGGCTCAGACGTCGACTAGCGGTCCACGTAGCTGTGCGGTTGCCCGTGTGATGATCCGTGAGACCTGCATCTGAGATATCTGCAGATCCTGAGCTATCTGAGTTTGTGAGCGCCCGCGATAGAAGCGTTGCTCAATTACCAGTCGGTCAAGGGCGGGAAGTGTGGCCAGCGCTTGGCGCACGGCCATTCGAGTCTCCACCTGTTCCAGATCCTCATCGAGACTGCCAAGTTCACCCAGTGAGGAATCCTCGGAGTCCAAACTCAGCGACACATGCGCGTGATTGGCCTCGATGGCCTCCAACACATAATCCTGGCTGGAGCCCAGTTCGCGAGCGATCTCGGCAATGGTGGGCGAATGCCCGAGTGACTGTGTCAATCGGTCAACGGCGCGAGCGACTCGAGCCGAAGATTCTTGAAGTCGACCGGGCACTTTGACACTTGTGGATTGATCTCGCAGGTAGTGACGAATCGCCCCAGCGATCGAAGGTACGGCGTAACTGCTGAATGAGTTGCCTAGGCCTGCGTCGAAATTGTCAACGGCACGGATGAGTCCGACGGTCCCCACCTGCACGAGATCCTCGTAGTCAGCTGCGGATCGAAAACGGCTGGCAACATGATGCACAAGTCCCAGGTGCTCGGCTATCTGCTGCTCGCGGGCATCCATGTCGAAAGGAATGCGATCTAGACACTGACCTCTTGGGATTCTTTGACTCGCACATGGATGCTGAGTCGACCATCGCTCACCTCTGCTTGCAGTTCATCGGCGAGTGCGCTGAGAACAGTCCACGAAAAAGAGTCGGTTGGCAGCTGGGTGTCCAGGACTGTGGGGCCAGAAAGCACGAAGCGAAGATCGTTTGGAGCTTCACTGAATGCGCATTCAATCGTTGCATCGACCTGGGAATAGGAGACGACCTGAGCGAAAGCCTCGTCGATCGCCAAGCGCGCATCCTCGAGGCGGTCGTAACTGAGATCACAACGTGCCGCCATGGCTGCCGCAGTGGTCCTCAGCACGCCCGCGTAACTGGCTGCGGCAGGAAGATTGATCAGTACCGTCATCGTGACTCCCCGAGATGGCTTTGCTCAAAGCGTAGATCGCGTTCTTGAGGCAGGGAATCATTGGCCAGCCGTGTCGGAAGCTGCAAAAGAATCGGGCTCGAGGCGTGAATCCGCCTCGAGCCCGATTCGAAGGTCACTATGCGGCCTTGGTCTCCCAGAAGATGACGGCGATCTCGTCGATCTTTGCGAGCAGTTCGTCGGCTACAGCAACATCGGTTGATCCCTTGGTTCCGCCTGCGCCGGCAAGCTTGGTGGCCTGGTTGAACAATTCGTTCAAGTTCGGGTACTTCTCAAAGTGCGGTGCCTTGAAGTAGTCGGTCCACAGCACCCAGAGGTGCTCCTTGACCATGGTGGAACGGTCGTCCTTGATGCGGATTGCACGCGCCTTGAAGTCTGGATCCTCAGAGCCGTGGTACTTCTGAATGCAGGCTTTGACAGATTCGGCTTCAAGTCGCGCTTGTGCTGGGTCATAGATGCCACATGGCAGGTCGCAGTGTGCGTATGCCGTCTGGTGGGGTGTGAATACTCGGGTAAACATCAACCGTCCCTTTCGTTGGGGAGAAATCCTTCCTCAGCCTAGTGCGGATGTCGCACCTGAGTTGAGGAAGGATGGGGCAATGCTTGGGTTCACAGCAATTGCGATCGCCGGCGCTTCGATGGAGCCCGCACTTCGCTCTGGACAGTGGTGGCTCGTGCGTCGTACCAAGAATGTTCGACCTGGTCAGATGATTGTGTTCTGGCATCCCCTCCGCGTTGATCTGCTCACCGTGAAGCGCGTAGACCATCGCCAGGCAGCCGGTTGGTGGGTAGTCGGCGACAATCCTGCTGCCAGCGATGACAGTCGATTCTTCGGTGCTGTTGATCCACAGCGAGTGGTCGGTTACCTGGTTCTGCGCTACCGACCGATGGCGGCCTTGGCTCGAACCTGAGGTTGACCGGATCTGATGGCTACTGCGCCGATACGCTCGCGGCATGTTTGCTGTCTATGCGTCCGGCGTGAATGCCGAGGATCCCCTGTCCTGCCTGTCTCTCGGTGAGTTTCAGGCACCACCGACCCCGGAAGACTGGGTCACGGTCAACGTGAAAGCCGTCAGCGTCAATCATCATGATCTATGGGCCCTTCGGGGTACCGCGCTGACAGCCGACCAAGCGCCGATGATTCTTGGCACCGATGCGGCCGGCATCACCGAAGATGGGCGCGAGGTGATTGTTCATGGCGTCATTGGAGACCCTGCCAAGGGCCGAGGCGATGAGACCTTGGATCCCAAACGCTCACTTCTCAGCGAGATCTACCCAGGCACGATGGCGGCGCAAGTGCGTGTGCCTGCACGCAATCTCATCGACAAGCCTGCTGAGATCAGTTGGGAAGAAGCAGCATGCCTTCCGACAGCTTGGTTGACGGCCTACCGCATGCTCGTGACGAAGTCAGGTGCGCAGAAGGGTGATCTCGTTCTCGTGCAGGGAGCCGCCGGCGGCGTGGCTACCGCGGCAATCGTCTTGGGCAAGGCACTTGGCCTGCGCATCTGGGTGACATCGCGCGACGAGGACAAGCGCGCCTGGGCCAAGAACCTGGGAGCTGAAGAGGCCTTCGAGACTGGGGCTCGGCTGCCTGAGAAGGTAGACGCAGTTGTCGAGTCAGTGGGCGAGGCCACCTGGTCGCATTCACTGCGCTCGCTACGCCCGGGCGGCACCATCGTTACGTGTGGAGCAACCTCTGGCGGGGCTGCCAACGCCGATCTGAATCGGGTGTTCTTCCTTCAACTGAAGGTGGAAGGCTCCACGATGGGCACAGCCGAGGAGCTGCGCGGGCTGGTAGAGCTGCTGGTGTCGTCTGGCGCGCGCCCGGTCATCGATCGCGTCCTGCCCATCAGTGAAGCCGCTGAGGCGTTTGCTGTGATGAACAACGGTGAGGTTCGCGGAAAGATTGTGCTGACAGTCGGGGAGTAATCGGATCAGTCGTCATCCGGATCGTCATCAAGCCGTGCCAGCCAGGTTGCCAAGCGTTCGATAGGGACCTCGTGCTCGGGGTGCATGTTGACGAACTCACTCATGCGTTCTGCCAGCCACTCAACACTGATCTGCTCCTCGCCTCGGCGGGTAAGGAGTTCTTCTATTCCGCGATCAGTGAAGTACATGCCTAGCTCCGGGGAGCGAAGGCCTGCTCGATGAGGGCGCGTTGCTCGAGCTCATGACGAGCATGAGTGCCCACTGCAGGTGAGGACGAGGCCGGACGGGTTACTCCAGCAATCGTCCGGTTCAGCATCGCAGGCAAGTTCAAGTTCATGAAGCTCCATGCTCCTTGATTGGCCGGCTCTTCCTGCACCCACCGAAGATCTGCACCCTCCATGCCCTCAAGAGCCAGAGGAAGTGTTTTGCGTGGCAGTGGGTACAAGCGCTCCATGCGGACGATCGCCACGTCGGTAGCGCCGATCTTCTCGCGGTGTGCCACCAGGTCGTAGTAGACCTTGCCACTGCACAGCAGCACAGTCTTTGCATCAGCTCGGTTGACCTTGTCGTCACCGATCACTGCGCGGAAGTGCCCATTCAGGAAGTCGGCCTTGCTCGAGACTGCATGCTTGGCGCGCAACAGAGATTTGGGCGTGAATACCACCAATGGACGGGTGAGTTCGCTGGCCACCTTCCAACGCAGGAGATGGAAGTACGAGGCAGGCGTCGTAGGCATCGCAACGGTCATGTTGTCCTGTGCGCACATCTGCAGGAATCGCTCGATGCGTGCCGACGAGTGGTCAGGTCCCTGACCCTCGAATCCGTGCGGCAAGAGCAAGGTGAGCGAGGACTTCTGCCCCCATTTCTGTTCGCCGGAAGAGATGAATTCGTCGATGATGGTCTGCGCGCCATTGGCGAAGTCACCGAACTGCGCCTCCCACAGCACCAGCGCATCTGGACGAGCAACTGAGTAGCCGTATTCGAAGCCCATGGCCGCGAACTCACTGAGGAGTGAGTCGTAGATGTAGAGCTTTGCGTCGCCGCGGTAGCACTGCTTCAGTGGCTTGTACTGCCAACCTGATTGGCTGTCCACGATCACGCCATGGCGATGACCAAAGGTGCCGCGACGTGAGTCCTGCCCAGCAAGGCGAATCGTTCGACCGTCCATGAGCAGCGAACCGAAGGCCAAGGCCTCTCCCATGCCCCAGTCGATCGCGTCGTCAGCAACCATCTGCTCACGTCGTGCCAGTTGCGGCTGCAAGCGTGGGTGCACTGAAAAGTTCTCAGGCATCTGCAGCTGCGAGGCGATGACCGTGTCGATCTGCTCTTGAGTGATCGAGGTGTCAACTTCATACGCAGGTCGTTGGCGCACCAACTGGCGACTGCCGGTTTCGACAATGTCCTGTTCGGATTCGCTGAATGCCTTGCCTGGATCGCTGTGCGTCTCCTGGAAGATCCGCTCAAGTTCACCCTGGAAGTGCTTCAGGGCTTCTTCGGCCTCTTCCACGGAGATGTCGCCGCGACCGATCAATGACTCGGTGTAGTGCTTGCGCACCGAGCGCTTGTTATCGATGATCTTGTACATCAGCGGCTGTGTCAGTGATGGGTCATCAGCCTCGTTGTGACCGCGGCGTCGGTAGCACACCAGATCGATGACAACATCCTTGTGGAACTTCTGACGGAAGTCGTAGGCAAGGCGCGCGATGCGTACGACGGCTTCCGGATCATCGCCATTGACGTGGAAGATCGGCGCCTGAATGGTGCGCGCCACATCGGTGGAGTAGACCGAAGACCGGCTGTAGCGCGGGCTCGTCGTGAAGCCCACTTGGTTGTTCACCACGATGTGAATCGTGCCCTCAGTCCGATAGCCCTGAATCTGTGACATCTGCAGGGTCTCGGCAACTACGCCTTGACCTGCGAAGGCGGCATCGCCGTGCATCAGGATCGGCAGGATCCGACTTGTCTCATCGCGTGGAAGACGATCCTGCTTTGCCCGCACGATGCCCTCGAGCACTGGGTTGACTGCCTCAAGGTGCGAGGGATTGGCCGCGAGATAAACGTCAGTTGTTGCCCCGCTGGGTGCGGTGAACTGTCCGGTGGTGCCGAGGTGGTACTTCACATCGCCGGAGCCTTGCACCGACTCCGGGCCGAAATCACCCTCGAATTCGCGGAAGATCTGTGCGTAGGACTTTCCGGCAATGTTGGTGAGCACATTCAGACGGCCGCGGTGCGGCATCCCGATTGCGACTTCGAGCAGGTGCTCATCGGCAGCCCCGATCAGGATCGCATCGAGCAGCGGAATGAGGGAATCGCCACCTTCCAGACTGAAGCGCTTTTGACCCACGTATTTGGTCTGAAGGAAGGACTCCAGAGCTTCAGCCTCATTGAGCTTGTGAAGGATGCGCAGTTGCTCTTCGCGATCCGGGCGCACGTGTGGCCCCTCGATCTGGCTCTGGATCCAGGTGCGCTGCTCTGGATCCTGGATGTGCATGTATTCGATGCCCATCGTGCGCGTGTACGAGTCGCGCAGCACTTTCAGGATCTCGCGCAGTTTCATCAATGGCCGACCACCGAAGCCACCCGTGGGGAATACCCGATCCAGATCCCACAGGGTCAAGCTGTGCGACATCGTGTCCAGGTCTGGATGAGATGGCTGACGAGCTTCGAGGGGATCAGTGTCGGCCAGCAGATGTCCCCGCACGCGGTAGGCGTGGATGATCTCCTGTACACGCGTGGCCTTGCTCAGATCCGACTCATGGTTGGCAGAAATATCCTTGGCCCAACGAATGGGCTCATAGGGAATCCGCAATGCCCGGAAGATCTCGTCGTAGAAGCCATCTTCGCCCAGGATCAACTGATGAATGCGACGCAGGAATTCACCGGACTGGGCACCCTGAATGATGCGGTGGTCGTAGGTGGAGGTGAGAGTCAAGATCTTCGAGACCGCATTGCGGGCGATCGACTCCTCGGAGGCGCCTTCCCATTCGGCCGGGTATTCGAGTGAACCGACGCCAACGATGCATCCCTGACCCGCCATGAGCCGCGGTACTGACAAGTTGGTGCCGATACCGCCTGGGTTGGTCAGTGACAAGGTCGTGCCAGCGAAATCGTCGACAGTCAACTTGTTGTTGCGAGCCTTGCGGACGATCTCTTCGTAAGCCGCATGGAACTGCGAGAAGTCCATGTCCTGCGCACCCTTGATGCTGGGCACGAGCAACTGCCGGGAGCCATCTGCTTTGGTCTGGTCAATTGCAAGACCGAGGTTGATCGCTGAGCTGGACACGAGCGCGGGCTTGCCATCTACCTCAGTGAAATGCCCATTCATCGCTGGGATGTCAGCAACGGCACGCACCACGGCGTAGCCGATCAGGTGGGTGAAGGACACTTTGCCACCGCGCGTGCGCGCCAGATGGTTGTTGATGACAGTGCGGTTGTCCTGGAGTAGTCGAGCAGGCACGGCGCGAACGCTCGTAGCAGTGGGCACCGCAAGGCTGGCTTCCATATTTGTGACGACTCGTGCGGCTGGACCCTTGAGGACAGCGGTGGCGGATTCACCCGCTACTTCAATCTTCGGCACTGTGGCGGGTGATGACGCAGTCGGATAGGTCGCAGACGAGGCACTCGGCGGAACTGCAACTGGCGGGGCCACCACTGGCGCAACGAGCGCGGGATCTGTCTCAGGGCTCACGCTTTCGGGCGCTGGCTGGAAACCTGTGGAAGCGGCGTTCAGCGTCGGTGGTTCACCGGGGGCCCCGGGGGAGTAGTCCTGAAAGAACTCCCACCAGATCGGATCGACTTTGCTTTTGTCCTGTCGATACAGGTCGTAGAGCTCATCTACGAGCCACTCGTTGGCGCCAAAGGTGTCCATGGATTCCGTGGCCACTGAAGATCCTCTCGCACCGAAGTGCTCGTTTCGTCGAATAGATGATGCATGCAGACTGTTTTGTTGCGCGCACCAACGCAGAAGCGCCTTCGCAAGAGTAGTCGCTCTGGGCTCAGGTGCCCACATATATAGGACGTAATCCGCGTCTCAATCCAGCCCAGTTTTGGATCGCGCTGCTGCGCGACTTACAGTGAGGGAGTGCTGCTCCCACGCTCTGGTCGACTCGGTCTGGCCTCCGTGCTGGCCGCGGGCTTTTTGGCGATCGGCGTGCCGGCCCAGGCTGCCCCTCCGTTCCCCGATGCTCCGAGCATTGCCTCGGTCACTTCTGTTGGCAGCGGATCACTGCAGATTGCCTATGTCCTGCAGTTGAGTGCCGCGGTCCCGCCCGTGACAGAAGTGCAGGTCACGTCCAATGGAGGCAATACCTGGAGCGCGTGCGGCCAGACCTTGGGCTTGTGCGTGGTGAGTGGACTCACTGATGGCGTGAAGTACATCGTCGCCTTGCGCGCGGTCAATGAGGTCGGTGCCGGGCCGATGAGTGCGCTCGGCTCGGGCGTGCCTACCTTGCCGATCGCCCTTGATACCGACAAGCTGACCAAGCTGCCCAAGTCTCGAATCATGATCACCGGGAAGTTTGATGGGGCGGCCAACAACCTTGGCGTCGATGCATCTGACACCCGCGTTGGTATCGGCACCCTGCCGAAGTTGACCTTCAGCCGAGACATTCCCAACAAGGCAGTCGTTGAGCGGCACCTGACGGTGTCGGCCAAATCCGACTCGACTGGGCTGACGCAGGTTGTTCCGGGTGCTTGGGCTTGGCAGAGCAATCGTTCGGTCATGTTCCGCCCTACTACTTTTTGGCCAGGGCATGCAACGATCACCATCACTTCCTCGCTGGACTCGGCGAATCTGGGCATCTCTGGTGGCGCGACCTTGGTCGGCACCTCTTCGCTGGGAACTACGTACTCCTTCAAGACGGCTCGCTCCTTCATTGGACGAGTCAATGGAGCCTCGACTTTGATGACGGTGTACATCGATGGCGTGAAAGTGAAGACCTTCAAGATCTCACTTGGCGGACCAAACTGGCGTACGCGTAATGGAGTCAAGGTGGTCAGCACCCAGAAAGAGCCATTCAAGACGTACCGCAGCACCTCGCTTGGGATCACCGACCCATCGGAGCAGTACTCGCTCGATGCTCGGTGGAATACACGCGTGACACCGTCAGGGGAGTTCATCCATGCTGCGCCGTGGGCTACTGGACGCTTGGGTCGATACAACGGCTCGCACGGCTGCACGAATATGTTCGAATCAGATGCCAAGTGGATCTACGAGAACACGATCCCTGGCGACGTCTTCATCTACTCGAACACTCTCGGCAATCTGGCAGAGCCAGGCAATGGGCCAGGTGGGCTGTGGAATGTCGCGTGGGCCAACTGGCTGAAGAAGTCTGCCCTGAAGACCCATGTTGCAACTCCGACCATGCCGCCGCCGGTCCCGGTGCCAACTCCGGTGCCTTCACCCACGGTGACGGCTGTGCCCACGCCTACTCCGACAACTGTGAGCACCTAGACCTTCCTACTGGCAGGATTGCGCCATGGTGACCATCAATAGGGTCGTGTTGTCGCTGGGCCACAATCGACCGCTCGCAGAACGTGTTGCATTATTCGCTGCAGCAGCAGCGGTCGGCCCCTCATTTGAACCCGGGCTCCAGCCTCGCAAGACCATTGATCAGGCAATTGCCACAGGAGTGATCTCAGCAACCACGCTTTCCTTGGTAACGGCCGCGGAGAGCACCATCGAATCTCTCGGCAACCGTCTCACGCGCAATCGCGCGGAGGCCTCTGATGGCAGCGCTTCGGCTTCCCGTCTGGCATTCACCGTTGGCACAAATCTCGCGGTGGCAGGTCTGACCGAAGGCCTGTCCCGTCTTTTGCCCCCACACGAGGACGAGAAGCTTCGACGAGGTCTGGCTCGCGTGGCCGCGCAGCGATCTTCTCGTGTGGCTCTTGCAGGTGCCGCACTCAGCGCCATCATCGGATCACTGGACCTGCTGGCACAGAAATCCCCACGCATGGGCTGGACAAGGATGCTGCCCATTCCGCTGGCTGCGGGCGTTGGTGCTTCAGCCTTTGAAATTCGTCGCGTACACCGCCGTGCCGCGGAACACGGAGATGCCACGATTGCCAAAGTCTCCACTCGCAATTCGGTCTTGATCGCTCTGGGAGTCGGCGCGGGCGTGATCACTCTGCAAGCCGGCGAGCGTCTTATGGCCACCCAGGTCTCGCGAGGCCTGACCAGGATTGCGCCGAGCTACGACGAAGTTGCAAACCCGGTTGGCCACCTGGTCGCGCTGGGCTTGCTTGGCGGTCTGCTCGGCGGAGGATACGAATATCTCACTCGGCGAGTTGAGCAAGGCGGCGCGGCCATTGAGCCGGCATACGAAACCCCGCCGTCCAGTCCATATGTGTCCGGAAGTCCTGACAGTCTGGTCTCCTTCCAGAGCCTTTCTCGCGAGGGCCGTCGCTTCACGAACATGGTGCTCACTCCGACTGAAATCCAAGACGTCATGGGTCAGCCAGCAGTGGCCGATCCCATCCGGCTGTTCGTTGGTCTGGATTCAGCCAGCGTCATCGAGGATCGAGTCGAGACCCTGCTCGACGAGCTGGTGCGCACCAAGGCCTTCGACCGAGAGGTGCTGGTCTTTGCCTCGCCAACAGGTTCGGGCTACATCAACTATGTCCTGGCCGAGACTCTTGAGTATCTGACTCGCGGCAACAGCGCTATCTGCACAATGCAGTACTCGATGCTGCCATCGTCCATGTCGCTGACACGTACCGGACTTGCCGTCGAGCAGAACCGCGCAGTGATGTACGGCATCACGGGCTATCTGCGTGGCTTAGCCCCTGAAAGGCGACCCAAGTTCGTGCTGTTTGGTGAGAGCCTGGGAGCGCTCACCACTCAAGATATCTGGAAGCACCGCACGGTTGAAGCCATCGAACGAGATTTCATCCACTCTTCGATTTTCTTGGGCACCCCCTCGGCAACGGAGTTCGCGAAGGCCTGGCGCCTGGATAGGACCAGGGTCGACCCGGAGGGCCTGATGGTCGAACTCGACAACTACGGCGAGTACCTCGATTTGCCGGCCGAACAGCGCGACAAGGTTCGGCATCTCTTGTTGAGCCACTATGACGATCCGATTCCGAAATTCGGCACCAATTTGCTGCTGCGTCAGCCTTGGTGGCTTGGCCCGCAGGACGCACGCCCGGTCGGCGTCCCGAAGTCTTCGCGTTGGCGCCCTGGCACCACATTCGTCTTGACCGCCATAGACCTCATCAATGCTATGGATGTCGTGCCGGGGACCTTTGGTCGCCGCGGCCATGACTATCGCGAGGACATTGCCAGGTTTGTGTCGTCTGTCTATGACCTGCCCTGCACGCCAGAGCAGCTACTCAGCATCGAAACCGCACTTCGCACGCGGGAACTCCAGTGGGCTCAACGGCGGGTGGTGACCGAGCAAGTGGCCCGTGCGAAGGAAGCGCTCATCAGAGAGATGAAGACCTGGGGCACATCCAATGACTCGGAGTCAATGACAGACGAAGTATGGGCAGAGTTTGTCGGTTCAGCTCAAGGGGAGTTTTCCAGTGGTGCATCGACACAATCGCAGGCACCTACCAGTTGATTGATTTCGCATTTTCAAGGATTTTTCGCACATAGGCCTGCGTCTCGGGAAACGGTGGCACCCCTTCGTAACGCCGCACAGCCGAATATCCGGCGTTGTAGGCGGCCAAGGTGTTCGCAAGGCGATTGCCGGGTACCCCTTTTGTCAATTGACGGTTCTTGCAGTTCAGCTCAGCGGCTGAGGGAATGGCATCTTCGGGATCCCAGACACTGATTTGACCATCGCCATTGGCGTCCAAGCCGTATTGCTCCCAGACGGCAGGCATGAACTGCGCGATACCCCGAGCGCCCGCTGGACTCGTGGCCCTGGCATTCCAACTGCTTTCGGCTGCAATTTGGGCGGCGAACACTTCGGCAGGAATGCGCGGGCAGCGTTCGGCGGCACTCAGTACCAGCGCGCGATACTCGCTGGGCACCTGCACGGGCCCCATGAGGCCATATCTCTTGGCCGTGGAGATGCCCAGCATCACAGCACCCACAGCGAGGACGAGTACCAGGCCCAGAATTGCGATCGACCTCAGTCGATGAGTCGTTCGCATTCGTACACGGTAACTCCTTTGCGGGCTTGACCGCGTACCGTGGCCTCGTGGCAGATGATGCGAGCGCAAGGGTCCCAGACCTCACGCGCCCACAAGTTGAGTCGATGTTCGAAAAGCGACTGGCCGAAGCCTTCGCCGCGCTTGGGCTGTTCAACCTGCTCGTTGTCGGCAAGACGGGCGTGGGCAAATCCACCCTCGTCAATACGATGTTTGGCAGCGAAGTTGCTCGCACAGGCGTAGGCGAGCCGGTAACCAAAGGACTCACGCACTATCGACTGCCGGACGGATTCCTTGGCCTGTATGACGCCGAGGGATTTGAAACCGGTGTCGCTGGCAATGTGATTCTTGACGGCTTGCGTTCCGTCGTTGCGCAGAACGCCAGGCAACCAGCAGAACAACGCATTCATGCAGCGTGGTATCTCGTTCGATGGTCGGACCGCAGATTCGAACAGGCGCAAGTGGACTTTGTGCGCGAACTGGCCCGACTTGGACTGCCGGTCATCATCGTCATGACGCAGGTACCGACCAGAGCCGGAGAGATTCACCCGGAAGCTCTGGAATTCGCTGAATACATCGATGGTCTCTCATTGCCGATTGCTGGCTCCACTGTTCTCACTAATGCGCTCGCTGATGCTTTCAGTGGCGCACCAGTATTTGGCGTTCAGGATCTGCTCGATGCCACGTACCTTGTCGTGCCCGACGCTGCCGAGAAGGCACTTACAGCCGCGCAGAAGATTGATATCGGACGTAAAAAAAAAGCAGTAGACGCCATCATTAATCAGGCGTCCGCGGTGGCCGCAGGTATCGGCGCGACACCGATCCCATTCGCAGATGCTGCACTCCTTGTGCCAAATCAGATCACCATGATCGCTCGCATCACAGCCGCTTATGGGCTGCCGCCCAGTCGCGCACGTGCAATGTCCTTGGCCGGTTCAATTGTCTTGACGGGCGGAGCGACTCTGGCAGGTCGTTATGCCGTGACCAATCTGCTGAAGTTTGTTCCGGGCGGAGCAGTGGCGGGGTCAGCGATCTCAGCGACGATTGCCGCCTCCATGACCAAGGCAGTCGGACTCGCATGGGCGCGTGTATGCGAACTCGCGCTGGCAATGGACGACGATGCGCGTGACCGATTTTGGAGCAGCGGTGCCGTTGCTGAGCAATTCATTGTTTTCTTTAAGCAGAACTCGGGTTCAGGGGCAAGGATGATGCAGCGGCTCACCAAGCGCGCATAATCTAAGCCAGTACGCACCACACCCAAGGAGGATCCGTGCAGTCGCCGGAAGATATGTACGTCATCCACCAGATGCCGCGGTTCAATGAGCCACCTGTGCTCATCCACGCATTTACCGGATACGTCGATGCAGGCGGCGCGGTGCGGATGACGATTGATCACCTCTTGGAGCACTGCGAGCACGAACTCATCGCAAGTTTTGATGTCGATGCAGTCATGGACTATCGCGCGCGTCGCCCAGTCCTTTCGTACTCCGTCGATCACTTCACTGGTGTGGATATTCCGACAATTCAGTTGCATGAAGTCACGGACACCAATGGTGCCTCCTTCCTCTTGCTGGCTGGCCCTGAGCCGGACTACCAGTGGATGCGTTTCATCGCCGCCGTTTCAGGGCTTGGCCACCGCCTCGGTATTCGCCTGGCTGTTGCGGTGTCCGGCATTCCTTGGCCTGCGCCACATACCCGTCCACTGGGCATCACGGTGCATGGATCTGACCCAGAGCTTGTGCGCGGATTCCGATCGGTCGTCGGGGAGGTGGACGTACCTGGACACATGGGCGCGATGTTGGAGTACCACCTGGCACAGGACGGGTTTGATTCCATGGGCATCACAGCGCAGGTTCCGCACTACCTCAGCCAGTTCCAGTATCCCCAGGGTGCGCAAACCTTGATCAACGGATTGAGCCGCGTCACCGGGCTCGAGCTTCCAGTGGACGGCTTGACTCCGCTGGCGGCCCAAGCCACGCGAGAGATCGCTGATCAGCTAGCCGGCAACGATGAGTTCGCCACGGTTGTGACAGCGCTGGAGCATCAATACGACCAAACCATCGGCGCGCCACCGGGCAGTTTGATGTCCGACGAACCAGTGCCCACCGGCGATGAGATCGCCGCACAACTGGAGTCCTTCTTGCGTGATCTGGATGCCGGCGACGGAAAGAGCGATAACTAGGCCGGACAGCTCGTTGACTTTGCCGGGAGCGTTCCTCGCAACAGGTACTGATCAACCAGATCGTCGATGCAGTTCGAACCTGAACCATAGGCAGTGTGGCCATTGCCTTCATAGGTGAGCAGGGTGCTGGTAGGCAGTTGCGAACTGAGGGCCCGCGACCACTCGTATGGGGTCGCTGGATCAAAGCGAGTGCCGATCACCAATATTGGAGCCTTGGTCGAGGTGGCAGCCGGCGCCGGGGCTTGCGGATTGTGGTCAAACCACGCTGTGCATGGGGCATTGCTCCAAGCGATGGACTTTGCAAACTCAGGTACAGGTGCGTTTGCTGACCATCGTTTGGCGGCCGCACTGAATCCGGCTGCGCCAGGCGGCTTGGGGTTGTCCCAGCAGTCAATTGCGTAGTAGGCGGACTGAACGTTCGATGTGAACTTGGTAGGGCCGATCTGCTCAGCGCCACTCCAGGCCAATTCCAATAGCCCGGTGCCGTTGCCAGCGAGAGCTTGCTCGATGGCTTGGCTCAGCGGTTGCCACAGATCTTGGGTATACATCGCTGTCAGCATGCCGCCCATGCCCAGGGCCTGAGTCAGTTGCGGTCCTTGGTCGGTGCGCAGCGGGTGCTGGTCAAGGCGAGCCAAGAGCGCGTTGACTTTGGCCGTGACCACCGCAGGAGTCTGGCCAAGACTGCAGTTCTTGCGGTTGGCGCAGTCTGCTGCGAAGTTCTGGAAGGCGCGCTGGAAGCCAACGGACTGCCCCGCAGAAATCTGCATGGAGTTCAGCTCTGGATTAAGCGCACCATCCAACACAAAGCGCCCCACGCGATCAGGAAATGTCTCGAGGTAGGTCGTGCCAAGCGCTGTGCCGTACGAGAAGCCCAGCCAGTTGAGCTTGTCTTCGCCGAGAGCCGATCGAAGGAGATCCAGATCCTGGGCTGTTGAAGGTGTACCGACAAAGGGGCTGATGCGCGGACTGAATTTCAAGCATCCTTTGCTGATCCTTGCTGCCGCTCGCATCACCTCATCGATTTCCTTGGGATTGTCCGGAGTGGAGTCCATAGCCAGCCAGGATGCGGTCTGCTTTGGCGTCATGCAGGTGACAGGCGCAGACTTCCCGACTCCACGCGGATCAAAACCGATGAAGTCGAACTCCTTGGCCACAGCCGGTGCCAGAAACTTCGCGGCGTACCAGGCGAATCCCAAACCCGATTCTCCCGGTCCACCCGGGTTGATGACGATCGAGCCTTGAGAGGTGGCCCCCGAATGCACGATTCTGCTCACCGCAATTGAGATGTCGCCCTTGCTGAGATCCGAGTAATCCAGCGGCACCCGCAATTGCGCACATTGCCCAGCTGAGCATGAGTGCCAGTCAAGGGTTTGCGAGTAGTAGGAGTTCAGCCCGCTGGGAGCCGCGCTCGCTGACAGAGGTGCGGCCATCACTAACACCGCCGCCGCGATGCCGATGCCGATGCGTTTCACCGCACCACGGTACGTCATCGCTGCCCGCGATCTGCTCAGCAATCCATTTGCTTAGATGACCGGATGGTCGCGCCGATGTTTGAACTGAAATCTCGACTCGCAGACCATCATGAATCTGCAGCACTGGGTCGCACTGGAGTCATTTCCACGCCACATGGGCAGATCCATACGCCAGCCTTCATCCCAGTCGGCACCATGGCGACGGTCAAAGGTGTCCTGCCGGAGTCGATGCAGGAGCTTGGCTCGCAGGCTCTGCTGGCCAACGCCTATCACCTCTATCTGCAACCAGGGGCAGAAGTGATCGACGCTGCTGGTGGCCTGGGCGCATTCATGCATTGGGATGGCCCCACATTCACCGACAGTGGCGGATTTCAGGTGCTCTCGCTCGGTGTCGGCTTCAAGAAGATCCTCGCGATGGATTCCAAGACGGTGCGCTCGGATGATGTCATCGCGCCGGGCAAAGATCGACTGGCACATGTGGACGATGACGGAGTCACCTTCAAGTCACATATCGATGGAACCATGCATCGCTTCACGCCTGAGACCTCTATGCAAGTTCAGCATGCGATTGGCGCGGACATCATCTTTGCTTTCGATGAATGCACGACCTTGCTGAACACGCGGGAGTATCAAGAGCGGTCGCTTCGTCGCACCCATGACTGGGCGCAGCGCTGCATTGCGGAGCATCAACGACTGACACTGGTGCGCACTCACCGGCCGTATCAAGCCCTCTTTGGCGTCATTCAAGGCGCGCAGTATGAAGATCTGCGCAGAACAGCAGCCCGAGAACTTGGCGCCTTGGACTTCGATGGATTCGGCATTGGGGGAGCCTTGGAGAAGGCCAATCTTGGAACCATCATCCGATGGGTAAATGAAGAGCTGCCCGAGGACAAGCCTCGGCATCTGCTCGGCATTGGTGACCCAGTCGACTTCTTCACGGCGGTCGAGAACGGGGCGGACACCTTTGATTGCGTGGCCCCGTCCCGGATGGCCCGCAATGGCACGGTGCTGCATCCCGATGGCCGATTCCATGTCACCAACGCCAGATTCAAGACGGATTTCAAGCCGATCGACGAGAATTGCGACTGCTACACCTGCAGGAACTATTCGCGGGCCTATCTCCACCATCTCTTCAAGGCCAAGGAGCGACTCTCAGCAACCTTGACGACCATTCACAACGAACGCTTTGTCATTGCGCTGCTCGATCAGATTCGAGCGAGCATTCCCCGGGGTGAGTTTCAGGCCTTTCGCGAGGAGTTTCTTGGCAGATTCGGGTCAGGTGCTCAGCGTGCCGAAGCCAGTTCGTAGGTCGGTTCGCGCTTCTTGATGAAGCCGATCAGCGGGTAGGTGATCGGCAGCAGCACAACCTCAAGAAGGGTCTTGTAGAAGTAGCCCACGATGACGTAGTTGGCGAACTCGGCTCCGGTGATGATGCCGTAGAAGGCGACAGTGCAGAAGACGACTGTGTCGGCCAGTTCGCCGACGACTGTAGATCCGATCAATCGGGCCCACAGATGCTTCTCCTTGGTTCGCTCCTTGATCTTGACCAGCACGTAGGAATTCAGTAGTTGGCCTGCGAGATAGCCGCAGACGCTGGCCAGCACGATGCGCGGAACAAAGCCAAGGACAGCCTCGTAGGCCTCTTGGTTGGTGTAGGCCTCGGGCGAAGGGGAGATTTGAACGACGTAGAACGTCACTGCCGCAAGGATCGCCATTGCGAACCCCAACAGGATCGCCCGCCGTGCTGCGCGGAATCCGTAGACCTCGCTCAGGATGTCGCCGATGATGTATGCGAGTGGAAACAGGAACGCGCCACCGTCGAGGATCGCCGGACCAAACACGATCAGTTTCGTCGCAGCAATATTCGAGATGATCAAGATGCCAACGAAGATGCCGAGGATAAGCGGGTAGTAGCTGTGAGTGACTGAGGCGAAGTGCACCCCCTCGTGCGACTTCACCTTCATCGTTGCGTCATTGATGTTCATTGCGCCCCCGGCAGGAATCGAACCTGCGACCTTCGGTACCGGAAACCACTGCTCTATCCCCTGAGCTACGGAGGCAAACGTGGGTCAGGCTAGCAGCGAGGTGCTTGACTGACACGATAGGCAGGTGCGCAGCCAACTGATCTCGATGAGAACAGCTGGCAGTTCGATATTTCGCGAATACTCGGCTCATCAGGGATCTCTTGCCGCGGGTGGCATGGCCTACTTCGTGCTGCTGGCCATCGCGCCGGCCGCAGTGACGGTTGGCGCGGTCGCCGGGGCGATTATTGGACCTGAGAACACCAAAGCGGCGATTGAATCGATCCTGAGCCGGCTTCCGGACGCTGATACTCAGTTGCAGGAGGTCACCAATTCCATCGTCAACCTCGTGGCCAGTTCATCAGCAAGCGCATTGACTCTTGCTTCCCTCATTGGTCTGATGATTGCGATCTATGCTGCTTCCAAAGCCATAACCGCCATGCGCATGGCACTGGACCGAGCCTTCGGATTCATCCGCCACCGACCAGGCCTTCTGGGTCGGGTTCGCGATGCAGTGATCACTCTTGTGGGCCTGCTGATCTTGATCGCATCGGTGCTTGCGTTGACCCTGCTGCCCCGAATATCGCGTGCTTTGGGATTCCCCGAGGTGCACTTCGGCACTGGGGTTGGCTGGATCGACTGGGTGCTGTTCGCGATCCTTGCCTGGCTTCTCGTTCTTGGCATATTCCGGTGGGGTCCCAGTAGGGCTGCACCGATTTCGTGGAGGTCGCCGGCAGCAATCGGCATCGCAGTGTGGTTCGTCGGAGTCAGTGCTGGTGTCGGTGTCTACGTAGGACTGTCGACAACGATTGGAGCCGCAATAGCGGCCTTCGGAGCACCTATGGTGGTATTGCTGTGGCTGTACCTGTCGTTCATGGGATTGCTACTCGGCGCTGAGATGCAGATGTATCTGACGAAGGAGAGGTCAACCACACATGAGTGACTCGCCAGGATCGCTGACGAAGGACGAGTGGCGCGCCGTAGTGCACCAATGCCAGGTGGAGCCAGGACGCAAGGTCGAACTTGACGCCGACTTTGACCCCGCGATGATGCCGAAGCACTTCGACAAGATCACCAGTGAGCAGGCGCATGAGGCTGTACTGGAGGAAATGACGGCATTGCAGGATCGTTTCTACGCAGCGAACTCCAATGCGATGCTCATCGTCTTCCAAGCTACAGACGCGGCTGGCAAGGACGGCACCATCAAGCATGTGATGAGCGGTCTGAACCCAGAAGGTGTTGAGGTTCATTCCTTCAAGGCGCCCTCCGTTGAGGAGCGCGCACACGATTTTCTCTGGCGCCATCAACTCGTCCTGCCAGAGCTTGGACGGATCGCCATCTTCAACCGCTCGCATTATGAGAATGTGCTCGTCACACAAGTGCATCCCGAATTGATCTGGCCGCCCGCCGATCGGATCAACGACCTTGAAGCGCTCTGGAAGCGTCGCTATCACGCCATCAATGAGTGGGAGCGCCATCTCGTGGACAGTGGCACTCGAATCGTCAAGATCTTCTTGAACCTTTCCAAGGATGTGCAGCGCAAGCGCTTCTTGGAGCGCATCGATGAGCCCGAAAAGAATTGGAAGTTCTCTCCGACAGATTTGCATGAGCGCGAGTATTGGGATGCGTACCGCAAGTCCTTTTCGGCGATGGTCAGCAACACCAGCACGAAGTGGGCTCCTTGGTACGTCGTGCCTGCGGATCACAAATGGGTGACTCGTCTGATCACGAGCGCGATCGTTCTGCACACCTTGCAGGACATTGACCCGCAGTACCCGAAAGTCGATGACCAGACGCTGAAGGAGCTGCAAGAGGCTCGCAGGCATCTTGAGTCCGAGTAGCACCTATCCACAGGGTTCGTGATGCGGCTGGCGCCCTCGACCGCCTCGAGTGAAGATTGAAGGGACTCGAATCGGGGGATAAGGGTCGAAACAGAAGGACTCCCACCCGTGTGGTGGGAGTCCTTCGTCCATCAGCCTGGTCGGTACGCTCTCGCGGTGACTCCCGATGCCCTTGCCGCTGCCCTACTGCTGGTGCTGCGAGAGGTTCAGGCCGAGGACTCCATTGCTATCCAACTGCCAGATTCCGTGCACGTTGAGCGTCCGAGATCCCGAGAGCATGGCGACTATGCGACCAATGTCGCGCTGACTCTGGCCAAGGCCGCCGGCGTTGCGCCCAGAATCCTGGCGCAGGCGATCGTGGACCGAATCGTTCTGGTCGATGGAGTCAGCAGCGCCGATATCGCTGGCCCGGGATTCATCAATATCCGGCTGGACAGCGCTGCACAGGGTGAGCTGGCCCGCAGCATCGTGCAGCAGGGATCCAATTTTGGGCGTGGTGCTGCACTCGCAGGGCAGACCATCAATGTGGAGTTCATCTCGGCCAATCCCACCGGACCCTTGCACCTTGGGCATACGCGATGGGCCGCAGTCGGCAGCGCATTGGCTCAAGTGCTCGCCGCCGCCGGCGCGGACGTCACGTCTGAGTTCTACATCAATGATCGTGGTGTCCAGATGGACAAATTCGGACTCTCGGTGCTTGCTGCAGCTCAGGGCCAGGCAGTTCCGGACGGTGGCTATCACGGCGCCTACATCGTGGATCTGGCCGCTGAGGTTCTGGCGACGCAGCCAGCACTCATCCAACTAGCAGAGGAAGCACGCGCGGCAGGATTTCGCGAGGCCGCCTACCGAATTCAGCTTGCGCAGCAGCGACATGTCCTTGAGCTGTTCCGCACGCATTTTGATGTCTGGTCCTCCGAGCGCGATCTGCATGACACCCATGCCGTCGAGTTGGCCTTTGAGCGGCTTCGCGAGCAAGGCCACGTATTCGAGCTCGACGGCGCAACGTGGCTGCGCACGACAGACTTCGGAGACGACAAGGACCGGGTACTGGTGAAGGCCGATGGTGAGTTGACCTACTTCGCCTCTGACACGGCGTACTACGTGAACAAGCGTGAGCGCGGATTCAGCACTTGCATCTATCTGCTTGGGGCCGACCACCATGGGTACGTCAATCGCTTGAAGGCAGTGGCGCAGTGCTACGGAGATCCGGCGGCGGCGGCCGAGGTGCTGATTGGCCAGCTCGTGAAGATCACCAAGGGTGGCGAAGAGGTCAAGCTCTCCAAGCGTGCCGGCACCATAGTGACCCTGGAGGATCTCGTCGAGGAAGTCGGCGTGGATGCCGCCCGCTACTCGCTCATTCGTCATCCCGTTGATTCACCATTGACCTTGGATCTTGAGGCCATCGCCCGCCACACCAATGACAATCCCGTGTACTACGTCCAGTACGCGCATGCGCGTATCGCGTCGGTGCTGCGCAATGCTGCAGATCTTGGTATCGACTGGGCTGCGGCCGACTTCGATCCAGGTGTGCTCGCGCACGAGCGTGAGAATGAGTTGCTGGGCTCTCTTGGCGAGTTTCCTCGGATCGTGGCTACTGCTGCCGAATTGCGTGAACCGCACCGCGTTGCGCGGTATCTCGAAGAACTCGCGACGACTTACCACCGCTTCTACGACGCTTGTCGAGTGCTGCCGCGGGGCGACGAAGACACCACGCCAGAACATGTCGCCCGGCTTTGGCTGTGTGCGGCCACCCGGCAGACCCTGGCCAATGGCCTGACTTTGCTTGGAGTGAGCTCACCGGAGCGCATGTAATCAGTCCGTCTGCATGCCCTAGCCTTCGCAGGTGTCCAATGTGTGGCCGGCTTCGGCTTCTCGAGACTCCACTGGTGCACTCAGCATTGGCGGTGTCGATGTTCGCGATACCGCAGCACAATTCGGCACGCCGGTGTTCATCCTTGATGAGCAAGAAGTCCGATCGCGAGCACGCGAGTACCGCCAGGCGGCGAGCCAGGTTGGGGCTCGTCAGGTCTACTACGCCGCCAAGGCCTTTCTCTCGACAACAGTTGCTCGGTGGGTCGTGGAAGAAGGCCTTGGCATCGACGTAGCGTCCGGCGGCGAACTCGCGGTGGCTCTTCGAGCGGGGGTGCCAGGCAGAGATCTCCTGCTCCACGGCAACAACAAGTCGATGGCCGAGATTGAAGCAGCTATTGAAGCTGGCGTCGGGCGCATTGTCCTTGACTCATTTGAAGAGATCGTCCGTGTCGCCGACGCGGCAAGCCGGTTCGGTGTCGTGCAACCCGTGCTGGTGCGCCTGACGATCGGCGTGCAGGCGCACACTCACGAATTCATCGCCACCGCCCATGAGGATCAGAAATTTGGCTTCTCCGTTGCCTCAGGCGCGGCGCAGGAGGCCCTGCGCCGGATCGTGATGTTGCCCAGTCTTGAATTCCGTGGACTGCACTCGCACATCGGATCCCAGATCTTTGATGCTCATGGCTTCCAAGAGGCGGCCGTGCGCATTGTGGCGTTCATGGGTCAGATGTCGACTGAGTTCGGCATCAGCTGTGCAGAACTGGACCTTGGGGGTGGCATGGGCATCGCCTACCTCGAGTCCGATGATCCGCTGAGCATTGATGAACTCGCTTCACAAGTTGCACTTGCGGTTGCCAGCGATTGCCAGGCCATCGGGCTGGCAGTGCCAGCATTGGCCTTTGAACCGGGGCGCGCAATTATCGGCCCGCCTGGAGTCACGCTTTACGAGATTGGCACAGTGAAGGCAGTGCAGACCGATGATGGCGTGCGTACCTATATTTCGGTCGACGGTGGCATGAGTGACAACATCCGCACCGCGCTCTATGACGCGGAGTACACCGTCGCCCTTGCCTCCCGCACTTCCGACGCCGAACTCATGCTGGTCAGAGTCGTTGGCAAGCATTGTGAATCTGGTGACATCCTGATCCGCGAGGCCTGGCTACCCAGTGATCTGGTTCCTGGCGACCTGCTCGCAGTCGCGGCAACGGGGGCGTATTGCCGATCGATGGCGTCCAACTACAACTACCTGCCTCGCCCAGCAGTGATCGGCGTCAAGGCAGGGGTGTCGACAGTGATCTTGCGCCGAGAGACTCTTGAAGACCTACTGGCGCTGGATCCCGGGGCTGATTCGGGATTCCAACGCCAGTAGTAGTGCCTGAAGGTGCGCGTTACTCGCGCTCGGAGCCCGCAACGAGCAACTCAGGTTCTGGACTTGTCGTACGCGTGATCAGCCAGATGATCACCGCGACAACTGAGCCCACAAGTGGCGCGACGATGAACAGCCACACCTGACTCAGAGCCTCGCCTCCCGCGAAGAGTGCCGGTCCGAAGGAGCGAGCCGGGTTGACGGAAGTGCCATCGAGTGGGATCCCCACCAAGTGCACAAGTGTGAGCGTGAGCCCGATTGCGATGCCGGCAAAGCCAGGAGCCGCAACCCGTTCCGTGACCAGCAAGATCACGAGTACGAAGGCCGCGGTCAAGATGACCTCAAGTAGAAATGCTCCACCCATGTCGATGTTGCCGTTGTCGTAGCTGTTGGTGCCAAGGCCACCCGTGTAGTCGGTGACTCCAAAGGATGAGACGAACAGTTTCAGGACTGCGCCAGCAGCGATGGCTCCGGCGAACTGAGCGACCCAGTAGGCCATTGCCTCACCGGCGGCCATCCGTCGACCCAAGAGCATGCCCAAGGTGACCGCAGGGTTGACATGCGCTCCCGAGACTGGCCCGAAGGCGTAGGCAATGCCGAGCAGCACAAGGCCGAATGCCAGCGCGACACCGACAACGCCGTTGCCGGGACCGCCAACGCCGATGCCGACTTTTGCCGAGATGCCAAAGACCGCAGCACCCACAGCAAGGAAGACCAAGAGGAAGGTGCCCACTGCTTCGGCAATGAGTTTTCTGGTCATGAGATTCATACAGACTCCTTGTCAGAATGAACGTGGTGGGCTCAGGTTAGGAGTTCCGAACAGGAGACTGTGGGATGCGCGCAGGGCACTGATGTCCCCAATTGGTGGGATCGCGCGCCTGGCATTGTGCCAATGCGAGGCCTCGGCACCAGACCTGACAGGCTAGGGGGTCACAACCGCCTCACCAGGAGTACTCATGTCACCGGCTGAACCCGCGCGCCCCGTCACGGTGGCATTGCTCGGCGGCGGCACCGTCGGAGCCCAAGTTGCCCGTCTGCTCACCGACCGGGATACCGATCTGCATATCCGCATGGGCACCTCCTTGAAATTGACCAAGGTCGCCGTCCGCGATTTGTCCAAGAAGCGCGAAATTCCGGCTGCTTTCCTGTCCGATGACGCAATGGCGGTGGCCACGTCTGGTGCCGACATCGTCGTTGAGTTGATGGGCGGCATCGAGCCAGCCAAGTCACTCATCTTGGCTGCGATCAAGTCCGGCTCGAGCATCGTGACGGCAAACAAAGCGCTGCTGGCTTCCGATGGTGCCTCGCTCTACGCGGCTGCTGAAGCCGAAGGCGTTGACATCTTCTTTGAAGCATCAGTTGCCGGAGCGATCCCGATCGTGCGCCTGCTGCAAGAGTCGCTTTCGGGCGATCACGTCACCAAGATCATGGGAATCGTCAACGGCACGACGAATTACATCCTGACTCGCATGGATGAGGACGATGCATCATTCGAAGACGCACTCGCTGAGGCACAAGCCCTTGGATACGCAGAAGCAGATCCGACAGCCGATGTTGAAGGCCACGACGCCGCATCGAAGGCTGCAATCCTCGCTGAGCTTGCCTTCCACACCCATGTCACGCGAGAAGACGTGCATTGCGAGGGCATCACGCACATCTCCACCACTGACATCCGTGCGGCCAAGAGCTTGGGATGTGTCATCAAGTTGTTGGCTGTTGCTGAGCGAGTCGATGATGATCGCGGTGTCATCGTGCGTGTGCATCCGACAATGGTCCCTCGTGAACATCCGCTCGCCAGTGTGCGCGAAGCGTTCAATGCAGTGTTCATCGAGGCTGAGGCTGCAGGTGAGCTGATGTTCTACGGCCGAGGAGCCGGGGGAGCCCCAACCGCATCGGCAGTTCTTGGCGACGTTGTGGTTGCGGCGCGCAATCGACTCACTGGCTCAACTGGCTGGGGCGAGAGCGCTGATGTGCAATTGCCCGTGCTTCCGATCAGTGAGGCGTTGACGTGCTACTACGTCAACCTGGTCGTGGCTGACCAACCCGGGGCGCTTGCGAGCATTGCCAAGGCCTTTGCCGACAGCGGTGTCAGCATTCAGGTGGTGCGCCAGGACGGTCATGGTGACGGAGCTGGTTTGATCGTGCGCACGCATCGCTCAAGTGATGGCGCCTTGCAGGACACTGTTGATCGGCTGCGCAAACTCTCCATGGTCACGGCCGTGGTCGGCGTGATGCGCGTCGAGGGCGAGGCGGGGGCATAGCCGTGGCACATCAATGGCGAGGACTCATCGAGGAATATCGCGACCGATTGCCGGTCACGGCGAACACCCCAGTCATCACTTTGCGCGAGGGCGGCACCCCACTAGTGCAGGCGGGCGTATTGAGCGAGCTTCTGGGCTGCGATGTCTGGTTGAAGTACGAGGGAGCCAATCCCACTGGATCGTTCAAGGACCGCGGCATGACCGTGGCGATCTCCAAGGCTGCAGAAGAGGGCGCCAAAGCGGTCATCTGCGCTTCCACGGGCAACACGAGTGCCAGTGCGACCGCGTATGCGGTGAAAGCCGGCATGGCCTGTGCTGTGCTGGTGCCCGAAGGCAAGATTGCCATGGGCAAGCTCGCACAGGCGATCGTGCACGGTGCGACCCTGCTGCAAGTCGAGGGCAACTTCGATGACTGCCTGACTCTGGCGCGTTCGCTTTCGGACAACTACCCGGTGGCGCTCGTCAACAGCGTCAACCCGGCGCGCATTGAGGGTCAGAAGACCGCTGCATTTGAAATTGTCGATCTGCTTGAGCGTGCTCCTGACATCCACTGCCTGCCGGTGGGCAACGCGGGCAACATCACGGCATATTGGAAGGGCTACTGCGAGTACGCGAAGGACGGCATCGCCTCGGCCACCCCTCGCATGTGGGGATTCCAGGCCGCCGGGGCCGCTCCACTTGTTCTGGGCATGCCCATCTTGCATCCTGAAACGATTGCCACGGCTATTCGCATCGGCAACCCGGCTTCGTGGCAGCATGCCATCGCTGCACGTGATGAGTCTGGGGGAGTCATCGACTCGGTCACTGACGAAGAAATCCTGTCGGCCTACCACCTGCTCGCAAGCAAGGAAGGCTTGTTCTGTGAGCCAGCCAGTGCGGCCAGTGTCGCCGGTCTGATCAAGATGCACGCCGCGGGCTTGCTCGATGCAGGGCAATTGATCGTCTGCACCCTCACTGGCAATGGGCTGAAGGATCCGCATTGGGCTATGCAAGGCGCAAAGGATCCCGTCGTGGTGCCAGCAAATGCCCAGGCTGCTGCGCAGGCGCTGGGCTTGGTTGACTGATGAGTGCCTGGCGAAGTGGTCCGGTTCGGGTCCGAGTCCCAGCGACCTCGGCCAATCTTGGGCCGGGCTTTGACAGCCTTGGACTTGCTCTGGGTCTGTATGACTCCCTGACAGCAATGGTCTCTGAGGACAAGGGCGTCCTCATCGAGGTCGAAGGAGAAGGCCTGGGCGAGGTCGCCTTGGACTCCTCGCACCTGGTCGCACGGGCGATGGCACTGGGATTTGCCGCCATGGATGCCCGCCCCACCGGATTTGTTCTGCGCTGCACCAATGTCATCCCGCATGGCCGCGGCCTGGGATCTTCGGCTGCAGCCATCATCGGTGGCTTGGTGATGGCTCGGGGACTGCACTCCGCAGGGGAGTCGTTGCTGACCGATCACGACCTCTTGCAACTGGCGCTGGAACTTGAACCCCACCCGGACAATCTGGCGGCCGCACTGTTCGGCGGGTTCACTACTGCCTGGATGAGCGACGGCATTGCTCAGTTTGTTCGTCGAGACGCACACCCGAGCATCCAGCCGATCATCGCTGTCCCTGACTTCAAAGTTCCGACGTCCGAAGCGAGAAGTGCTTTGCCTGCAATGGTTTCTCGCGTCGATGCCTCATTCAATATTGCCCGCGCCGCCTTGTTTGTTCAGGCGATCACCACCGATCCACGTCTGTTGCTGGAAGCCACTGCGGATCGACTTCATCAGGAGTCCCGGCGTTCGATGTATGAGCCCTCCATGGACTTGATCGACCGGCTGCGCGCTGATGGCCTGGCCGCGGTCATCTCGGGCGCCGGACCGACGGTGCTGGTACTTGCAAGCGCAGACCAGCTCGATGCAGTGCGGCTTGCCGCAGGCGACAATTGGCGAGTGGATCGGCAGCCGGTCGCAGCACTCGGCGCGCATGTGGACCCAGCGAAGCAAGCCTGAGGCGCATGAGTGCTACACTCGGATTCAACTCCAGCGTCGCAGAAGTCAGCTGACGTTTTCCCCGCACAGCGCAACGCTTCTTACCTGTGAATCCGGACAACTACCTGTACGGGTCATAACTGGGGTTTCTTACGAGTCAAAGGAATTTCAATTCGTGACTGAAACAACGGCAACCACGCGCAAGCCGCGTGGAGACAGCCTCTCTTCAATGCTCTTGCCAGAACTCAAGGCAATGGCCAACCAAATGGGCATCTCCGGAGCCAGTGGCATGCGAAAGGGCGACCTCGTCGCTGCGATCGCCGATCGCCAAGGCGCCAACCGCCGCTCTAGTGAGCAGGCAAGCCAGCCCACCCAAAGCTCCAAGAACGGCGACTCTGATCGCCCCACCGAGGAGACTCCGCGCGAATCGCGTGAGCCCCGTGACGACCGCGAGCCCCGCGAGCCACGTGAGCCACGTGAGCCACGTGAACAGCGTGATCGAGAGCCTCGCAATGACCGTCCGCGTGAAGATCGCGCGCCCCGTCAGGACCGTCCGCGTGAAGATCGCGCCCCCCGCGAGGATCGTCCCCGTGAGGACAATGACCGTGGCGGTGACCGGGATGCTGATGGCTCACGCAACCGCCGACGCGGCCGCGAGCGCTTCCGTGATCGCCCACGCAACAACAACGGTGGCGGTAACAACGGCAACAACAGCAATAGCAACAATGCTGATCGCCGCAACGGCTACAGCGAAGCTGACATTGAGGTCGGCGAAGACGATGTGCTCGTACCAGTAGCCGGCATTCTGGACGTCCTTGAGAACTATGCCTTCCTTCGCACTGGCGGCTATCTCCCCGGCCCGAACGATCTCTACGTCTCTCTTTCGATGGTGCGCAAGCACGGCCTGCGCAAGGGTGATGCCCTCACCGGCGCAACCAAGCAGCCCCGCGAAGGTGATCGTCGCGAGAAGTTCAACCCGCTCGTGCGTATCGACACCGTCAATGGCGGCGATCTGGATTCTCTTAAGAACCGTCCAGAATTCTCCAAACTGACCCCCCTGTACCCCCAGGAGCGGCTGCGACTTGAGACCGACGCCTCAAACCTCACGGCACGCGTCATCGATCTCGTCGCGCCGATCGGCAAAGGCCAGCGCGGACTCATCGTGTCGCCCCCCAAGGCCGGCAAGACGATGGTGCTGCAATCGATCGCGAACTCCATCACTGAGAACAATCCTGAGGTACACCTGATGGTTGTGCTGGTTGATGAGCGTCCTGAAGAAGTCACCGACATGCAGCGCTCGATCAAGGGTGAGGTGATCGCCTCCACCTTCGACCGACCAGCCGAGGACCACACGATCATCGCTGAGCTCGCAATCGAAAGAGCCAAGCGTTTGGTCGAACTCGGTCACGACGTCGTCGTGCTGCTGGACTCCATGACCCGTCTTGGACGCGCGTACAACCTGTCAGCGCCAGCCTCGGGCCGAATCCTTTCTGGTGGTGTGGATTCCACAGCGCTCTACCCGCCCAAGAAGTTCTTCGGCGCAGCACGCAACGTCGAGAATGGCGGCTCGCTCACCATCTTGGCAACGGCGCTCGTTGAGACCGGCTCGCGAATGGACGAGGTCATCTTCGAAGAGTTCAAGGGCACCGGCAACATGGAGCTCAAGCTGGATCGCCGCCTGGCTGACAAGCGCGTTTTCCCTGCAGTCGATGTTGACGCTTCGGGTACCCGCAAGGAAGAGCTGCTCATGGCGCCAGATGAGCTCAAGGTTGTCTGGAAGCTTCGCCGCGTTCTTCATGCCCTTGATCAGCAGCAGTCAATTGAGCTCCTGCTCTCCAAGCTGCGTGAGAACAAGACGAACTACGAGTTCATGATGCAGATTCAAAAGACCACACCTGGCTCGGGCGGATTGGCCGGCGAGGACGACTAGCCCTAGAGCCCGGCGTTCGGCAATTTCCTGAACAGCGGAGCCAATGGCATAATTTCATCGACCCGGTTCACGGCCCCGCCATCGTGGGTGCCGACCCGGGACATCACAAGGAGAGCTCCATGAAGCCTGACGTTCACCCCGAGTACGTCGTCACGACCGTGACCTGCACCTGCGGCGAGACCTTCGTCACCCGCAGTACGGCCAAGAGCGGCCAGATTCACGCAGACGTCTGCTCGCAGTGCCATCCCTTCTACACCGGAAAGCAGAAGATCCTCGACACTGGCGGCCGAGTGGCTCGCTTCGAGAAGCGCTTCGGCAAGAAGGACGAGAGCAACTAGTTTTCGACCCCGGGCGCCGGCCTGGGGTCGACCGCGTGTCTCCCCCGTCGCGCGGTCGACCCCAGACCGGCGCCCGGATTCATTTACCGCTACTTGGAGGACGCCGTCGTGTTTGAAGCCTGTGCCGAGCTCGTGAAGGAGTACGGCGAGCTCGAACTACGGCTGTCTGATCCAGCGGTCCATGGTGATCAAACCCTGGCCCGAAATCTTGGCCGGCGTTTTGCCGAGCTCGGACCCGTCGTTGCTGCATATCGAGACTGGTCTGCCCTGCATGATGATGTCGTGGCTGCCACAGAACTGGCAGCCGATGACGAGGCCTTTGCTCTTGAACTGCCGCAATTGCTGGCAAGTGAGCAGGTGGCTGCGGAGTACCTGACCACCTTGCTGCTTCCGCGGGACCCGATGGATGACAAGGACGTCATCCTTGAGATCAAGTCGGGGGAGGGCGGCGAGGAATCCGCATTGTTCGCTGGAGATCTGGCCCGCATGTATCTGCGCTATGCCGAGCGTCGAGGTTGGGCCACTGAGGTCATCGAAGCCGTCGAGTCAGATCTTGGTGGTTACAAGGATGTTGCCATCGCAGTAAAGACCCGCGGCATTCCCCAGCCGGGTGAGGCGCCTTTTGCCCGTCTGAAGTTCGAAGGTGGCGTTCACCGCGTGCAGCGGGTTCCGGCAACAGAGTCTCAGGGACGCATCCATACCTCGGCCGCGGGAGTGCTCGTGCTGCCTGAAGCTGAAGATGTGGAAGTTGAGATTGACGCGAGTGATCTGCGCATCGATGTGTATCGCTCCTCAGGCCCGGGTGGGCAGAGCGTCAACACGACCGACAGCGCCGTGCGCATTACCCACCTTCCGACGGGGGTTGTGGTCTCCTGTCAGAACGAGAAGAGTCAGCTGCAGAACAAGGAGTCGGCTATGCGCATTCTGCGAGCACGCCTGCTGGCTGCCGCGGAAGAGGCTGCTGCCAAGGATGCATCCGACGTTCGTCGTTCACAGGTCCGCACCGTTGATCGCAGTGAGCGCATCCGCACCTATAACTACCCCGAGAATCGATTGAACGACCACCGCGTCGGATTCAAGTCTCACAACCTGGATCAGATTCTTGACGGAGATATCGACGCCGTGATTCAGGCCTGCATCGACGCCGACAATGCAGCGAAGTTGGCAATAGGCGGCGGCAAGTGAGTTTCGACTCGGTTCACACAACCGGGGGTCGCGAGTCAATTCGCGACGTGCTCTTTGACGCAGAACGACGGCTCACCGCCGCTGGAGTTCCATCACCCTCAGTCGACGCTGGGCAGATTGTCGCCTTCGCCTTGGGTATTCAGCGCAATCGCCTGATCCTGCAGGACTCAGTGGATTCTGACCAGCGGGTGCAGATCGAGAAGCTGATGACTCAGCGACTGTCTCGGGTGCCTTTGCAGCACCTGCTCGGCTCAACGGGGTTTCGTCGCATCGAAGTCGCGGTAGGTCCTGGCGTGTTCATTCCGCGGCCCGAAACAGAGCTCGTGACCGAAGCTGCGATTCGTGAATTGCAGAGCCAACCCATCGGCTCGCGCATAGCGGTCGACCTTTGCAGCGGCAGCGGGGCTATCGCGATCTCACTTGGCATGGAAGTCGACAATTCGCGGGTGCATGCAGTTGAACTCTCCAGTGATGCTCTGGTGTGGACTCGGCGCAATGTGGACGCCTATGTCGATGCCCTCGCAGCCAACGGCTCAAGGGTTGAGGTCATTCAAGATGACGCAGCGACCGTGGCCGATCGCGAACGACCGCTTGCTCGACTGCTCGGGCAGGTTGCAGTAGTCGTCAGCAATCCTCCATATATCCCCGACTCCATGATTCCGCGTGAGATTGAAGTGCGAGATCACGAGCCGAAGATTGCGCTCTACGGCGGCGAAGATGGTTTGAACGTCGTTCGAGATGTGCTGAAGACCGCAGCAATGCTCTTGTCACCTGGCGGACTGCTGGTGATCGAGCATGCCGACGTGCAGGGAGCTGACGCGGGTCTGCGAGGAGTGCCCGGTGTGGCAAAGGCAATGGCTGCTGACTATGAAGTGGCTGCAATCACGGGGCTCGCATTGGGAACTCCGGTGTGGACTGACGTTTCAGATCGCATCGATCTCAATGGGCTGCCCAGATTCACGATTGCTCGACGAGCCAAGTAGCCATGCTCATCCTTGCCAGCGCCACGGGACCAGATCGCGTGCGAGCAATCAATGCAGCGGTCAGCGCGGTGAAGCGTGGGGATCTTGTACTGCTTCCCACGGAGTCGGCTTACGCGCTGGTGACGGATCCCTTTTCGTCTCGAGGTGTTGCAGCCTTGCGCGCAGCCAAGGGGCAGTCCCATGATTCGCCGCTGTCCTTGATGGTCCCAAGCGCGGCGACTGTCGCGGGGATTGCCGCTGGTGTCACACCGCCGGTCAATGCACTGATGCAGGCCTTCTGGCCAGGTCCGTTGACTTTGCTGCTGAGACCGCAGCCGACCTTGGCCTGGGATCTCTCGCCGGATCTTCCAATCGCTGTCCGTATGCCCTTGCACCCAGTGATCCTGGCGGTACTTGTCAGATGTGGTCCGTTGGTCGTGACAACAGCGAATACGCCAGGTCTGCCCGCCCCGCTCAGCGTCGAAGCCGTGATGGAGCAATTGGGCGAATGTGCCGCACTTGCAGTGGATGCCGGTGAGCTCCAAGCCGCGGACTTGCCCAGCACCGTGCTCGATATGTCTGGCTTGGATCCAAAAGTGGTGCGCCAAGGCTCACTGAGCATCGTCCAGCTCCAGCAAGTCGCCCCCGGAATCCCTGCCGAACCGCACTAGCGGCTGATTTGGCTGATGTTCCTGGGCAGCCTCTGGTCTGGCTTTGCGTAGAGTGGGACTTTCATCTTCACGAGGAGTTTCATGACCACCACACCCTTCTGGGGCCCAGATTTCAACGCACTCGCGGCTGAGGATCCCGAGATCGCCCATGTGCTGTTGGCCGAGCTGGAGCGTCTGCGTGGCGGATTGCAGCTCATCGCGAGTGAGAACTTCACCTCTCCTGCAGTCTTGGCTGCGCTCGGCTCAACTCTGAGCAACAAGTATGCAGAGGGCTACCCAGGCAAGCGCTACTACGGCGGCTGCGCAGAGGTTGATGTTGCCGAGAACATCGGCATCGCCCGTGCCAAGGAGCTGTTCGGCGCTGATCACGCGAACTTGCAGCCGCACAGTGGTGCCAGCGCAAATATCGCTGTCTATGGCGCGTTCGCCAAGCCCGGCGACACTGTGCTGGCGATGAGCCTGCCGCACGGCGGGCACCTGACTCACGGCTCAAAGGTCAATTTCTCCGGCAAGTGGTTCAACATCGTCTCCTATGGCGTCCGTCAGGACACTGAAGTCATTGACTACGACGAGGTGCGTGCGCTGGCCATTCAGCACAAGCCCCGCATGATCATCTGCGGCGCAACGGCCTACCCGCGCCTCATCGACTTCGAAGCGTTCCGATCCATAGCTGACGAGGTTGGCGCGATCCTCATGGTCGATGCGGCGCACTTCATCGGACTGGTCGCCGGCAAGGCGATTCCAAGTCCGGTGCCCTTCGCAGACGTCGTGACCTTCACCACGCACAAGGTGCTGCGCGGACCCCGCGGCGGCATGATCCTTTGCCGGGCTGAGCACGCTGCCGCGATCGACAAGGCCGTCTTCCCGATGATGCAAGGCGGCCCCTTGATGCACGCCGTCGCCGGCAAGGCAGTAGCGCTGAAAGAGGCGGCTACACCGGAGTACGCCGCATACGCCAAGCAGGTCATCGCGAATGCTCAGGCACTTGCGGCGGGCCTGGCAGATGAAGGGATGCGTCCTGTCAGTGGTGGTACCGACACCCATCTGGCGCTCATCGATCTTCAAGGCCTGGATGTCACGGGTGCCGATGCTGAGACGCGCTGCGACGCGGCCCGCATCACCTTGAACAAGAACGCGATTCCCTATGACCCCCAGCCGCCAGCTGTTGCCTCCGGAATCCGAGTAGGCACACCGGCGGTCACCACTCAAGGCATGGGTGTTCCCGAGATGGAAGTCATTGCATCCGTCATCGGACAGGTAGTTCGCGATGTCGACGGGCTCAAGACTGCTGACATCGCGGCGCAGGTGTCCGAGCTGGTCGCCAAGTTCCCGGCCTACCCGCGGCCATAACTTGCGCGAATACCTCCTGTGCCTGCTCGCCGCCGCCGCGGTGACGTACTTGACCACCCCAGTGGTCGAGCGGATCGCAGTGCGATTCAAGGTGATAGCTGAGGTACGGGATCGCGATGTGCACGCTGAGTCCACGCCACGGCTCGGTGGTTTGGCCATGTTCCTGGGCTTGATGACTGGCCTGCTTCTTGCCAGCAAGCTGCCCAAGATGGGTTCGGTCTTCGGTCAGGCCGACACACCATTTGCTCTGCTTTCAGCCGCGACGGTGATCGTGCTGCTGGGAATCGTGGATGACAAATGGGGCCTGGACGCGCCAATCAAACTGGCCGGACAAGTGCTCGCAGCTGGCTTGATGGCACTTCAGGGCATTTCAGTGATCTGGCTTCCCTTTGGCGGAACCTTCGTCGTGGATCCGGTGACCAGCGTGCTGCTCACCGTGCTCATCGTGTTGGTCAGTATCAATGCCATCAATTTCGTTGATGGACTTGACGGCCTGGCTGCTGGCATTGTCGCGGTGGCAGCTGGAGCGTTCTTTGCCTACTCATACTTGCTATCTGTCGAGCTTGGCATCGCCAGGGCAACCTTGGCCACCCTCGTCTCGGTCCTCTTGGTCGGCATGTGCGTGGGCTTCCTGCCGCACAACACCTTCCGAGCACGCATTTTCATGGGCGATACCGGTTCGATGCTGCTGGGTCTGCTGTTGGCGGCGGCAACCATCACCCTGACCGGTCAGATCGACCCGAGCGTGGTGGCCGGACCAGCGCTGCTGCCCACTTTGCTGCCGCTGCTCATTCCCTTGGCCGTCATGGCCATCCCGCTGGTCGACCTTGTAATGGCCGTCATCCGACGCACTCGGGCCGGGCGCAACCCCTTTGCTCCGGACAAGCAGCACCTGCACCATCGACTCCTGGAGATGGGGCACTCCCAGCAGCGGGCGGTGCTGCTGATGTACGCATGGACCGGTCTGATCGCCGGAACCGCGGTGGCTGTCGCATTTGTCCCAGTTGGCTATGCCTTGGCGGGCGGCGCACTGGGTCTGGGCCTGCTGATCTGGGCGGTCAAGCGTCCAAGCGTGAGCAAAGCCACCTCCTCGAACCAACTACGGACTGGAACTTTGCGCTAGCGTCCACTGCGTGCCGTCTGCCAGCGAAGTTCCTGTGCTGCGCACAGCCGGATTGGCAACCTTGGTCGTCGGCCTTGTTTCGATCGTCTTGGCCGGCATCTTCCGTGGCAAGGATGGCCTCATCGGTGCCCTCGTGGCCACGGTCCTGGTGCTGTTGTTCTTCGGAATTGGCAATCTTGTCCTGAACTGGGCCCTGCGCGCCCATCCTCAGATCGCCCTGTCGATCGCCTTGTTGACTTACGTAGTGAAGATCGGCGTCCTGTTTGTGCTGATCATCGCCTTCGCGAACACCACCTTGTTCAATACCAAGGTCTTCGCCCTTGTTGTCGTGATCTGCACGATCACCTGGACCCTGGCCGAGGTTGTGCTGTGGTCACGCTCGAGGGTTTTGTACGTCGAGCCCGGGACTGGCCCATGAGCTCAGAATCAGGCTTCGCAAGTCAAGATGAAGTCGCGAAATTAACCTCTGCCCCCAGACGGTTTCCACCGTCAAATGGATGGTACGGTTCGACCGCTAGAAACCGGTCTGTCTCGTTGGACGAGTCAAGAGATATGGCCGATACTGCATGGACAATCACCAGTCGCATCGCCTCCGGCCTGCTTCTGTATACCGGTTTGGGCTGGTTGTTGTCCCTGTGGATCGGACATGCGCCCTTGCTCATGGCAACCGGGGCCTTGCTCGGGCTTGGTTTGTCCTTCGTTCTCATCTTTGGTGGATTGAAAGCGGAGAACAAAAAGATTTCCGAAGAAATGAAGCGGAAGTCATCATCGTGACCTTCTTGGAGGAATTCCTTGTCAGCTGAAGTCGTGATCGCCTCTGGTGGTCTTGATTGTCACTTGATGTCCGGGTGTGGTTTCCCCGCGCCTGGTGCAGAGATCTTCCAGTTCGATGCTGTGCTGACATTCAGCATCGGTGCCTTGGAAGTGAACATCAGCAAGGTGAGCATCGTCATCGCCATCATGGCAATCGTTGTGATGGGCTTCTTCACCTACGCCTTCCGCAAGCCCAAGTTGGTGCCGCGTGGCGCCCAGAATGTCGGCGAGCTCGGCTACACCTTCATTCGTGATGGCATTGCCCGCGAGACCATGGGCAAGGAGGGCGACAAGTTCGTGCCCTTCCTGTTCACGCTCTTCTTCTTCATCTGGATGCTGAACTTCGCGGGCATCGTTCCGTTCCTTCAGATTCCGGCCACCTCAACCTTCGCCATTCCAGTGGCCTTCGCCATCATCGTGTACCTGACCTGGGTGCCACTGGGCATCTACCGCCAGGGCTTCGTCGGCTTCTTCAAGGCCATGATGTTCCCGCCGGGCGTGCCCAAGGCCATGTACGTACTGCTGGCTCCGCTGGAGTTTCTCTCCAACATCCTCGTCCGTCCCGCCACACACGCCATCCGTCTGTTTGCCAACATGTTCGCTGGCCACCTTCTGATCGCCACCTTCAGCATCGCTGCCTTCTATCTGATCAGCGCGAGCGTGGTGGGCATCCTTGGTTCGGCAGCGTCATTTGTTGTCGCCATCGCCCTGACTGCCTTCGAAGCGCTGATCCAAGGGCTGCAGGCATATATCTTCACGCTACTCACCGCGGTCTACATCAGCGGCGCCTTGCGTGCTGAGCACTGAGACGCACGACAGATATTTGCTCGACTACAACTGAAGATGCCCTACTACCCCAGACCCCAGACCGGCGGAACGACCGTCGGCCAGGCAAAGTAAAGGAAACGACATGTCGCTTCTCGCGGAAGTCACCGGCTCCATCGGTTCGATCGGCTATGGCCTCGCAGCCATTGGCCCAGGCGTTGGCATTGGCATCATCTTCGGTCAAGGTGTGCAGGCAATTGCCCGCCAGCCTGAGGCCTATGGCGTCATTCGTCAGAACATGATCTTGGGCTTCGCCCTTGCTGAGGCACTTGCCCTGATCGGCTTCGTGGCTCCGTTCGTCTACGGCGTCTAATCCCAGTCTCCGCGATTCACGTGCAGGAACCTGAAGGGGTTAACTCGTGACACACATCTTTGCTGCAGTCCTCGCCGCAACCGAGGGTGAAGAGATGCCGTCTGTGCTGGCGGTGCCTATTGATGAACTCATCATTGGGCTCATCGCCTTCTTCGTCGTGTTCGGTGTGCTGGCCAAGCTGGCTCTTCCTTCCATCAAGAAGATGCTCGACGAGCGCAGCGACACCATCGAAGGCGGCATTCTTCGCGCTGAAGAGGCACAGGCGCAGGCAGCCACTGTCCTTGAGGAATACAAGGAGCATCTTGCCTCGGCCCGCGAAGAGGCCTCGGCCATTCGCACCCAGGCACAGGCTGACCGCACCGCGATCATCGAAGAGGCTCGCAATGAGGCTCGCACGGCCGCAGCAACTGTCACAGCAAATGCTGAGGCACAGATCGCTGCCGAGCGCGCTCAGGCAACCGCGTCACTGACACGTCAGGTTGGCGAGCTCGCCGTCGGACTGGCTGGCAAGGTCGTGGGCACATCCTTGGATGAGGATGCCCGCGTTCGCCAGACTGTCGAAGACTTCATCGCTGACCTCGAGCAGCAGGCGGCACGCTGATGCTTGGTGCCAGTCGCGGCTCGATGAGCCATCAGGTTGAGGTCCTTGAAGCACGGCGCACAAGCCCGGGCTTTGACCTCTTGGCACAGGAGTTGTTCTCCGTTGCTGACCTGCTTGGACGCGAGAAGCTGCTGCGCAATGCGTTGGCTGACTCCGGTCAGTCGGAGCAGTCTCGAGTTGCCTTGGCGACTGAGGTCTTCTCCTCCCGCGTGAGCGCACTGGCAACCGAAGTCCTCATCCAGATCATTGGCGACCGCTGGTCGACCGACCAGGATCTGGTACTGGCAATCGAGGAACTCGCCACGCAGGCGGCATTTGGCGTCGCCGACACCAACGGCCAACTTGATGCCACCGAAGAGGAGATCTTCCTGTTCGGACGCGCTATCGATGAGTCCTCAACTCTGCAGATGGCACTGACTGATCCGTCGTCACCTGCAGATACCAAGGCATCCATCGTGCGCGATCTCCTTGCTGGCCGCGCCACCGCGGCCACCGAGCAGGTGCTGGCCTACACGGTTGGCCACCTGCACGGTCGACGCATCGATTCGGTCATCGAGCACCTCTGCGATCTGGCTGCTCGTCAGCGCGATCGCGTTGTCGCTGAGGTGCGCGTTGCCCGTCCGCTGGATGCTGATCACACCCGTCGTCTTGCCGATGCGCTGAGCCGCATCAATGGACGCACAGTTCGACTCAATGTCGCTGTGGACCCCTCGGTCCTCGGCGGCGTGTACGTCAAGGTTGGCGATGAGGTCATTGATGGCACCATCGCAGCCAAGCTCGAGCAAGCCCGCCGAGTCGTACTCGGATAACAGACCAAAACCAAGCAGTTCAAGGCGCCTCCCACACACGTGGGTGCGAGAAAGAAAGGTCACCATGACGGAGCTGACGATCCGACCGGAAGAAATCCGGGATGCGATCGAGCGGAACGTCGCGGCGTACTCGCCCGCAACCGCCCGAGAAGAAGTTGGTCGTGTCATCGAAACTGGTGACGGCATCGCACGCGTGGAGGGTCTCCACTCAGCGATGACCAACGAGTTGTTGGAGTTCGAGGGCGGCCTTCTTGGTCTGGCCTTGAACCTGGACATTCGTGAAATCGGTGTGGTGCTGCTGGGTGATGGCTCCAAGATCGAAGAAGGTCAAGCAGTGCGCCGCACCGGCGAAGTGCTGTCCGTGCCGATCGGTGATGGCTTCATGGGTCGCGTTGTCGATCCCCTTGGCATGCCGATCGATGGCCTTGGCCCGATCGAAGCTGAAGGCCGTCGTGCCCTGGAGATTCAGGCACCCTCGGTTGTGCAGCGCCAGCCGGTGAAGGAGCCGCTGCTCACTGGCATCAAGGCAATCGATGCCATGACCGCCATTGGCCGCGGCCAGCGTCAGCTGATCATCGGTGACCGCCAGACCGGCAAGACGGCGGTCTGCCTGGACACCATCTTGAATCAGCGTGAGGCCTGGCTGACCGGAGATCCCAAGAAGCAGGTGCGGTGCATCTACGTGGCGATCGGCCAGAAGGGCTCCACCATCGCCTCGGTCAAGGGCGCTCTTGAGGAGTACGGCGCTCTTGAGTACACAACGATCGTCGCCTCACCAGCCTCTGACCCTGCCGGCTTCAAGTACCTGGCTCCGTACACCGGTTCGGCGATCGGCCAGCACTGGATGTACCAGGGCAAGAACGTCCTCATCGTCTTTGATGACCTCTCCAAGCAGGCTGAGGCCTACCGCGCCGTTTCCCTGCTCCTTCGTCGCCCACCGGGCCGCGAGGCGTACCCCGGTGACGTCTTCTACTTGCACAGCCGTCTCCTTGAGCGCTGCGCCAAGCTGTCCGAAGAGCTCGGTGGCGGCTCGATGACTGGTCTTCCGATCATCGAGACCAAGGCAAATGACGTCTCGGCCTATATCCCGACCAACGTCATCTCGATCACCGATGGTCAGTGCTTCTTGGAGTCTGACCTCTTCAACTCCGGTGTTCGTCCGGCAATCAACGTCGGCATCTCGGTGTCGCGCGTGGGCGGCTCAGCTCAGCCCAAGGCGATGCGCAAGGTTGCCGGTCGTCTTCGTCTGGATCTGGCTCAGTTCCGTGAGCTTGAGGCCTTCGCCGCTTTCGGCTCCGACCTTGACGCCACGTCAAAGGCCCAGCTTGGTCGCGGATCACGCTTGGTCGAACTGCTCAAGCAGCCGCAGTACGCACCGCAGTCGATGGAGCGCGAAGTCGTGTCCGTATGGGCCGGCACCACGGGCCAGCTCGATGAGGTTCCTGTCGAGGACATTCGCCGCTTCGACAAGGAGTTCCTGGAGTACATCGACCGTGCGCAGCCAGGTGTGTTCGATGCCATTCGGACCACCACTGATCTCTCGGACGACACGGTTTCGGTTCTGGAAACCGCGATGGCGGCCTTCAAGCGTGAGTTCACCACGCATGCGGGTCACCTCTTGGTCAACGATGAGCCAGTTGGCGCTGTGGCCGATGAAGAAATCGACCACGCCAAGGTCACCCGGACTGTTCGGGGCTAATACACATGGGTGCACAGCAGAGGGTCTTCCGCCGACGGATTCGTTCCGTCAGCGCGACCAAGAAGATCACGAAGGCGATGGAGCTCATTGCTTCATCGCGCATCGTGAAGGCGCAGCAGCGCCTTGATGCTGCATTGCCGTACCTCAAGCAGTTGCTTGCCGCAATCAGTGCAGCCGCAACGGGTGCGTCAGATGTGGCCAAGCATCCGCTGATGGCCAATCCGGAAAATCGTACGAAGGCCGCGGTGTTGGTCGTCACTGCTGACCGCGGGCTTGCTGGAGCATATTCAGCCAACACCCTGCGTGAAGCTGAGGCGCTGTACACGAACCTTCGCGAGAACGGTGTCACCTCGATCCCATTCGTGGTCGGTCGCAAGGGAGTGTCGTACTACCGCTTCCGCGAGCGTGCGATGGGTGGGGAGTACACCGGCTTCACTGATCAGCCCACCTACGCTGATGCCAAGCGCATCGGTGAGGATCTCCTCAACGCGTTCCTCACGCCCGTTGAAGAAGGCGGTGTCGATGAGATTCACATCGTCTACACGCATTTCATCAACATGGGCACTCAGGATGTGCGCATCCTGCGTGTGCTTCCCCTTGAGGTCGTCGATGAGGTCATTGAGAAGGATTCGGCCCTGCCATTCCCGCTCTATGAATTCGAACCCGATGCCGAGACTGTGCTTGACGGATTGCTTCCGCAGTACATCCAGCATTCGGTCTACACCGCGCTGCTGCTTGCCGCAGCCTCAGAACATGCCGCGCGTCGTCGTGCAATGAAGTCCGCAACGGATAATGCCGAGGAACTCATTCGCACGTTGACTCGTCAGGCAAACCAGGCCCGTCAGGCCGAGATCACCCAAGAAATCAGCGAGATCGTTGGCGGCGCAGACGCGCTCGCCTCGAGCTAGGAGAAGGAATCGCCATGACCGAAACGACCCAGACTTCCGCCGGCGTGGGCCGCGTTGCTCGCGTCACCGGACCGGTCGTCGACGTGGAGTTCCCCGTCGAGGCCATGCCGGCGTTGTACAACGCCCTGCACGTCACGGTGTCCTTCAACTCAGGTGAGGAAGGCGCAACTGAGCGCCTGCTGACCCTTGAAGTTGCACAGCACATCGGCGACAACATGGTGCGCGCCATCTCCATGCAGGCAACCGACGGCCTGGTCCGTGGCGCACCTGTCACCGACACCGGCGACGGCATCCTGGTCCCGGTCGGCGATGTGACCAAGGGTCACGTGTGGAACACGCTGGGCATCCCGCTCGACGTGCCCGCTGACTCCCTTGAGATCAAGGAGCGTTGGAGCATCCACCGCAATGCACCAGCGTTCGATCAGCTGGAGTCCAAGACTGAGGTCTTCTGGACCGGCATCAAGGTCATCGACCTGCTCACCCCGTACGTCAAGGGCGGCAAGATCGGCCTGTTCGGTGGTGCCGGTGTCGGCAAGACCGTGCTGATCCAGGAGATGATCTACCGAGTTGCTGAGAACTTCAGTGGTGTGTCGGTGTTCGCCGGTGTCGGCGAGCGCACCCGTGAGGGCAACGACCTCTTCCTGGAAATGAGCGAGTCAGGTGTTCTTGAGAAGACCGCACTGGTGTTCGGTCAGATGGATGAGCCACCGGGCACGCGCTTGCGCGTGGCTCTGACCGCATTGACGATGGCGGAGTACTTCCGCGATGTGCAGAAGCAGGACGTGCTGCTCTTCGTTGACAACATCTTCCGTTTCACTCAGGCAGGTTCTGAGGTATCCACGCTGCTGGGTCGTATGCCATCAGCGGTGGGCTACCAGCCGACTCTTGCTGACGAAATGGGCCAGTTGCAGGAGCGCATCACCTCAACTCGTGGTCACTCGATCACTTCGCTGCAGGCCATTTATGTGCCCGCAGACGACTTGACCGACCCGGCGCCCGCCACCACCTTCGCGCACTTGGACGCAACCACGACCCTGAGCCGTCCGATCTCCGAACTGGGCATCTACCCGGCCGTGGATCCGCTCGACTCAAGCTCGCGCATCCTTGATCCGCGCTACGTCGGTGACGAGCACTACGCAGTTGCCGCCCGTGTGAAGGAGATTCTGCAGAAGTACAAGGATCTGCAGGACATCATCGCCATCCTCGGCATCGATGAACTGTCTGAGGAAGACAAGATCATCGTGGGCCGGGCCCGTCGCATCCAGCGCTTCCTCTCGCAGAACATGTTCGTGGCAGAGGCCTTCACCGGGCAGCCAGGATCATTCGTTCCTGTAGAGGAGACCATCTCCTCCTTCAAGGCCCTCACGGAGGGTGTCTACGACCACCTCCCAGAGCAGGCCTTCTTCATGGCTGGTGGCATTGAAGACGTGGAGAAGAAGGCCGCAGAGTTGGTGAAGAGCTAGCTCATGGCAGAACTGACTGTCAACGTCGTCTCGGCTGAACGTGCTCTGTGGAGTGGTCCAGCCAAGTCGGTCGTGGCCAAGACTCCAGAGGGCGAGATCGGCATCCTCGCCGGTCATGAGCCGGTGCTTGCACTGCTCGTCGAGGGACCTCTGCGCATCGAGCAACTCGATGGCACCAAGCTGCTCGTTGCTGTGCACGGCGGATTCTTCTCGATGGCCAATAACGAGGTTCAGGTCATCGCAGAGGTCGCCGAACTGGCTTCGGACATCAATCTTGAACGCGCCAAAGAGGCGCTTGCCCGTGCGCAGGCTGCAAGCGCGGGTGAGGATGAAGAGAGTCTGGCAGCTCGTCGTGCCGAGACGCGCATTTCGGTGGCTGCAGCAGCGAGCACTACTCGCTGACCCGAGCATAGGAAAGGAGGGGCCGGAATCTTCTGGCCCCTCCTTTCCTATTCAGGACTGTTTGCTGTGCCGGCCGGGCTCCCACAGCACGTCTCCACCAGCTGAGAGATTGGCCAGTCGGGACAAGATGAACAGCAGGTCGCTCAAGCGATTCAGATACGTAGCCGTGAGCGGATTCATCCCGCCGTGGTAGGTGTCCAATGCTGCCCAAGTGCTGCGCTCAGACCGCCGGATCACGGTTCGCGCCACGTGCAGGCCAGCGGCGGCAGGTGTGCCACCTGGCAGGACAAAGGATCGCAAGGGTTGCAAACGCCCGTTGTACTCATCGCATGCGTGCTCCAAGAAATCTATGTATGGCTGGGTCACGCGCAGCGGTTCGTGCTTGGGCTCGTCAACTACCGGAGTGCACAGATCGGCACCGACATCGAAGAGATCGTTCTGGATGCGCACGAGAAGCGCGCTGACGTCATCTGGGAGTTCGTTCATGGCCACCACCACGCCAATCGCGCTGTTGCCCTCGTCGACATCGGCATAGGCCTTCAGGCGTGGATCGTTCTTCCCGGTCCGGCTCATATCGCCAAGGGATGTCGTCCCGTCGTCGCCTGTGCGCGTGTAGATTCGAGTGAGATTCACCATGGTTTGACCATACGCCACGCCATGAGCGGGGCTCAGTTGGTGTGATCCTGATGCGCAATGTGCCGTCGTGCGTGCTCGATGGCCTCAGGAGTTGTGGCAAATAGGTGCCGTTCGTCAGCGAGATGCTCGTAGATTCCCAGCACCCGGAAGATGCTGTCGTGCTCCTTGCTGACGCCGGAAAGGAGCACCGTAATGCCGCGATGCTCCAAGGACTTGATCGTGTCGCCGAGCACAGTTGCTCCAGTGGCATCAAGGGTGTGTACGCGAGAGAGCCGCAGGATGACGACCCGCACATCGCTGATCTCCGCTATCTCGAGCAGGAATTTGTGTGCAGCACCGAAGAAGAGCGGTCCGTCGAGTCGAAACGCGACGACATGCTCGCGCAGCAGCGCCTGTTCTTCCACTGAATGGTCCTCAGTCGTAACTTCGGTCCGGTCAACGTTCGCGGACCGGGCCACCTGCCGCAGTGCATAGATGCCGGCAACGACCATGCCGATGACGACTGCCGTCACGAGGTCGAACACGATGGTCGCCAAGGCTGTGGCGAGCAGGATCGCTGCATCTCCACGCGTTGAGCGCATAAGGCTTCGCAGATTTGAGACTTCGACCATCTGGACGCAGGTTGCCAGCAGGACTCCTGCGAGCGCGGCCATCGGAATCTTTGATACCCATTGGGAGGCGATGACGATCACGAGAAGCAGAGCCGCCGACTGGGTGATGGCAGCCAGTCGCGATCGGGCGCCGGTGCGCACATTGACAGCTGTGCGTGCGATGGCTGCGGTTGCGGGAACCCCACCGAACAGGGGAGCAGCGAGATTGGCCATGCCTTGCCCGAAGAGCTCGCGATTGGAGTTGTGGTGCTCTCCGACGCTCATGCCATCTGCGACTGTCGCCGACAGGAGGCTCTCCAAGGCAGCGAGCGCTGCGACTGCGATTGCAGGAAGCAGGAGCGCTGAGTACATGTCGATGGACACGGTCGGCAGTGACGGGATCGGCATAGTGTCGGGAAGTGCTCCGATGACGCTCACTGGCAGCTCCATCAGCGAGGCAACGACAGTCGCACCAATGACAGCGGGCAAGGCGGATGGCAGGCCAGGTCGCAAGCGAAGTAGCAGCAAAATGGTGCCTGCGACAGCAAAAGTGATTGCTACTGGCGCCCAATTGGGATGCGCGAACCAGGTCTGAATTGAGGAGGCCGCCACCGAGAAGACCTTTTCGCCCTGACCGGTGGTGCCAAGTGCCGAAGGAATCTGTTGCAGCGCGATGATGACAGCAATTCCCAAAGTGAAGCCCTCAACTACGGGCAAGGGGATGTACTGCATGGCTCGTCCGGCGCGGACAAAGGCCAGCACGATCAGTACAAGGCCCGCGAGCATGCCGACCACGAGCACTCCGGATGCACCGAACTCCGTGAAGATCGGGATCAGCACCACGGTCATGGCGCCAGTCGGACCACTGACCTGAAGGTTGCTTCCGCCGAAGATGGCTGCCACGATTCCGGCGACAATGGCCGTCGTGAGGCCAGCTGCGGCACCCATGCCAGACGAGAGACCGAAGGCCAGGGCCAGGGGCAGCGCAACGAAGGCCACGGTGACTCCAGCAATGACATCGCGTTTGGGATCACGCCGCATATCCGCATAGTCCTTGCGGATCGGAAGCAACTCGCGAAGTCGCGCGAGCCCTGTTCGAACTGCATTCGGCCCATCGCCGTCCTTGGCCGCGTGCCGCTGGGGCAAGCTCATGACAGGTTTGGCTGTTTGGAACGAAGATCGCGCTTGAGAGAGTCCTGATCTATCAGAACGTCCAGAAGAATGAGGCGAGCAGCCATGAGCAGATCGCGAATCTCTGGAACGGCAATGCCATAGCGCACTTCACCGTCGCGCCGTGACTGCTCTATGAGTCCATTGCGACGCAGTACGGCCAACTGGTGGGAGAGGTTGCTCGCACCAATCTCGATTCGCTGGAGAAGCTCGTGCACGGCATAGTCGCGCTCGCTCAGCAGTTCCAGCACGCGGATCCGCGCGGGATGGCCGAGAGTTCGGAAGAACTCCGCCTTGGCCTCATACAAGGGCTTGGTCATTATTTCGACCCCTTTCCTTGAAGACTTTAGCACTTGAATATATCTTCAAGTAATGCGCTGGCAGGAAATCGACGAGTTGTCCGAACTCCTACGATGAGGCCGTGGATCTCCTCAAGGTGACAGGCGGGCATCGCCTGGAGGGGGAAGTCCGTGTTACCGGGGCAAAGAATTCTGTGCTGAAGCTGATGGCAGCAGCCCTGCTGGCCGAAGGCACCACAACCGTGCTTGATGTGCCCGACATCCTTGATGTCGAGATCATGGCCGAACTCCTACGCCGGCTCGGCTGTTCGGTGGAGCACGAACGCGAAGCGCAATCAGTGACGATCAGCGTTCCAGCGGTTCTTGAGCATCGCGCCGACTACGACTTGGTGCGCCGCATGCGTGCCTCCATCTGTGTGCTTGGCCCCTTGTTGGCGCGTTGCGGAGTTGCCGACGTCGCCCTGCCAGGTGGCGACAACATCGGCTCGCGTGGGCTGAATATGCATGTCGAAGGACTGATCCGCCTCGGCGCGACCGCTGTCAATGAGCACGGCTATCTGATCGCGTCCTCCCACGGCCGACTGCAAGGGGCATCGATCTACTTGGACTTTCCAAGCGTCGGTGCAACGGAGACGATCCTGATGGCGGCGGTCACAGCCAAGGGCGAGACCGTCATCGACAACGTTGCTCGTGAGCCGGAGATCATTGACATCTGTCAGATGCTCATCGCGATGGGCGCAAATATCGAAGGTGTTGGCTCATCCACCCTGACCGTGTTCGGCGTGGATGAGCTCAGCCCCGTGACGCATCGCGCAGTTCCGGATCGCATCGTGGCGGGCACCTGGGCAGTGGCGGCCGCCATCACCCAAGGCGACATCACCGTGCGCAATGCGCAGACGGGTCACCTGCAGATTGCATTGGAGAAACTGCTGATCTCTGGCGCTGACATCACTGAACTCGACGACGGTTTTCGCGTGGTGATGCACGACCGACCCAAAGCAGTCGACATCGTCACCCTGCCCTACCCAGGGTTTCCCACTGATCTGCAACCACAGTTCATTGCCTTGAATTCAGTTGCCGAAGGGGCGGCGCTGGTAACTGAGAACCTCTTTGAAGCGCGCTTCAGATTTGTCCAAGAACTGGGTCGATTGGGAGCCGACGTTCGAATCGATGGGCATCACGCGCTTGTGCGTGGCAGACCGCAGTTGTCCGGCGCACCTGTTGATGCCACCGATATTCGTGCAGGTGCCGGCTTGGTGCTGGCCGGGCTTGTCGCTGAAGGTGAAACAACTATCTATGGCGTCTCACATATCGATCGCGGCTATGCGGGCTTTGTCCCAGACTTGATGCGACTGGGCGCCAATATCAGCCGGGTAACCGTCACGGGCGAGGATTCCTGACCAAAGCCGCGGCGCGCTCCAGATCAACGGGCCAGACCATGACTCGAGGACCATCGAGGGTGTCGGCGAGATTGGCGCGAATGCCAGCGGCTTCCAACTTTCGGCGCAGGATCTCGCCTTCGATGTACGTGCCGGGGCTGGCGACCGGGACGAGCAGTCCATATTGGTCGCTGGTTCCCAGTCTCGGGGGCGCAGCGACGACAGACTTTCCGCGCGCATACGTCCATCGCAGAATGAGGATCAGGACCCCCACCCCGAGCAGGGCGCACAAGGGCCCGTAGAAGTAGGAGAAGGAGTTCCACGATGGCACCTGCTAATCCTGCACCCGATTGAATGGAATTGGCGCATGGGTACGGTTGCGAGGTGCGAATTCTGGTGGCTACCTGCACTGTCGATTATGTGGGCAGGCTCACTGCGCATCTGCCGTCAGCGCAGCGTGTGATCATGGTCAAGGCGGACGGCTCAGTGCTCGTGCACGCAGACGGAGGCTCATACAAACCCCTCAACTGGATGAGCCCGCCCTGCTCTCTGCGTGAGTCAGGCTTGGACTCCGGCGAACTGCTGTGGCTGGTTGAGAACAAGGCAGGGGAGCAGTTGCGCATCACCTTGCACCAGGTCGATCACGACTCCTCGCATGAGCTCGGCTTGGACCCAGGCTTGCAGAAGGACGGCGTCGAAGCCCACCTTCAGGTCTTGCTCGCCACCCACGTCAACATCTTGGGCGAGGGATGGAGCCTGGTGCGACGGGAGTTCCCTACGCCTATCGGCCCTGTTGATTTGATGTGTCGCGACGCCGGTGGCGCATCGGTAGCAGTGGAGATCAAGCGACGTGGCGAGATCGACGGAGTCGAACAGCTCACGCGATACCTGGAGCTTCTGAATCGGGATCCGCTTCTTGCGCCGGTCACCGGAATCTTCGCCGCGCAAGAGATCAAGCCACAGGCACGCACCCTTGCTGAGGATCGCGGCATTCGCTGTGTGGTTCTGGATTACGACACTCTCAAGGGCACTGAGGATCCGAGCCTGCGTCTGTTCTGACGAGCATGGGAGACTGAGTTCGTGGGCCGGAAGAATCGTCGTCAAGTTGACCCCGTCTCGCAAGCACAGCCAGCCTCCTATGGCCTGCGCAGTGTTGAGGACTACGGCGGCGAAGACTGGATCGTGCAGACCATTACTGGAGCTGCTGCAACCAAGCCCTATCGCTGCCCCGGTTGCGATCACGAAATTCATCCAGGGACCCCACATGTCGTGGCCTATCCCGCTGATGGTCTGGGCGGAGTCGAAGCGCGCCGACACTGGCACAAGCCCTGCTGGTCATCGCGACATACGCGTGGTCCGCGGCATCAACGAGGCTCGCGCTACTGAGATGCCTGAAATCGTTGCAAACTCAGTGCTTCCGGCACTTCGGCGTCCCATCACCCTGCAGACATCTGATGGGCTGACTCTCGTCGGCGAACTGGCCAAGCCGCTGGATCGGCCGCCCCTGGCCACCATTGTGTGCGTGCATCCGCTACCCACTGCCGCGGGAATGATGGACAGCCATGTGTTGCGCAAAATGGCCTGGCGGCTGCCAGCTCTTGCTCACATGGCGATACTGAGATTCAACACTCGAGGCACGTCAAGTGCAGCGGGCACAAGTGAAGGTGCTTTTGATGAGGGTGAGGCCGAGGGCCTGGACCTTGCGGCAGCGCTGCAGTTCGTCCGGGATTCGCAATTGCCCCAGCCTTGGGTGCTGGGCTGGTCCTTTGGCACGGATGTCATCTTGAAACATGCGCTGCGCGCCCGAACCGAGCAAGGCATCCAAGGAGCGATTCTGCTGTCACCTCCATTGCGCTTCTCGCAGGAGTCCGATCTGGACAATTGGGCCGCATCGCAGTTGCCGCTCTTGGCGCTCGTGCCCGAACTCGACGACTACTTGCAACCTCCGGAGGCACTTCAGCGATTCTCGCGAGTTCCTCAGGCACAGGTGATTGGTGTTGCCGGTGCCAAGCATCTGTGGGTCGGCGAGAAGGCTGTTTCAGTAGCGCTGAATTTGATCGTTGCGGCGGTTGCTCCACAGCTTTCGCCACTGCCTCGCGAGTGGGATGGGCCCATGGAGCGCTGGAACGATCTTGACAAGACGACCAACTGAACAAGTCAATGGCGAGGGATAAGCCTTCAAACAACGTGAGTCTGCTTCCTTAGAGGGTTGTTTCGTTGGAGAGATGAGTGGCATCATTCTGCGAATGGATGTCTTGGAGCCCTCACCAAACACCACTCACGCTGTTGTGGATAACACCGACTCTATGGACGATCGTGATCGGACAGCGGTTGATCGTGATCGGACAGCTGAAGCGTTGGACGAGATCGCCATGACGCGCGATCTTCGCTCCGAGGATCGCGATTCTCGCGCTGAAGCCCGAGATGAGCGTGAAGGCACCGTTGATATTGAAGCTGCGTCGGATCGTGCCGGGGCGCGTAGGGATCGCAAAGGCGCTGCCGCTGATCGACGCCAAGCTGAAGCAGACAGAGATGCCGCCGACGTGGACCGCCAGCTTTCTGCGGTACATCGAGCGAGTCTGGTTTTGGATGAACTGACGGGGGTATATCGCCGAGAGGTTGGCCTCGCTGAACTTGAGCGAGAACTCGTCAGCGCTGCCAGAAGTGAAGAACCTTTTGTTCTGGCGTTCATTGACGTGGACGGGCTCAAGGCAGTCAATGATTCAGCTGGTCACAAGGCCGGGGATCTGATGCTTCGCCGAGTTGCTGATGCCATCCGTGCAGTCGTGCGTGAGGAAGACGTCATCCTTCGCTTCGGCGGCGATGAATTCGTTTGCGGACTGTTGGGAGTGGATCTGGATGAAGCCACAAGGCGATTTGTGCACTTTGGCAAGGATCCGCAGAAATCGCTTGGCTTGGCCACCTGTGGTCTTGTCCAGCTACAGCCCGGCGAGGAACTGACTGAACTCATTGAGCGAGCCGATGCCTGCATGTACGAGCAAAAGTCTGCAGCCGATTCAGTTTCGTAGGGACTTCAGCTCAGCTGAGGACCGATTGCGACGACCTCGCTTCGGTTCCCACCCCATCTGCCAATGACTCAAGAGGAACTGGAGAAGTCCTCATGGCAACTACGACGGTGTATTCACAGGAATTCGTGTGGGATCAGAGTGCGACGGTTGAAGACTGGTGCAAGAAGTTGAACGACGCAGGGGCACCGGAGCCTGCCGCGCATTGAAGAGGTCAATCGCGAGAACTAGTTGCGTGTCCCATCTGTGAAAATCGGGCTGAGTTCGTCTAGTTTTCCTTCCGCCTCGATCAGCATGGTGGCCACTCGACCCAGTTGCAGGGGGTCCAGGGCTGGGACATCAATGCGGTGCCCTCGCAGTTCCCACATCACAAAACGGGGGCCTTGAACGAACTCTGCGGGTGTGTCAACGCTCTGCCTAACGCAGGCGCCTGCAATGTCAAGGCGCTCAAGGAGTGCGATCTGTCGGTATTCAAGTTCAATGATGCTGGTCATGATCTCGGCCTTTCGGTCGGTGTTGATGAAGCATCGAACGTGCAGAAGCCAAGAGCAAGACGTTTCCTGTCGCGACTTGGTCACAAGGGTCACAGTCACGTCTCACTCACTCGACAGGATCTGCCTTGCCCTCAACGACCTCCACGTTGACCTGCATATTGAGCACCTGCAATTCTCGCTTTGGGTAGTGCGAGTACGCGCGTATGTCCGCCTCAGTGTCGGCAACACCTTTGAATATGCTCTTGAGTCCTCGAGGCCAGAGTCGATATGACACGACAACGTTCAATTCGGCGCAGTAGATGGTGACCTGCGCAAGGAGGAAGAACCAGAACAGCAAGCCGATTACGGCAGCAAATGAGCCGTAGTTCGCTTCTGCATGGGTGATCTGGCGCGTGAGCAGGCTGGTTGCCAGAGCCTGCATGACGGCCCAGGCGATCGCTGCGATCGCGGCACCGGGAAGCACCCCAAGCCAAGTGGTCTTCGCCACTGTTGCACGTCTAAATGAGGCGGCGATGATCGCTGTGTTGAGGAGTGCCGCGACAATGAGTATCGCGACCGTCGCGATCGATGCGTTGACTCCTTCAATCGCAATTGCCTGCAGGAGAGTGACTGTTGGCAGGCCGATTCCCACGAGCAGAAGCAAGGTGAGACTGCGCAGAAGGAACGGGAAGAAGCCAGCCCGTCGATTCTTGGGCACTTCGTAGATGGTGTTCATTGCGTCCTGCATGGCATTGGCGACGGCCAGCCCAGCCCAAAGCCCAACGAGCACCCCGATCACCAAGGCAGGGCCCGACACATCCAGAGGCTCAATGACGTCGGTTGATCCGATGGACAGAAAGCTGCCAGCAGCAGTGGAAAGAATGCTGCCCGCCAATTCCGTTTGCCCTGCGAGAGCATGCGACAAGATCGTGGCGAACACGATGAGCAGGGGAAAAACCGACAGAAATGCGAAATATGAAATCAGTGCAGCGAGCTTGCCCGCCTCATCGTCACCGAACTTCTTGAACACCGCTATGGGGACACTCAGAGAGGGGTGCTTTTGCTGGTACGAATCAAGCTTTCTCAATGGACCGGGCAACTCATCGATCGCTTGCATTTCAGTTTCGGAGGAATCACCCATACTGAACAGTACGACCGCAACGAGCAGTGCTTGAGCGTGCAATCGTGTTGCGACGGTCTTGGGATTGCACTGCGAGTGCATCGCATCCCAGTCTGCCTTTTTTATCTCCTAAGTGACTGTCAGATGCCCTGTCGTGGTTCCTGTCGTGCCTGAAGGGGCTCACCATTGGGTATGAAGATCCAACGAACCATCTATTTTGTTGCCGGCGCGGCTGTTGGCTATCTGGCTGGAGCAGCGGCAGGTCGCGAGCGTTACGAAGCGATCATGAGCCACATGAGCCAGTTTGCCCAGCAAGCAGGCGTGCCTGAGTTTGGTTCTCGCCTAGCGGATCGAACCGTGGATGTGGCGCGAACTGCGACGGATGCTGCCGGCGATCTCATTGACACAGCTGCGGACAAGGCCACGGGAACTGTGGAAGAAGTCACCAAGCAGAAGAAGTCGGGCAGCTGAGTTTGAGCAGAACGAAGCGGGAGTCGGTCACTGACCCGCGTAGTCACATTCAGCGTCGGGCTGCTGGCGGGGCAGAAGTGCACGTCAATGCCGTTGCACGGCTCGCGGCTCCGCTGGCAGCAATTGCGGCGACCATCGCGGTCCGTAAAGTGCTCAATAGCCGCTATCGCAAGATGTCGGATAGTCCTGTACCTGACCCCAAGGACATGCGCGTGACCTTTGCGCGAACCCTGCTGTGGTCCACCGCAACTGCCGTGATCGCCACTGCTGTACACGTGGCTGTGGTTCGAGGAATTCAGAAGTCTGGCTCGAAAGTTGTCGCTGCGTAAGCCTCAACTCGGCGTCGCAGTGGCAGGGGGAGTTTCAGCCGCTTTCTTGATGAGTTGCGCGTAAATGGCAGCGCCCTTGGTCGTCAGATGCACGCCGTCTGAGGCGAAGTACTCACGGTGCCCCTTGGATGCGGCGTACCAATCCACGAGCACCACATTCGGGTAGTCTTTCGCAACTTCATCAATGACACTGTTGTTGGGCTTGCGCCATGTGCGCGGCATGTTGTCGTTGACGAGCACAACTCGTGCATGCGGTTTCAAGATGTCGAGCATCTGACGAAGCATTGATTCTGGGAGCACTCCGTTGGTGCCGGGATGCACGATGACGGTTGACCCGAGTTTGTCTGCGGCTTGGTATCGCTTGAGTGGTCCGATGAAGGCCCCGGGATAGCGAGACACGGCGGCATCGATCGAAATGCCAGGCATGGCACTTTGCAGGGACTTGCGAGCACCAAGCATCACTGAATCGCCCATCGCACTAAACGATTGTGTAACAGCTGGCACAGTGTCGATCGTCACTGAGGGCTTGTCCCCAATGGCCACGAGCACATCAGAAGCGGTTGAGGTGTTCTTGGCTGAAGCGACTAACGCCGTGGAGACAGTGATGAGCGCCAGTAGCGAAGCAAGCATGATGCCAAGGACCTGCCACCGCATCTTTGAGCGAGTTGCCGTGGTGCCGTGTTCCCATCTCTTCTTCAGTTTTCCGAAAGCTCCCCGTCGGATCGGCATCTCGAGATAGCGGTAGCTCAACTCTGCCGCACCGAAGGTCAGAGCCAGTCGCAGAATCAGGAGTGACATGCCATCCAGACCCAGATCCAGGTCAGGGCGCGTGACGGCGTAGATGGGCCAATGCCATAGGTACAGCCCGTAGGAGCGTTGACCGATGTAGCGCAAGGGCTGTCTGCCAAGCAATGGCCCAATGGCACATGCCGGATGGCTGGTGATGGCGATGAGCAAGGCAACTATGGCCGCCAGAATCAGAAAGCCACCGCGATACAGCCAAGGGGTGAATTCGCTGACAAACACATAGAAGCCGAGCAGCCCAGCAAGAGCCAGCGCCCCGGTCAGATTCAGCAGCTTGCGTGCAGCAGGACTGATCCCGGTCTGCATCTGCCCTGGTCTCCACACAGCTGCGAGTGCTGCTCCGATCAGCAGTCCCATGGCGTGCGAGTCAGTTCCGAAGTACACGCGACTGGGGTCGGCAAGCTCTGGATAGCCATTGGCATTGGCCAGGTAGAACATCCATGCCGTTGATGCGAATGCGAGAGCAAGAGAGAACAGCAGGACTCCGCGTCGTTGCCATTTGCGCATGATCACAAACGCAACGGCCGGCCAAATGAAATAGAACTGCTCTTCAATGGCAAGTGACCAAAGATGCTTGAGCATCGGTGGGCGTGCGATGAAGTCGAAATACGACTGATCGCCGACGACGTACCACCAGTTGTTGACGTAGAAGAACGAGGCAACGATGTCGCTGAGTGAGCGTCCAGCTGCATCCTTGTAGAAGAAGGCGCTGGCGATACCGACAACGAGCAAGAGTGCAATCAAGGCGGGGAAGAGCCTTCGCACTCGGCCGAGATAGAAGACCTTGAAGTTGATGCTGCCCGATCGTTGATATTGCTCGAGAAGCAGCGAGGTGATCAGAAAGCCGCTCAGCACGAAGAAGACATCGACGCCAAGAAAGCCACCAGGGATGAACTCAAGATCTGCGTGATAGAGCAGCACGCCCATGACAGCGATTGCGCGGATGCCATCCAGGCCCGGGATGTAGCCCATCTCGCCAGCCTTGCGGCCGCGATCCAGGTGCCACGGTGACGAAGGCCCCTTGCGAGCCGATGGGCTCGCCGGCGAATCCGTCACGCTGGTTTCAGCCACAGTTCATCGTAGGAGGTCGATGAATCCGCTCGTACCCCGAAATAGATCTTGTTCATGAGTCAGCCATACCGCGGTAGTAATTGACGCGAGCACAAGGAAGACCACGAACCACTTGATCGCCTTGCGAATCAATGCAAGAAACGCCATTGCTCCAAGTGCTCCGGCGAGCACGGCGATGATTTCGCTTTGATGTTGCTGCCAGACAAGGCTGAGATCAGGCATCAGCCGGAGACGCTGAGGATCAGTGAGCAGCGTTTGCGGGGGGTTCGACCAGCTCAACCAGCACGCCGCCGCAGTCCTTGGGGTGGGCGAAGTTGATGCGTGAGCCACCTGTGCCGCGCTTGGGAGTGTCATAGAGCATGCGAATGCCCCGTGCGCGCAACTCATCAGATGCGGCATCCACGTTCTCAACGGTGTATGCCATCTGCTGGATCCCTGGGCCATTGCGATCAAGGAACTTGGCGATCGTGGACTCTGGGCCGGTGGGGGCGAGCAGCTGCAGTTGCGCGCCACTGCCATCAATGCCAACCATGGCCTCGCGAACACCCTGCTCCTCGTTCACCTCCTCGTGCAGCACGGTCATGCCGAATACCTCGGAGTAGAACTTCATTGCCACATCGAGGTCTGCGACTGCAATTCCGACATGGTCAACGCGCTTGAAGATGGGATCCATAGCGCTCATCTTGCCCTAAGAGGAACGTCGCTGCCATGCACCTGGCTCATCTAGCAGAGCAGCCACGGTGACAGGCAGATTGTTGGACGCGACATCAGTCAAGGTGATGTGCTCCAAGACGTCCCGCATGGCAGCGCGCACCGCAATCCAGACCTCTCGAAGGTGCTCAGAGGGCCCCGAATAGACGACATCCTCAGGTCGTTGGCCGCGAACCGCTGCCAGCGGACCATCAAGAGCACGCACGACATCGGCGATGGTGACATCGTCGGGGGAGCGGTCAAGGCGGTACCCACCCTCGGCTCCGCGCTGGCTGGCCACGATCCCCGACTGCCGCAGCTGGCGAAGGATGCCTTCCAGAAATTTCACCGGGACTCCTTGGGCCTTGCTGATGGCCTCACCTTTGACCAATTGCTTGGGGTTCTCGCCGTGGGCGGCGGTCAGCTCAAGGAGCGCTCGCATGCCGTAGTCGGCCTTCGCGGAGATATGCACGGTGTGCATTGTCCTGCTTTTCGCGGGGAATGGTTGCCAAGCATCGACGCGTGCGCCGGTGTGTCTGACTTGCCTTCTTTTCCAACAATAGTTATCTTTCCCATCAACTAACTAGGGAAATCAAGGTTCCTGCAGTAGAGACACTCCATTTCGAGAGGGATTGATGCACACGTTCACCAAGCGGGCAATCTTGGCCGCGACAGCACTCAGCGTTGCTGTGCTGCCTATTACGGCGCATGCGGCTCCCACGCCAACCCCCAAGGCCTCGGCCACATCGGAATTGCCGAAGCTGGCCACGGCACCGGTTGTCCGGCTTGGCTTCTTGGCCAACGTGACCCATGCTCCAGCGCTCGTGGCTGTCCAGCTGGGACTGTTTGAGAAGCAGCTTGCCGCGGAAGGAACCAAAGTTGAATACACGGTGTTCAACGCTGGCCCAGCTCTGATCGAGGCTATGAAGGGTGGCGCGATCGACGTCGCCTACATAGGGCCCAATCCCTCAGTTTCTGGTTTCACTACGACCAATGGCAGCTTGCTGAAGATTGTTTCTGGTGCAACCTCAGGTGGAGCCCAGCTGGTGGTTCGCCCTGGGATCAACAGCATTTCTGATCTCAAAGGCAAGAAGATCGCGACACCGCAGCTGGGCAACACCCAGGACGTCGCACTTCGTGCGTACCTGAAAGAGAAGGGTCTGACCTTCAACTCGGCCGGTGGTGGCGATGTCGGGATCATCCCCACTGACAACTCAACCATCTTGGCTTTGTTCAAGCGTGGGGACGTCGACGGCGGTTGGCTGCCAGAGCCTTGGGCATCACGTCTAGTACTTGAGTCAGGTGCAAAGGTGCTGCTCGACGAGAAGGACATCTGGCCCGGTGGGCAGTTCGTGACAACGAACATCATCGCTTCCCAGAAGTTCCTGAGTGCCTACCCAGGAACGATTCGTTCAGTGCTGCAAGCCAACAACAGCGCGATCAAATGGATCGCCAATAACCTCCTGCCTGCCAAAGACGTCGTGCAGGTTCAGGTCAAGAAGTGGACTGGCAGCCAGCTGGCTGATCCCGTCATCAACCGGGCATGGGGCAACCTGCGCTTCACGTGGGATCCGCTGCCAGCAACCCTGAAGAAGAGTGCAGATGACGCGGTCACCGCTGGTCTGTTGAATCTGAAATCTGGTGCCCTCAATGGCATCTATGACCTCCGACTACTGAACAGCGTGCTCAAGGCAGCCAAGGCGAAGTCAGTCTCTGCGGGCGGACTCGGCCTGCAGTAGGGGTGGAAAGCGCCGGTGCCGGGCGGGCTCCCACACCGGCGCGGTTCGGACAACTAGCCAATGAAAGCGGGGAATAGTTCATGACCGTTGCTCAAGGAGCAGTGGAGCTCACAGACATCGTGAAGCGCTTCACTGCCGACGGACCGATCATTCTGGATAACGTCAGCCTTTCGGTGCAGCCGGGGGAGTTCGTCTCGCTCGTCGGGGCATCCGGCTGTGGCAAATCGACCCTGCTCAACATCATTGCTGGCCTTGAAACCACAACCACGGGCCAGGTTGAGCTCTCGGGTCCGCCCACGCTCATGTTTCAGGAGCCAGCGCTGATGCCCTGGCTGACAGCGGGCAAGAACATCGAACTCGCACTTGAGTTGAGTGGGATTCCTCGCAAGGACCGCAAGGCTCGTGCGCAGGAGCTCCTGGAACTGGTCCACCTTGAGCGCTCGTACAAGCAGCGTCCGCATGAACTCTCCGGCGGGATGCGTCAGCGAGTGGCCATTGCGCGCGCCCTCGCGCAAGGACGTTCAGTGCTGCTCATGGACGAGCCGTTCGCGGCTCTTGATGCCATCACGCGCGACTTCCTGCACGAGGAGATCACGCGCATCTGGAAGGAAACTGGCATCACGATCATTTTTGTCACGCACAACGTTCGTGAGGCAGTGCGTCTGAGTCAGCGAGTGCTGCTGATGTCTTCACGCCCAGGCCGAATCATCCGCGAATGGGAGATCGGCGCCGAAGAGCCTTGGCGCACTGACTCCACGTACTCCAGTTACGTATCCGAGCTTGCCAACGAAATCACCAACAACCTGCGCGAGGAGATCGTCCGTCATGCCGTCTGAAACTGAGTTCCAGAGTACGAGCGGAGCCACAGATCTCAAGCGACTTGAATCGGGCCTTGATGCGCTGGAGACTCCGCGTTCTGAGAAGCGCAGCATCGGGGCATTTCTGTTCACTCTTGTCTCGCCACTGATTGCCATCGCTGCGATTCTGATCATCTGGCAGATCATCATCTGGCTGCAGTGGCAGCCCAACTACATCATTCCAGCGCCCAGTGAAGTCTGGACAGCCTTGGGGGAGCAGGCCAAAGCCGACATCCTGTGGCAGGCGACCTTCAACAGCATTCAACGGGCTGCCAAGGGATTCGTGCTCGCCTTGATCATCGCTACGCCTATCGGTGTGGCCCTCGGATTGAACAAGACCCTTCGCTCCATCTTCGGCCCGATCCTCACCGGCTTGCAGCAATTGCCGTCCGTTGCCTGGGTGCCGGCCGCGATCATCTGGTTTGGTCTGTCGGACGCCACCATCTACACCGTCGTGCTGCTGGGTGCGGTGCCGTCAATCGCCAATGGCCTCATTGCCGGCATCGATCAGATTCCCTCAATCATCTTGCGTGCAGGTCAGGTCATGGGTGCCAAGGGCTTTGACCGAGTACGGCGCATTGTGCTGCCGGCAGCATGGCCGGGATATCTCGCTGGCCTCGAACAGGGTTGGGCCTTTGCCTGGCGTTCGCTCATGGCAGCTGAATTGATCGCGGTATCGCCAGCCCTTGGACCAGGCCTGGGTCAGATGCTCGACAACGGACGGTCCCTGGGCAATATGGCGTTGATCATTGGTTCGATCTTCATGATCCTGGCTGTTGGGGTTCTGGTGGAGCGCATCGTCTTTGCGCCATTGCGTCGTCGCACGCTGACCAACCGAGGCTTGCTCCGCTAGCGGGGTTGCTCAGGGCATAGGCAAGAATGTGTCCTGTGTCGACACCATTTGCAGCCCGGGGCGCGATCGATCTCGGCGCCCTTGCCAATACCCGCAAGCAGCAGCAGGCAGCCGAAACCGCCAAAGCCAGCGCTCCTGCTGGGGTGATCTTCGACGTCACTGAGGCTGAGTTCCAGACTCGCATCCTGGACCAATCCAGTCACGTGCCGATCGTCATCGATCTCTGGGCGACATGGTGTGAACCGTGCAAGCAACTGTCACCAGTCTTGGAGAAGCTTGCTGCCGAAGCCGGTGGAAAGTGGATTCTGGCAAAGGTTGATGTCGACGCCGAGCCCCGCATCGCGCAGGCCTTCCAGGTGCAGTCGATCCCTTCGGTCTTCGCTGTAGTCAAAGGTCAGGTGCTGCCACTTTTCCAGGGCGCCTACCCCGAAGCCCAGATCAAGCAGGTGTTGGCCGAGTTGTTGAAGGTCGCCGCTGAGCAAGGTGTAACGGGCGTCTTCGGGCAGGTGGCACCTGTTGCAGAGGTTGAAGTCGAAGAGCCGATTGACCCGCGATTCGCTGCTGCCTTTGACGCGGTTGAAGCCGGGGATTGGGCTGCCGCTGAAGCCGCCTACCGCGAGGTGTTGCTCCAGGCGCCCAGCGACGCAGAAGCGCTGGCCGGACTGGCAATGGTCGGGCTCTACCACCGCAGTGAGCATGCGACTCTCGTTCACGATGCTGATGCCGCAGACGTTGAGGCGCAGCTGGATCTTGCTGATGCAGACGCTTTGAACAGTGATTGGTCGGCTGCCTTCACGCGGTTGATCGCAACAGTAAAGGCAACCTCAGGCGAAGAGCGCAATCGCGCTCGTGCTCGACTGTTAGAGCTGTTCGTCATCGCCGATGATGATCCTGCGGTTGCGCCTGCGAGGACTGCTCTGGCAAGCGCTTTGTTCTAGTGCTTATTGGCGGGCGCGGGTAAAGGCAAGGTACACAGCTGAGAGCGGTGGCAGCACGATATCCGCCGATGCGGGCCTGCCATTCCATGCTTGCGGGTACGCCGTCACCAAGCCGAGATTGCCGAGCCCCGAGCCGCCGTAGGCCGCCGCGTCAGTGTTGATCAGCTCAGTCCACTCACCGGCAAATGGCAGGGCCATTCGATAAGTCGTGCGCGGAACGGGTGACATGTTCACCGCCACTGCCACACAACTGCCCGCATCATCCCAGCGCAGCCAGCTGAAGATGTTCGAGGCCGAGTCATTGGCATCGAGCCATTCAAAGCCTTGCGGGGAGTCATCGCGCTGCCAGAGCGCGGGATGCTCGCGATACACGCTATTGAGATCGCGCACGGTCGCGAGCATGCCGGCGTGTTCGGCGAACTCCAAGAGCCACCATTCCAAGCCCTTCTCACTGTTCCACTCGTGTGATTGGGCGAACTCAGAGCCCATGAATATGAGCTTCTTTCCAGGGTGACCCCACATGAACCCGAAATAGGCGCGCAGGTTTGCCAATTGCTGCCAGCGATCACCTGGCATCTTTCCGATCAACGAACCCTTGCCATGGACAACCTCATCGTGCGAAATCGGCAGCACGAATCTCTCGCTGTAGGCGTACATCATCGAAAAGGTCATCGAATTATGGTGGTACTGCCGGTGGATGGGTTCATGGCTGACGTAGTTCAAGGAGTCGTGCATCCAACCCATGTTCCACTTGAGACCGAAGCCCAGACCGCCATTGAATGTTGGCTGAGTGACTCCCGGCCAAGCAGTTGATTCCTCGGCGATCGTCATCACACCTGGGACTCGCTTGTACACCGTGGCATTCATCTCCTGCAAGAAGGAGACGGCTTCGAGATTCTCGCGGCCACCGAATTGATTCGGCGCCCATTGGCCGTCCTCGCGCGAGTAGTCCAGATACAGCATGGATGCCACGCCATCGACTCGAAGTCCGTCGATGTGAAATTCCTCGATCCAGTAGATGGCGTTGGCCACCAAGAAGTTGCGGACCTCAGTGCGTCCGTAGTTGAAGATGTAGGAACCCCAGTCAGGGTGCTCACCACGTTGCGGATCTGGATGCTCGTAGAGGGCCGTGCCATCGAAGCGAACCAAGGCCCATGGGTCGGTGGCGAAGTGCGCGGGCACCCAGTCGACGAGCACGCCGATACCCGCCTGATGCAGGGAATCAATCAGGTACCGCAGTTCATCAGGTGAACCGAAGCGCGCAGAAGGCGCGAAGTAGGAAGTGACGTGGTACCCCCACGATGGCGCGTATGGGTGCTCAGCCAATGGCATGAATTCGATGTGCGTGAATCCGGCTTCCTGCACGTACTCCACGAGCTCGGTTGCCAGGCCGCGGTAGTCCAAGTGCGGTCGCCAGGACCCGAGGTGGACTTCGTAGATACTGAGCGGCAGGCGATGCGGGTCAGCTGTTGCCCGTTCTTGGATCCATTCCTGATCAGCCCACTTGTGGTGGGAGGTGTAGACGATCGAACTGGTGGCTGGGGGCACTTCAGTGGCATAGGCCATTGGGTCAGCCTTTTCGCGCCAGACCCCGTCCTTGCCCAGGACATTGAATTTGTAGATGGTTCCGTCGCCGATACTTGGCACGAACAATTCCCACACACCGGTTGATCCCAGTGAGCGCATCGGATGCGCGACCCCATCCCAATAGTTGAAGTCGCCACTGACGCGCACTCCCTGTGCGCTGGGAGCCCACACAGCGAAGGAAACGCCGGTGACCAGCCCAAATGGCGTGTCGTACTGGCGAACATGCGCTCCCAGGACCTGCCAGAGCTGCTCGTGGCGCCCCTCGGAAATCAGATGAAGATCGATCTCGCCAAGTGTGGGCAGAAATCTGAAGGGGTCGTCTCCGGGGATCACTACGCCGTCGTAGGTGGCATCGATGACGTAGTTCGGCACTTGGGCGCCAGGGAGAATTGCAAACCAGATGCCTCGATGCTCATGCGTCATCGGTATTCGAGCTTCTGGGGTCACCACAGTCACCGCGTCAGCAGTGGGACGCAGGACGCGAATCGTCACTGACGTGTCGTTCAGATGTGGCCCAAGGATTGAGTGCGGATTGTGATGCCAGCCATCAACAATGCGGTCCAGTTCGGCGAGACTTGCTTCGACTCGCGCGATCGGGCTAGTTGCCATCAGCAACCTCCCTTGGTACATGGATGACGTGGGCTACTTGCTCCCAAGGTGCAAGGCGAACATACGCCTCGCGACTCCAGGTCCAAGAGTGGTCGTGCAACAGGTCATCGGCAATGAATCGTTGCTCCCAATCCAGACCAAGTGCTGCCATGTCCCAGGAGACGATTCCCTGCTGCGCTTGATAGGAGTCAAGGGTGCAGACAACGAGCATGATGTCGCCTTGATCGACCTTGGAGAAGGCAATGATGTTGGGGTTGCTGCTCTGATGGAATCGAAGTGAGCGAAGATCCTGCAAAGCCGGATGTGCTCGTCGAATGGCATTGAGTTGCGTCAGCAGTGGAGCGAGGGAAAGTCCTTGTACTTCAGCCGCTTTCCAGTCGCGCGGCCGGTACTGAAATTTCTCACTGTCAAGATACTCCTCGCTGCCTGGACGTAGTGCTACGTGCTCGAAGAGCTCAAAGCCGCTGTAGACCCCGTAGCTGGGCGAAAGGGTCGCGGCGAGAATCGCTCGAATCTCGAATGCGTGCGGCCCTCCGTGCTGCAAGTACTCCGTGAGAATGTCAGGAGTGTTGGTGAATAGGTTCGGACGCATCTGTGCGGCCGAGGAACCCGAGAGTTCCCGCAGGTAGTCCTCGAGCTCGCCTCTGGAATTGCGCCAAGTGAAGTAGGTGTAGCTCTGCTGAAAGCCGATCTGCGCGAGCGCGCGCATCATCGTCGGTCGAGTGAAGGCTTCAGCGAGGAACAGCACCTCCGGATCGGTCGCATTGATTGCTGCGATCAATCGTTCCCACACCCACAGCGGCTTGGTGTGCGGGTTGTCCACTCGGAATATGCGCACACCTCTGGCCACCCAAAGACGAACGATCCGCTCGATCTCCAGGTAGAGACCCTCGGGATCCAGATCGAAGTTCAATGGGTAGATGTCCTGGTACTTCTTTGGGGGATTCTCCGCGTACGCGATCGTGCCGTCAGCGCGCGTGGTGAACCACTCTGGATTGCTGGTGACCCAGGGATGGTCGGGCGCTGTCTGGAGCGCGAGGTCCAAGGCGAGCTCCATGCCCAACTCATCCACGCGAGCGACAAAGGCGGTGAAGTCCTTCAGGGTGCCAAGGTCTGGGTGAATCGCGTCGTGCCCGCCAGCTGCGGACCCAATAGCCCACGGTGAACCAGGGTCGCCAGCCTTGGGAGTCAATATGTTGTTGGGTCCCTTGCGGTTGACCTCGCCTACTGGGTGGACGGGCGGCACGTAGACCACGTCAAAGCCCATCTCGGCGATTGCCGGCAAACGCAACATCGCCGTGCGGAGAGTTCCGGACTTCTTCTTCGCCACATCTGCGCCTTCGCTGCGTGGGAAGAGTTCGTACCAGGACCCAAAGAGCGCTCGTCTGCGCTGCACTTGCACTGGCCAAGGTCCGCTAGATGTCACGGTCTGTCGAATGGGCGAGGTGTACATCGCGTCGGCCACGCCAGGGTCAACGGCAGAAGCCAGACGAACCTTGGGCGATAGGCCTGATCGCAAGGCCTGAAGTGCTACTTCGATCGCAGAGTTGCGGGGGAAGGATGCTTGGACGAGTGCGTGTTCAAGAATGCGCGCACCCTCTTCGCACTCCAGTTCAACGTCGACACCCGCTGGAATCTTGATCTGAGCGCGAGCCACCCATGTTGCCCATGGATCGCCCCAGGCTTCGATATCGAAATGCCAAAGGCCCATCGCGTCGGGCCGAAAGGATCCGACCCATGTATCCAGTCCGTCGTTGAGCGGGGTCATGCGCGTGCGTGAACGCTCAACTCCTGATGGATCGCGCAGCACCAGGTGCAGCCCCAGCGCGTCATGGCCCTCGCGAAAACTTGCGCAGCGCACCTCGATTGACTCGCCGACAACTGCAGCTGCTGGTCGGCGCCCGCCCAGCACTGTTGGGCTGACCTCAGTGATCTGAAATCGGCCGGAGAGCTCGGCGGGAACAGTCGTGTTCGGCGGCAGCCAAGGATGGGCGGCGGCATTCATGGTGCTGGCTTTGCGGCTGTTGATGGCGTCGACCATGCAGCAGACCGTACCTGCGTGGGCTCGGTATTCACGGCTGCTGACTCCTCACCAAGGGCGCTCAATGTTCTGGCACCCAGATGTTGCGTGAAATTCACATGGCTGTGATCTGGGTGCTCATGTAAGCGCTATCATATCGACTACTGTGGTCCAGTGAGAGCAATCAGACGATTCACTGTCCGTACGGTCCTTCCGCAGCGACTGGCTGCCCTAGAAGATCTGGCGCTGAATCTGCGCTGGTCGTGGGATCCAGAGACTCGGGACCTGTTCAAGTCCATTGACCCAGAACTGTGGCTGGCTGTTGAAGAGGATCCAGTGCGTCTGCTGGGCGAGGTCTCCGCCGAGCGTCTTGAAGGCTTGGCAGCAGATGACGGTTTTGTCCAATGGATCAACCACCGGGCTGAGAATCTCAGTGATTATCTCGCAAGCGATCGTTGGTACCAGTCACTTGGCGAGGGTGCCGCCAAGGGGATCGCCTACTTCTCGCCTGAATTTGGCGTGACAGCGGCTCTTCCGCAGTACTCCGGTGGCCTGGGCATTCTGGCGGGCGATCACTTGAAGACCGCTAGCGATCTCGGCGTGCCGATCATCGGGCTTGGCCTGTTCTACCGAGCCGGCTACTTCAAGCAGTCGCTGTCACGAGATGGCTGGCAACTTGAGCGCTACCCCGTCTGCGATCCCGACGGCAGCCCGGTCACCTTGCTGCGCGAGGCAGATGGCACCGCAGCAAGCATCGAAGTTGGACTTCCAGGTGGGCGGGCCATCCATGCGCATGTCTGGATTGCCCGGGTTGGTCGTATCCCGCTGCTGATGCTTGATTCAGATGTTGAGGAGAACGGTCAGGCCGAACGTGATGTCACCGATCGTCTCTACGGCGGAGGTGGTGAGCACCGTCTGCTGCAGGAGATGCTGCTTGGCATTGGCGGGGTGCGCGCGCTGCGTGCCTATTGCCGCATCACAGGGGCGCCCGAACCTGAGGTCTTCCACACCAACGAGGGTCACGCGGGATTCCTTGGCCTCGAGCGCATCCGTGAACTCGTGCAGTCTGACGTCAAACTCAGCTACGACGAGGCCTTTGAGGCCGTGCGTGCCAGCACGGTATTCACGACCCATACTCCGGTGCCCGCAGGCATCGACCGTTTTCCACGTGAGCTCGTTGCACGCACCTTTGGCGGCGACAATGCCGAGGCCGGCGTTCCGGTCGAGCGGATCCTGGCCCTTGGTGCTGAGGATTACGCGGGCGGAGATCCAAACGTCTTCAATATGGCAGTCATGGGTCTGCGTATCGCCGGACGTGCAAATGGCGTGAGCCTTCTGCATGGTCAAGTCTCGCGCGGCATGTTTGCCGGACTTTGGCCGGAGTTCGACAACGAGGATGTACCGATCACCTCGATCACCAACGGCGTCCACGCCCCAACGTGGACTGCTCGCCAGATTCGAGACCTTGCACTTGGCTCAGACCGAGCTGAGATGCTCAATGATGCCGATGGCTGGCGCATGATTTCCGATGCGCCCGATGATCGACTGTGGGCGGTCAAGCGTGAGCTTCGCCAAGAGCTCATTGCAATGACGCGTTCGATGTTGAAGGAGTCCTGGCTAGCCCGTGGAGCAACCGAGACCGAGCTCAAGTGGATCGACTCAGTCCTTGATCCCGATGTGCTCACTATTGGCTTTGCCCGCCGGGTGCCCTCGTACAAGCGCTTGACACTGATGCTGCGTGACAAGGCGCGATTGCGTGCATTGCTGCTGGATGAGAGCCGGCCAATACAAATGGTTGTTGCTGGCAAGTCGCACCCTGCCGATGAAGGCGGCAAGCGACTCATTCAAGAGCTCGTGCAGTTTGCCGACAGTGAAGACGTCCGTCACCGCATTGTCTTCTTGCCGAACTACGACATGGCAATGGCCACGATCTTGTACCCCGGCTGCGACGTGTGGCTGAACAATCCGATCCGTCCCCTGGAAGCCAGTGGCACATCGGGCATGAAGGCTGCACTCAACGGAGCACTCAACCTGTCCATTCTTGATGGCTGGTGGGATGAGTGGTTTGACGGTCAGAACGGCTGGGCAATTCCTACTGCTGATGGTGTTGATGATCCTGATCGGCGCGATGACCTCGAAGCAGCCGGCCTGTACGACCTGATGGGTCGCACCGTCGCGCCGACTTTCTACGAGAACAACGAGTCCGGTCTGCCAGCCCGCTGGATAGGCATGGTGCGGCACACGCTGCGTACCCTCGGTCCAAAGGTCCTGGCAAGTCGGATGGTCAGCGACTACGTCAACACCTTGTACTTGCCGGCGGCTGAGGCTGGACGAAAAGCCTGTGAGAACAACTACGAGGTTGCTCGCGAGCTTTCATACTGGAAGTCACGAGTGCGGGCTGCTTGGCCGTCTGCCTCAGTTGAGCATGTTGAGATTCAGGGCATTGGTGACATCGTCAATCTGGGCACCGAGGTTGAGATCCGCGCAAATGTCGCGTTGGGCGACCTGACTCCTGACGATGTCATCGTGCAGGTGGTGCACGGTCGCGTAGATTCCAATGACCGCATCGTCAACTCACAGTCGCCGGTGATGACCGCGACTGAGGGCTACGAGGGCAATCGTTGGCTGTACACCCTCAAACTCGAACTCGAACAGAACGGTCCCTTCGGCTATACCGTGCGGATCCTGCCTTCGCATCGAGGCTTGACCTCATCGTTCGAGATGGGACTGGAAACCCTGCCGATCGTTGTTGCCGAGCAGGAAGTAGGCGAAGCGCCCGTGCAGTTCACCGGCTAGGACTAGTCGCTGACGCGGAAGAGCACCAAACTCCTGGGAGCCAAGGTGAGCGTTCCGCCTGCAGGTTCATTGGCCAGCGCCGGCACCGATAGATCGGCGTCAGTGTCAAGAATGCGCAGGTAGCTTGCGCCGTATGGCTGTCCGGGCAGGGTGAACTCATGTGGATCTTCGCCTGCGTGAATGATCAGCAGAAATGAATCGTCGCTGACGGGTGGGCCGTCAGGTCGGTCTTGCAGATCGCCAGCGATGTACATGCCAAGGGTCCGCTGCCCCCCGTCGTGCCAGGCGCTTTCGGGCACCTCATGCCCATCGGCTGCGATCCATGCCAAGTCCTTGGGTCCGCCTTCGGTCATCGGGCGACCGTCAAAGAAGTAGCGCTGACGAAATGCCCGATGCGCCTTGCGGATCTGCATGACGTGCTGGTTGAAGGTCAGCAGATCCTGCTGTTCCTGCGTGAGCTGCCACTCGATCCATGAGGTCTCGTTGTCCTGGCAGTAGGCGTTGTTGTTGCCCTGTTGGGTCCGTCCGAATTCGTCGCCTGCCGTGAACATCGGCACGCCGGTGGATAGCGCAAGAGTGGTGAACAGATTGCGCATCTGCCGCTTGCGGACTCTGTTGATCTCCGGATCTGTTGTTGGCCCCTCGACGCCATAGTTGCGAGAGCGATTGTCGTTGGTGCCGTCGCGGTTGTTTTCAAGATTGGCTTCGTTGTGCTTGCTCTCATAACTCACGAGATCATTCATCGTGAATCCATCGTGTGCGGTGATGAAATTGATTGAGGCGAAAGGTCGACGGCCTTCAGAGGCATAGAGATCTGCGGAACCAGTGAGTCGCCAACCCACTTCGCCGATGCCCGATGACCCGCGCCAAAAATCTCGGATGCAGTCGCGGTACTTGCCGTTCCATTCAGTCCACAGTGACGGAAACTCGCCAACCTGATAGCCACCCGGGCCGATATCCCATGGTTCAGCGATGAGTTTGACTCGGCGGAGCACTGGGTCCTGGTGAATCGTGGACATGAAGGTGCCAAGCATGTCGACGTCGTGCAGCGAACGGGCGAGTGCAGAAGCAAGATCGAAGCGGAAGCCATCGACATGCATTTCAGTGACCCAGTAGCGCAATGAATCCATCACGAGTTGGAGAACATGCGGCTTGGAGATATCCAAAGTGTTGCCGGTGCCGGTGTAGTCGGTGTAGTGGCGTCCACCGTCGCGAAGCCGGTAGTAGTCGTCATTGTCGATACCTCGGAAGCTCAGCGTTGGCCCCATCTCGTTGCCCTCGGCCGTGTGGTTGTACACAACATCGAGGATGACTTCCAGCCCAGCTGCATGGAGGTCCTTGACCATCTGCTTGAACTCATTGACCTGCTCGCCGCGAGTCCCTGCAGATGAATAGGCGGCATGCGGGGCGAAGTAGCCGATGGAGTTGTAGCCCCAGTAGTTCGTGAGCCCGGTCTCAAGCAGGTGGATCTCATTGACGAAATGGTGGACTGGCATGAGCTCCACCGCGGTGACACCGAGAGACTTCAAATGCTCGATGACCAGCGGATGCGCAACGCCTGCATAGGTACCGCGTTGATGCTCAGGAATGCCCGGGTGCAGCTTGGTCAGACCTTTGACATGGGCCTCATAGATGACGGTGTCACCCCACGGCACATGGTGAAACTTGTCGCTGCCCCAATCGAATTCGCTGTTGACCACTATGGAGCGCGGCACAGAGTCGGCAGAATCCGCAGCGTTGAAAGCCAAGTCGTCGGTGCCCACATGACCAAAGATCGAAGGGTCCAGTAGAAGCTCGCCCTCGATGGCGCGCGCGTATGGATCGATGAGCAGCTTGTTGGGATTCCAGCGATGTCCTGAATTTGGATCCCAAGGACCGTGCACTCGAAATCCGTAACGCGTGCCCACTGGCACGTTGTGCACGTGGCCGTGGAAGATGTTGAAGACACGGTGCGAGATGTCGATCCGGCGCTCGGTTCCGTCCTCGTCGAACAAGCACAGTTGAATCAGCTCAGCGCCTTCGGCCCAGAGCGCCACGTTGACTCCGCCTTGCCCATCGGAGGTGACGCCGAGAGGATCCCAACCGGGACGGACGTGAGTGTGGGCCATTGGATACACGCTACTAGGGCGGCCCTCCGCAACGTCCGCCGATAGGCTCGCTTGAAACGCCCCATTTCAGTGGAGAAGACATGCCTGAGTTCATCAATCTCGAAGTCGCCGACGCCATTGCTGTCGTGACTTTGCAACGTCCGCCGATGAATGCCTTGTCAGTTCAGGTGCAGTCAGAGATCTTCCAAATCGCAAGCGAGCTCGCTCGTCGCGAGGATGTTCGTGCTGTTGTTCTGCATGGTGGCGAGCGACTGTTCGCAGCTGGCGCCGATGTCAAAGAGATGGCCGATATGGACTATCAGGCAATGATCGGTGTTTCGCTGCGACTTGAAGAGGCTTTCTCTGCGGTATCCAGACTGCCGCAGCCAAGCATTGCAGCAATCACTGGATTCGCGCTGGGTGGAGGATGCGAATTGGCATTGGCGTGTGACTTCCGCGTTGCAGGCGACAATGCCCGCCTCGGCCAGCCAGAAATACTGCTGGGATTGATCCCCGGTGCCGGTGGCACTCAGCGACTGCCTCGACTCATTGGCGTGTCCAAGGCCAAGGAGTTGATCTTTTCCGGTCGCTTCGTGGAAGCGCAGGAAGCGCTGGCCATCGGGCTTGTTGATGTCGTCGTTCCTTCCGATCAGGTTCTCGCGCGGGCAATGGAGTGGGCAGCGCAGCTTGCCGCTGGTCCACGAATCGCCATGCAGGCGGCAAAGCGAGTAATCGACCGCGGACTGGATGTTGATCTGGAAACCGGGCTGGAACTCGAGCGGGCGGCCTTCTCCTCATTGTTTGCCACGGAGGATCGTGTCAACGGGATGCAGTCATTCATCGAGAACGGTCCGGGCAAAGCGACGTTCACCGGCCGCTGAGGCGGGCACTACCATGTTTATTTGTGACTGACCGCAGCTATCTGGACCACGCTGCAACGACCCGGATGCTGCCTGCTGTGCAACAGCGTTGGTTGGAAGTCAGCGCCTTGGTCGGCAATCCCTCTTCGCTGCATGATTCGGGTCGCCGTGTGCGACGAATCGTCGAAGAGGCTCGCGAGAGCATCGCCGCCGATCTGTACACGCGTCCCAGCGCTGTGATCTTCACCAGCGGGGGCACCGAGGCAGACAACTTGGCTGTCAAGGGCCTGTTCTGGATGGGAGAAGCAGTTGGCCGGAGCGGAGTGATTTCGTCTGCGATCGAGCATCACGCAGTCCTTGATCCAGTTGCCTGGCTCGCGCAACATGAGTCGGCGAAGGTGATGTGGGCACCGGTGGACGCACTTGGCCGCGTGGAGCTGGGCCCCATTGAAGACAGCTTGGCCGCAGGTGACATTGCACTCTGCACAGTGATGTGGGCGAACAACGAGGTTGGCACAGTGCAGCCGGTGTACGAACTTGCCGCCATGTGCAAGTCCTATGGCGTGCCGTTTCACACCGACGCAGTGCAAGTGCTCGGGCAGCTGCACATGGATGTCAGCGAGCTGGGGGCCACCGCTGTGACGATCTCCGGACACAAGGTTGGTGGACCCTTCGGGGTTGGAGCGCTCATCCTGGATCCAGACGTCAAGCCGATACCTGTCATGCATGGGGGCGGCCATGAGCGCGAGATTCGATCGGGCACCTTGGACGCAGCCGGCATCTCTGCCTTCGCGGTTGCCGTGCACGAGAGTGTGATGAATCAAGTGAACTTCGCTTCACGCGTGCGCGTCGTACGCAATGAACTAGTGAGGCGGGTGCTTGAAGCGGTTCCTGGGGCGCACCTCAATGGTGACCCAGACTTACATGGCAATGGTCGGCTTCCGGCGAACGCGCACTTCACCTTTGATGGCTGCGAAGGCGATGCACTGCTGCTGCTGCTGGATGCCGCCGGCGTTGATTGCTCCACCGGTTCGGCCTGCACCGCGGGGATTCCCGAGCCCAGCCATGTTCTCCTGGCCATGGGTGCCCAGGCGCAGGCATCCCGTGGATCACTGAGATTCAGTCTCGGCCGCGAAACCACCACGGCGGACATCGATCGACTGCTTGGCGTGCTCCCCGGTGCTGTGGAGCGCGCCACCCGCGCCGGTTCGGTTCGGAGTCGGGCATGAAGGTTCTGACGGCGATGTCTGGGGGAGTTGACTCATCCGTTGCTGCTGCTCGGATGGTCGACGCTGGCCATGAGGTCACCGGCGTGCATTTGGCGCTATCAAAATCGGCGAGTGTGCCGGGATCTCGTGGCTGTTGCACTCTGGATGATGCGCGCGATGCCAGACGCGTGGCTGACCGACTCGATATTCCCTTCTATGTCTGGGACCTGTCGGAGCAGTTCGCAGTTGATGTCATGGAGAACTTCCTGGACGAGTATCAGCACGGGAACACGCCGAACCCTTGCCTTCGATGCAATGAGCGCATCAAGTTCCTTGCGCTCCTGGATCGAGCACTCGCACTCGGTTTTGATGCAGTGGCGACAGGTCACTATGCGGTGGTCAGCGATGGTCCGCACGGCAAAGAACTCCATCGGGCAGTGGATCCGGAAAAGGATCAGTCCTATGTCCTTGGCGTGCTTGAAGGCTGGCAACTCCAGCACTCGCTGTTTCCGCTCGGCGGCGATTTCAAGGAGCAGGTCCGCGTTGAGGCTGAGTGGCGCGGACTCCTGACGGCACGCAAGCCAGACAGCCATGACATCTGTTTCATCCCAGATGGTGACACCGCGGCATTCCTGCGTCGGAAGCTAGGAGACCAGCCAGGAGAAGTCATCGATGTGACCTCCGGAGAGATCGTCGCCGAACACGATGGCGCCTTCGGATTCACGATCGGTCAGCGACGTGGCCTTGATCTGCGCGTGCCGGCCGCGGATGGCAAGCCCCGGTACGTCGTGGACATCGATGTGCAATCACACAAGGTTTTCGTCGGCCCGCCTACCCTGCTCGACATTGATCAGATCTCAGGGATTCGACCGACTTGGACAAATGAGCCTCTCAACGCCGAACCGCATGCATGTACCGCACAAGTCCGGGCGCATGGCGATCCTGTTGAAGCCACAGCTCGATTGGTAGGCGAAGAGCTCATCGTCGATTTGCAGGAGAGTATTCGCGGGCTCGCCACGGGTCAGGCGGTCGTGCTCTACGACGGGACACGCGTGATGGGCTCGGCAACAGTTGAGCGCACTCGACGGGTCGTCAAGAATTGAGTTTCCCCTGGGAGCCAGCGGCGGCGACAGGAATCGGTTCTCTTCCGGGCGAGGATTCCCGCGATGCCGCACGAATCGTCGTTGGGGAGCTGCCCGACTTTCTTCATGTTCCAGAATTGCCCAACCGCGGGCCTGGCGGTGACTTCATTGGTCGCACGGGGGCTCTCCTGCATGCCGTAGGTGCGGATTTCGGTCTGGAAACCACTGCGGATGGCTGGCGTATCACTGATGGCAAGAGTCGACTCATGCGAAGAGCGATCTCGTGGGTGGGCGAGGATCTGGACGGGCTGGAGGAATTTGGGCAGGACTACAGCGGTCCGTTGAAGGCACAGATTGTTGGCCCATGGACCATGGCGGCGAGCATCGAACTCGCAGGTGGCGAACGGATATTGAAGGACGCGGGAGCCTGTCGCGACTTGGCTGGTGCATTGGCTGAGGCCGTTCGGGTTCATGTGGCAGATCTGCAGCGCAGATTCCCGGGAGCCACCATTGTGTTACAGGTCGACGAACCCGGCTTGAATGCTGTGCTGGAGGGAAGCATTGGCAGTGTCAGTGGTCTATCGCGGTTCGACCCGGTCGATCCGCCACTTGCGCAGGACGCATTGCGTGAAGTGTTGACAGCAGTGCCAGAACTCATGAGCGGTGTGCATTGCTGCGCGACAGCTCCGCCCATTCGAGTGCTGACCAATGCCGATGCGAAGTTCGTGAGCTTCGATCTCACGCTTGCGGGCATAGACGAAGACGCCATCGGTGAAGCTTGGGAGTCTGGCCTTGGCATCTGGGCAGGCAGTGTCAGTCCACTCGCGCATATTGATCCACGCAGGAGCGATGCACTGGTCAGTGCGCCGATGCGCACTCTCGCCCATCACCTGGGGATGGATGATGCTGCACACATGGCGAATGTGGTCATCACCCCTACGTGTGGGTGCGCAGGTGCGCAATGGGCGCAGGTGCGCGCTGCATACAGTGCTTGTGTACGCGCCGGGCGGGTGTTGAGACAGGAGGAGCCCAGTGGCTGAGCTTCCAGATGCAGTGCGGTCGCACTGGCTTGCGCTGGTTGAGAAGATCGAGCAGGCACGCGATGCCTATTACCTGCGTGACAACCCGGCCATTGATGATGCTGAGTACGACCGCCTGTTTGCCGAGCTGGTGGAGCTCGAGACGCAGTGGCCCATTCTTCAAGGCCAGGATTCGCCGACCACGGATGTCGGAGGTGCAGCCAGCTCGCTGTTCTCGCCGGTTGAGCATCTTCAGCGCATGTATTCCCTGGACAACGTATTCGATGAGGTCGAGCTTCAGACCTGGCTCGAGCGCTTAGCCAAGTCGGCAAATGGCCTGCCATCGCTGTTGTGTGAACTCAAGATCGACGGGCTGGCCATCGATGCGGTCTACGAGCTTGGCCGACTGCGCAGCTTGGCCACCCGAGGTGATGGGCGCGTCGGCGAGGACGTCACATTCAATGCCCAGTTCGTGCCCGCCATTCCACAGGTACTCACCCCACAGCCAGGATTCGAACTGCCCGCGCTCATTGAAGTGCGTGGAGAGGTGTTCTTGTCTATCGCGGCCTTTGACTCCCTGAACGCCGAACTGCTCGACCAGGGCCAGGCTCCGCTCGCCAATCCTCGCAATGCCGCTGCCGGCAGTCTGCGTCAGCGAGTGGACAAGCGGCAGGACGAGCTTGAAGAGGCTCGGCGCAAAGCCAGGACTGATCGACAGTTGGCGCGGGTGGATCGGCTGCAGGCCGAGGTTGACCATGCGACCAATCGACTGGCCCGACTGGGCCTGACTTTGCATGGTGTCGGCGTTGTCGATGGCTTGGCCATCACCCGCCAGAGTCAGGCCTATGAGCTGCTCTCTGCGCTGGGGCTGCCGACCAGTGATCGCATCGCCATTCATGCGGACGAAACTGGAGTCCTGGAGTACGTGCGCTTCTATGGCGAACACCGTCACGACGTAGCCCACGAGATTGACGGCATCGTCATCAAGGTGGATGACCTTGCGATGCAGCGCATGCTCGGCGAGACCTCACGAGCACCTCGATGGGCCATTGCCTACAAGTACCCACCTGAAGTTGTTCGCACACGTCTGCTTGATATCCAGGTGAACGTGGGACGCACAGGTCGGGTCACCCCATTTGCGGTGATGGAGCCAGTGAAGGTCGCCGGCTCGACTGTTGCCATGGCCACTTTGCATAACGGCTTTGAGGTCTCCCGCAAGGGCGTGCTCATCGGTGACATGGTCTTCCTGCGCAAAGCCGGCGACGTCATACCAGAGGTGCTTGGTCCAGTGATCGAATTACGGACGGGCCAAGAGCGCGAATTCCGGATGCCAACGCACTGTCCTGAGTGCGGAACGATGCTGGCCCCAGAGAAGGAAGGAGACAAGGATCTGCGTTGCCTGAACTCACGGTCCTGTCCGGCGCAACTTCGCGAACGTCTGATTCACATCGCCTCGCGTGGAGCATTGGACATTGAGGGTTTGGGTGCCAAAGCGGCAGCGGCGATGCTTGATTGCGGAGTCGTCAGCGACATCGGCGATGTCTTCCTCCTGAACGACGAGCTGCTCGCTTCATGCGAGTTCTTCGTCAAAGCTGCTGACACCGGCGACGGATCTGTGCAACTCAGCGAGAACGCAAAGATCATTCTGGATCAGCTTGAGGTGGCTCGGACCCGTCCGCTGTGGCGAATGCTGGTGGCTTTGTCCATTCGTCATGTTGGTCCATCTGCGGCGCAGGCACTTGCCGACGAGTTCGGCTCCGTCGACGCGATTGCTGGCTCGTCCCCAGAAGCTCTGTCGGCTGTCGAAGGGGTCGGGGGAGTGATCGCCGAGGCAGTTGCTGAGTGGTTCGCCGTCGACTGGCATCGCGACATCATCGACAAGTGGCGTCAAGGCGGCATGCAACTCACACAGGACAAGAAGGAGAAAGCTCAGGGCCCACTCACCGGGGTGAGCGTGGTCATCACCGGTTCGATTGAAGGCTTCACTCGAGATTCAGCCGGCCAAGCCGTCCTTGATGCAGGAGGCAAGGTCCTGGGATCAGTCTCAAAGAAGACCGATGTGCTGGTTGCTGGCGAGAATGCTGGATCCAAACTCGACAAGGCCGAAGCGCTAGGCGTTCCAGTCGTCAGTCCTGAGCGATTTGCAGTACTCCTTGCCGATGGATTGGCAGCCGCACTTCGTTCATGAAGCGAGGTTCATAGGATGGCGTCATGTCTATCAGCAGGGCCGATGTCGCACATTTGGGCAAACTCGCCAGACTTGAGCTCACTGAAGCCGAACTCGATCACTATGCGGAGCAACTCGATGTGATCCTGCACTCGGTGGCTCGTATCTCTGAAGTCACGGCCGACGATATTCCGCCGATGTCGCATCCGATCCCAATGGTCAATGTCTTTCGCGACGACGTCGTGAAGCCGAGCCTGAGTCGAGATGAAGCGCTCTCTGGGGCTCCGTCAGCTCAGGATGACCGCTTCCGCGTTCCCAGAATTCTGGATGAGGAATAACTGTGAGTGATCTCATCCGGCAGTCCGCAGCCACGTTGGCTGCTGCTATCTCAAGCAGACAGACCTCTGCAGTTGAGGTAACACAGGTGCACCTTGATCGCATTGCTGCCGTCGACGACAAAGTGCACGCCTTCTTGCACCTGACCAGTGAGTCGGCGCTTGCGCAGGCCAAGAGCGTCGATGTGCGGATAGCCGCGGGCGAGCGACTCGGACCCTTGGCAGGTGTTCCTCTTGCGCTGAAGGATGTCCTGGCCATGAAGGGTGAGCCGACAACGGCTGGGTCGCGAATCCTGGAGGGCTGGCGACCGCCATATGACTCAACTGTGGTGCAACGCCTGCGAGCCGCAGACATCGTCATCTTGGGCAAGACCAACATGGATGAATTCGCCATGGGCTCCTCGACTGAGCATTCGGCCTTTGGGCCGACGCACAATCCTTGGGATCTTGATCGCATTCCGGGCGGGTCAGGCGGAGGCTCGGCCGCGGCTCTTGCCGCATTTGAAGCTCCGTTGGCCATCGGAACTGACACGGGCGGCTCGATTCGCCAACCCGCTTCGGTGACTGGCACGGTGGGAGTGAAGCCGACATATGGCGGCGTCTCCCGCTACGGGCAAATCGCTCTTGCCTCATCGCTGGATCAGCCGGGACCATGCGCCAGATCGGTGCTTGATACCGCCTTGCTGCACGCGGCGATCGCCGGGCATGATCCGATGGATTCAACATCGATCAATGCCGAGGCTCCTGATTTCGTCGGAGCAGCTCTCAGGGCTGATGTGCGCGGTATGCGCATCGGCGTGGTGAAGGAACTGGGCGGCGATGGTTACCAGACCGGCGTTGCTCAGCGTTACGCCGAGGCACTGAATATTCTCGCGGGATTAGGTGCAGAGATCGTCGAAGTCTCATGCCCGCATATGGAATACGCGCTGGGGGCCTACTACCTGATCCTGCCTTCTGAAGCCTCGAGCAATCTTGCTCGCTTTGATGGCATGCGCTACGGACTTCGTGCTGGCGACGACGGCTCGAATTCAGTGGAGCAGGTGATGGCGATCACGCGTGAGGCCGGGTTTGGCCCCGAGGTGAAGCGGCGCATCATCCTTGGTACCTACGCCTTGTCCAGTGGCTACTACGACGCCTACTACGCCCAGGCACAGCGCGTGCGCACACTCATCACGCGCGATTTCAATTCCGCATTCGAGAAAGTCGATGTGCTTGTCTCACCGACCGCACCCACGACAGCATTCAAATTGGGAGAGAAACTCGACGACCCGATTGCCATGTACCTCAACGACGTGGCAACGATCCCGGTGAACCTAGCCGGCATCTGCGCGATGTCGCTGCCAATCGGACTTGCACCAGAAGATGGTCTGCCGGTTGGCTTCCAGATCATGGCGCCGGCTATGGCCGACGATCGGCTCTATCTGGCCGGGGGAGCCCTCGAGGCCGCGCTCACCGACAAGTGGGGACATCTGTTGATTGAGGAGGCACCAGCACTGTGACCACGCCCACGGACGTTTATCTTCCTTACGACGAAGCGATCAGTCGCTACGAGCCGATCATCGGCATTGAGACGCACGTAGAGCTTGGTACGAATTCCAAGATGTGGTGCGGATGTTCGACGGCATTCGGGGCAGAAGCCAACACGCATGTATGTCCGGTGTGCTTGGGTCTGCCTGGCTCCATGCCGGTCGTCAATCGTCAGGCGATCGAATCCACCATCCGTATCGGTCTTGCACTCAACTGCACGATTGCTGATTGGTGTCGCTTTTCTCGTAAGAACTACTTCTACCCCGATATGCCCAAGGACTACCAGATCAGTCAGTACGACGAACCCATGTGCTTTGACGGGTATCTGGATGTCACGGTCGCAACGGACAACGGTCCTCAGGTCGTGCGCGTGGAGATCGAGCGCGTGCACATGGAGGAAGACACCGGCAAGTTGACGCATACAGGTGGCAGCACCGGACGCATTCATGGCGCCGACTACTCCCTCGTGGACTACAACCGCGCAGGCATCCCGCTGATTGAAATCGTCACAAAGACAGTGATTGGCACCGGCAAATTGGCTCCCGAAGTAGCCAGGGCCTATGTGACCGAGTTGCGTGATGTCATGCGCGCCCTGAAAGTCTCTGATGTGCGCATGGAGGAAGGATCCATGCGATGCGATGTCAACCTCTCCCTGAACAGGCCTGGTGACGGCTGGGGTACGCGAAGTGAGACCAAGAACGTGAACTCCCTGCGTTCAGTTGAACGTGCTGTGCGCAGTGAGATCGAGCGTCAAGCCGCACTGCTGGATTCCGGCGGACGAGTCATTCAGGAGACTCGACACTTCAATGAGGACACTGGTCGGTCCACAAGTGGCCGTTCCAAAGAGGAAGCCGAGGATTACCGGTACTTCCCCGAGCCTGATCTGCTTCCGATGGCTCCCAGTCGCGAGTGGATAGAAGAACTGCGAGCCGGATTGCCCGAGATGCCCTCAGTCAAGCGAGCGCGGCTGATGGTCGAATGGGGCATCAGCGAGTTCGAATTGCAGACCCTTGCCAACTCTGGCGCTATCGAACTCGTCGAAGCCACAATCGCTATTGGCGTCGACTCCAGCGCAGCGCGCAAATGGTGGACTGGCGAATTGCTACGGGTAGCCAATGAGCAAGGCGTTGAACTCGATCAGATCAGTGTCACTCCGCACGACATTCAGGAGGTCGAAGCATTGATCGACAGCGGCGCGCTCAACGACAAGTTGGCTCGCCAGGTATTTGAGGGACTGATTGCTGGGGAAGGAACCGTCGATGTCATCGTGCAAAGTCGCGGCCTTGCCGTTGTCAGTGATGACGGAGCTCTGCTTGCAGCCATTGACGATGCGCTGGCTGCTCAGCCCGATGTCGCCGAGAAGATCAAGAGCGGAAAGATTCAGGCGGCTGGCGCCATCGTTGGTGCAGTAATGAAGGCAACACGCGGTCAGGCCGATGCGGCCAAAGTGCGTGCCTTGCTGCTCGAGAGGCTCGGCGTCAGCGACTAGTTTCGATTCGATAGGAGCTCTTGTCGCGCGGGGTAGTCTTTGATCCGTTAGCCCTACTGTTCTGTGAGGTCTGCCATGCCGATGTATCGCTCTCGAACGTCCACCCACGGCCGCAATATGGCCGGTGCCCGCGCGCTCTGGCGCGCCACAGGCATGAAAGATGGAGATTTCGGCAAGCCGATCATCGCTGTGGTCAACTCCTTCACGCAGTTCGTGCCCGGACATGTGCACCTGAAGGACCTCGGTCAGCTCGTTGCTCGCGAGATCGAGGCTGCTGGCGGAATCGCCAAGGAATTCAACACGATTGCCATCGACGATGGCATCGCGATGGGTCACGCGGGAATGCTGTATTCGCTCCCGAGTCGCGATCTCATTGCCGACTCAGTCGAATACATGGTCAATGCTCACACTGCTGACGCCATGGTGTGCATCTCCAACTGCGACAAGATCACTCCCGGAATGCTGATTGCTGCGATGCGCCTGAACGTGCCTGTGGTCTTTGTCTCGGGCGGACCGATGGAAGCCGGCAAGGTCACCTGGCACGGGATCACTCGCAAGGTCGACCTGATCGATGCAATGGTCGAGGCGGGCGATGAGAAGAATTCGGATGAGGAAGTCGAGGCAATGGAGCGCTCGGCGTGCCCAACCTGCGGCTCCTGCTCGGGCATGTTCACCGCTAACTCGATGAACTGCCTGACCGAAGCGCTCGGCCTCTCTCTTCCGGGTAATGGCTCGGTGCTGGCTACCCACGCAGATCGAAAAGAACTCTTCTTGCGTGCCGGTCGCTTGATCGTCGAGATCACCAAGCGCTACTACGAAGAAGATGATGAGACGCTGCTGCCGAGGTCCATTGCCAACTTCAAAGCGTTTGAGAATGCCATTGCGCTCGACATCGCCATGGGGGGATCAACGAACACAGTGCTGCATCTGCTTGCTGCAGCGAGTGAAGCAGGTGTGCCATTCACGATGAAGGACATCGATCGAATGTCACACAAGGTGCCAAACCTTTCAAAGATCGCCCCGGCTTCGCAGCTCGTGCACATGGAAGACGTGCACCGCGCGGGTGGAGTGATGGCGATCTTGGGTGAGCTGGATCGCGCAGGCGTATTGCATACCGAATTGCCGACAGTGCATGAGCCAACGATGGCGATGGCTCTGGCAAAGTGGGATATCGCGCAGACGAAGGATGAATCGGTACTTGAGTTCTACCGCGCTGCACCAGGCGGCATTCCGACTCAGACTGCCTTCTCCCAGGACCGTCGCTATGACTCCCTGGATCTGGATCGCTCCGAGGGTGTCATTCGCGATCGTGAGCATGCATTTTCCCAAGACGGCGGGCTCGCAGTGTTGCATGGCAACATCGCGCCTGATGGCTGCATCGTGAAGACTGCGGGTGTCGATGAGGAATTGCTGACCTTCGCTGGTCCTGCCCGAATCTTCCACAGTCAGGACGATGCAGTCGAGGCGATCCTGAACAAGCAGATCGTCGCTGGCGATGCCGTGGTCATTCGCTACGAAGGGCCTCGAGGCGGGCCAGGCATGCAGGAAATGCTGTACCCGACCTCCTTCTTGAAGTCCAGAGGCTTGGGCAAGCAGTGTGCACTGATCACTGATGGTCGATTCTCCGGCGGCACTTCGGGACTGTCCATCGGCCATGTCTCGCCAGAAGCGGCTTCAGGCGGGGCGATTGCCCTGATCGAAGAAGGCGATCGGATCGTCATCGATATTCCCAACCGCACGATCAATGTCGATATTGACGATGAGGAGCTTGCCACGCGGCGCGCGGCAATGGAGGCCAAGGGTAAGCAGGCCTTCAAGCCCATCGGCAGGGATCGTGTGGTCTCACCGGCCCTGCAGGTGTATGCCGCGATGGTGACGTCAGCTGATACCGGCGCTGTTCGCGATGTGAGCCTGCTGGGCTAGCTCAGGCCAGCGACAAGAAGAGCTTCTCCAGGTCGGCCTGAGCCTTCTGAACGTCGCCACCCGCTTCAATGCACTGCTTGAGCTCGGTCGCGATGATCTTGAATCCGACTCGCTCGAGTGCCTTTGAGACGGCAGCGATCTGTGTCACGACGTCGGAGCAGGAGCGGCCCTCCTCCATCATGTTGATGACTCCGTCGATCTGTCCGCGTGCGCGCTTGAGGCGATTCATCACGTCTTTCCGCAATTCGTTGTCGATTTCCATGGCATCACTATAAAGCCATACCCGTAGGGGTATTAGAAACGTATGGCGTCACTGCGGCAAGTGAATCGCCAAAGATGCGGCGTTCAGTGGTGTCCACGGGTGATCATCCTCAGCATCTTCAGATTGAGACGAGCGAATCTCCACAGTTGGAGCACCAGATTGCCTCGTGCCCGGACTTCCCTCGCCGAAGGCACGCCTGCATCTGAGAACTGGACGATGGTGTTCATCGGTCTCCAATCACTATTCGGGAATGAGGTACCAGAACGGTCGTGCCTTTGCCTTGTAGATGAACAGGTAGTGCAGCATCACCTTCATCCAGTGTGCGCTGAGCCCGATTTCTCCATAGGTCTGCTGGGTATCTCGCCCCAGGCTTCCGTACTTCTGCTTGTCGGGAATGATCGGGAACACTGTCATCGCAGCGGCCGTGCCGGTTCGCCAGCCCTTGCCTGCCGATGCAATGCAGGCTGCGCCCATCTGCGCCATCGAAGCCGTGTGAACCTTCGCCCGCTCGCCATGCTTGATGCGCTCAGCAATGCTCATCGCAACGGCTTTCCCAATGGTTCCCGAGGGCATTCCGGTGCGTGGTGGAGCCGGCGCGATCACTGTCCCATTTGGACTGCTTCGTGGTCGCGACATCTGGTGCGGTGGTGCGAAAGCGATTCCGGCCGCCCAGACATTGTCGTATTGCACTGATTGGTAGGTGCTTGGCCAGTCGCCAGGCAGCCACTCCTCGTAGGGCTTGGGGGAGTAGTCCGCATCGACCTTCATGAATCCACTGGGAGCAAAGATCTCAGACGTGATGTCGCGGCCTTGGCGATCGAAGGCCTTCATATCGGCGCCCCGAAATGGCGGCAATAGCATGGCAAAGTCGAACGACTGGGCACCCTTTGTGCCATCCACGAGTTCGTAATGCGCAAGGCCAGCTTCAATGTAATCAATATGCGCCGACATGATTGCCTTCACGCCGCGTTCCCTGAAGATGGACTCGGTGAAGGACTGACTTGAGATCACGTCTCCCTTGTGCCCGAAGTTCATGCCATCCATGCCGAAGTCACCAAGGTGTTCCTCGTTGGTGATGTAGATGACCTCGGCTAAGTCGCGGACGCCCTCCTTCACTAACTCGCGTTCAACGTTGAATGTGTATTCGAAAGCTGCCCCTTGGCAGGTACACGTGCCGTGCCCCATTCCGATGAGCAGAGTCTGGCGTTGGCCTGACTTGAGGCGATGCACTACCTGGGTGAACTCCTTGGCGGTCTTGCTCGCGTGGTCTGCAGTGCACACCGACCAGGTGTGCTGATCTGGCCCGAGTCCCGGTGTTGCGGCGAAGTTGAGCTTGGGACCAGTCGCGTTGATGAGGAAGTCGTATTCGAGCTCGCCTGTCTGTCCTTCGCGGGCAGAGTCGGTATACCGCACGGTCACATAGGGACGCATGTGCGCAGCGTCGCCTTCGCCATGCAATTCGATCGCGAATGCCTGATGAAAATCAATGCCCTTGCGTTCGTAAACAGGCGCAAGTGGGAAGGTCACCTGCTTGACAGACATCTGTCCGACGCCCACCCAGATGTTCGACGGAATCCAGTTCCACTGTGAATTGGGAGACACGACAATGACCTCGTGCTCCTTGCCCAGCTGCCGACGAAGGTGCAGGGCAGCAGTGTGCCCGGCAATGCCGGCCCCAAGAATGACGGTGCGAGTCATAGGAATCTCCTGACGTGAGCACTGAAGTCGAGCCGGACGTGGGTTCGAGATCAGGCAGGCTTTGGCGCCGCAGCCAACTGGCTGCGAATGTCTTCCATGTCAAGCGCGCGGATTGAACTGATCAATCGCTCAAGTTCTTGAGCCGGAAGTGCTCCTGCCTCCCGGTACACGAGAATCCCGTCCCGGAAGGCCATCAGCGTGGGGATGGATGTGATGTGTGCCGAAGCGGCAAGCACCTGTTCGGATTCAGTGTCGATCTTGCCGAAGGTGATGTCCGGATGAGTCTGGGCGGCTCGCTCGAAGATCGGTGCGAACTTCCGGCAGGGGCCGCACCAGGATGCCCAGAAATCTACGAGCACGATTTCGGAGTTCGCAATTGAAGTCTCGAAGTTGTCGATGGTCATCGTCACGGTGCTCATCTGCACGTGCACCGATTCTCTGGTGGAACGGTTGCCATCACCTGGTCGACATGCATACCGCATCCCGAGTAGGTGGTCTTGCCGCAGCTTCTGCAGACAGCGGGACTACACATGAAACCTCCAATAAGAGACGGTAGGAAAACTATACCCCCGGGGGTATACACTTAGCAAGTCGAACTGAAGGAGATGCACATGGATCCGAATTCACGCAGCTTGCCGCCATGGAAGTCGGTACTGGCGGTGGTGGCTCATCCGGATGATGAATCCTTCGGCCTTGGCGCGGTGCTATCGAGCTTTGTCAATGCGGGAGGCAGTACCTCGGTTCTGTGCTTTACCCACGGAGAGGCATCGACTCTTCACGGAGTCGAAGGCGAACTGGCGCAGGTGCGAGAGGCTGAACTGCGTTCTGCTGGAATTGAACTTGGTCTGACGAACGTGCGGCTCCTGTCCTACGCAGACGGGGACCTTGCAAGTGCGAATCAGGCGAGGCTGCGAGCCGATATCTTGACCGCGGTGCGCGATTTTGCTGTCGATGGGCTCCTGGTGTTCGACCCCTCAGGTGTCACGTCGCATCCGGATCACCAAGCTGCAACCCAGGCTGCTTTGCAGGCAGCGCAAGAGCAGGGCTTGGGCGTCCTTGCTTGGACTTTGCCAGCAGATGTGGCCGCGACGCTTGCCGAAGAATTCAAGGTGCCGTTCAAAGGGCACCAGGTGCAAGAGGTGGATGTCGTCATTGACGTGGATCGTGGAACTCAACTGAAGGCTGTGCAATGCCACCCCAGTCAGGCTGTGCCCGGTAGCGCACTGTGGAGGCGGCTGGCATTGTTGGGAGATCGTGAACACTTGCGCTGGCTCGCATAAGACTCATGATGCGCAATGCCACGGACCGGCACCGGAAGCACGTCGTGCTGGCCGTCGCATTTGCAATCGAACCTTGCTATCCGTCAGACGCCTTTGGTCATGTGGACCTGTTGGTCCGCAAACCAAGAATTCGGTAGAGGGGGCAGAAGCCAACAGCAGCAGTGATGAGCAGGATCGCCGCAACGACGAACAAGATGATGCCAAGCGCGGTGCCAGCGCCGACAAGCAGCGCCACCACGACCGCAACTGTGGCCAGTGCGACGCGGATGACGCGATCGACGGTGCTCTCGTTGGTGCGCATGGTGGGTTCCTCTCGAAGGGGCGAGTCAGGTGTGACTGACTGAACGTCTTCAGCATACCCCTGTGGGTATACTGGGGGAGTTCGAGTCTGCCGACAGAACGAAAGACTTTCACTTGCCCGCATGGCGTGTGAATATCCAGATTCTCAACAGTGAGGAATGCGCGATGTCGTACTCAATGAGTCGGACTTTCGATCGGGATTTTGATCTGGTCAGGAGCCAGGTCGGCGTTGCTCTTGCCGATCAGGGCTTCGGTGTGATCACAGAGATTGACATGCAGGCCACCTTGAAGGCCAAGGTCGGTGCAGAAATTGATCGCTATCTGATCCTGGGCGCCTGCAATCCAGCCATCGCCTTCCGAGCTCTCCAAGTCGAGCCCGAAGTCGGCCTGCTGCTTCCGTGCAATGTGGTGATTCGATCGATTCCGGACGGAACTACGGTCGACTTCATCGATCCAGCGATCATGAGCGAGCTTGCAGCGAATCCGGATATGCAGTCGATCGCGGCTGAAGTCGCAGAGAAGCTCTCATCTGCACTATCCAGCATCCAGTCATAGCGATTTTCGCGCCACGAGATCGGTCAATGCCGACCTGCCCCTATGGCCCTGCCCCTCGTCAATCTCCTGGTCGTAGTCGAGCAGCAAGATCAGATCCAGATCGGCGAAGGATTCGCGCAGCAGCTCTGCGTCGTACAACTGTTCCAGGACGGAAGGACCTCCCGTTCCAAAGCCAAGTTGGCGCTGGTGGTAGCCCTCCATGAGCAGGACTCCATTTCGCTTTATTGCTGCACTCAATTCTCCAAATAGTTTGCGGCGCTGCGTTGGAGTTGCGAACTGAATGAAGATCGCGACAACGGCGTCGTACTGCTCGAAAGGCCAAGTCCAATTCAGCACATCTACTTGCTCGAAATAGATGCAGCCCGGTTGAATCGATGTGAAGTCCTCTACGACGGCTACGCCCCGCGAGACGGCCAGTGATGTGGCCTTCTCAATCGCCACCATCGATGCTTCGATTGCATGCACGCCATATCCCTGCTGGGCCAGCCACACACCATTGCGGCCCTCGCCGTCTGCGACGGCCAACACCAGGCCAGAGCGTGGGATGTGGTGAGCCTGGCGTACGAGAAAGGCATTGGGGTCGGTCCCAAACAGATAGCCATCCTTGGCATAACGAGCATCCCAGGAACCTTCTGCGTGCTGACTCATAGGTCCTGCCCCTGTCTTGGCCCTCGATGATTGAGTTGCCAAGAGCATACCCCGGGGGGTATGCTCTTGGCACTAGAATCAATGCTCCCACGACCGAAATGGATCTTCATGTGCCGACAAGCAAGCTGCCAGAACTGCGGTAAGACCTCATGGGCTGGCTGCGGCCAGCATGTTGATCAGGTGATGCGAGGAGTACCAAAGGCGCAACGATGCACGTGCACAGCAGCAGAGAAGAATGCAGCCAAGAAGCAGGGCGGATTCCTGTCACGTCTGTTTGGAGGCTGAGATGAAGCAGGTAGTGATCATTGGTGGCGTTGCCGGTGGAATGTCCGCGGCGACGCGTCTTCGCAGGCTGGATCCGAGCGCATCGATCATCGTTGTGGAACGAAGCGGATATGTCTCCTATGCAAACTGCGGTCTGCCCTACTTCATGGGTGGAGTGATCGCCAATCGAGGCGACCTGCTTCTGCAGACGCCAGAGAGTCTGCATGCTCGATTCCGACTCGATGTTCGAGTGCTCACTGAAGTGGCGGACATCGATCGCACTGCAAAGACAGTGACTGTGCGAAATCTCGCCGATGCAAGCATCTACGAACTGCCCTACGACTACTTGATCATGAGCCCGGGGGCGCAGGCAATCGTGCCAAATCTGCCCGGTATCGAACGGGCACTGACCCTGCGCACGATTGAAGACGTCACCCGGCTTTCCCAGGCCGTCTCCAGCAGCCCGCGCCACGCTGTGGTGATCGGAGGCGGGTTCATCGGCGTGGAGACTGCCGAGAATCTCGTGCACCGTGGAATCTCGACCACCCTTGTCGAGGCAATGGACCAGGTGCTTGCACCGCTCGACCCCGAAATGGCAAAGCCAGTTGCCGACGAGTTGAGCGCACATGGGATTTCCGTGCGGCTTGGATCAGGGCTGTCAGCTATTGATGAGCAGGGAGTCGTCCTTGCTGACGAATCGCGGATTGATGCCGATCTGGTGATTCTGGCAATCGGTGTTCGTCCCGACACAGCCTTGGCCAGTGCCGCGGGTCTGGAGGTCGGGCCACGGGGCGGCATAGTCGTCGACGCCTTCAACCGCACAAGTGATCCGTCGATTTATGCCGTTGGTGACGCAGTCGAGAAGACCGATGCCCTGGATGGGGAGGCTGTGCTCGTGCCACTTGCCAACATTGCCAATCGACAGGGACGGATGGTGGCCGACCACATCATGGGTCGTCCGGTTCGCGAAGTTCCCACGATCGGCACCGCAATCGTGAAGGTCTTCGACTTGGCGGTGGCAACGACGGGTTGGAGTGAGAAGCGCCTGCGCGCCCAAGGTCGGGCTTGCGTCGTGCTGCACTCGCATCCGGGTTCGCATGCTGGCTATTACCCCGGTTCGGAATCAATGATGCTGAAGATGGTCGTGGATCCAGTGACTGGCCAAATACTCGGCGCGCAAGGCGTGGGACGCCAGGGCGTCGACAAGCGCATCGATGTGCTGGCCACGGCAATGCGCGCGGGCATCACTGCACCGGAGCTTGCCGATCTTGAGCTTGCATATGCGCCACCCTTTGGGTCGGCCAAGGATCCCGTGAACATGCTTGGCTACATGGCCGACAACGTGCTCAGTGGCTTGACGCAGACCGTGCAATGGAACGAACTGGCCTCGCAGATGCAACATGGGGCAGTGCTGGTGGATGTGCGCACTCCTGAAGAATTTCGGCAGGGACATATCCCAGAGGCGATCAACATCCCCGTCGATGACCTTCGCGACAGATGTCAGCAGCTGCCAAAGCAGAATGTCATCGTCTACTGCAAGGTTGGGCAGCGCGGCCACACTGCGGCCAATCTGCTGCGTGAGTGTGGTGTTGCGTCGATGAACCTCGACGGCGGCTTCGAAACCTGGAGCCATTCTCCGGCGGCGCGTAAGTAGAACCGCGAAATTTACTGAATCACGCCCTCGCATGGCAGTCATAACTGGCACGATGCTCAGCGCCGCTGACCCGCGGATCATTGCCCAACACGCTAGAGTGAGGTTCAGTGAAGGCCAAGACGAAGGCAAAGCTCGAGAAGAACCGGGCTAAAGCATCGGGGACGGCGCAGGACCCAATCCGCCTGTACGACCGTCCGATCTGGTTTGACGTCTGGTTCATCGTCGGGCTCATGCTCGCGACTCCAGACGTCATCGTGGCCATCCTGATCACATTCAGGGCTGATTTCGACTTTGATATCGCCGGTCGAGCAATCAGCGGCTATCTCCTGCTTCTTATTCTCACGATCCTGAAATTCGGCCTCGGCTCCTTGATGCCGGTGTTCATTCGAAGGTCGATGCGTCGCGGAAAGCTCAAGGCCGCGCCTATTCGCCTGGAACCTGGCTTCTATGAGGACCCGATTCGCAAGGGCAGTCAGCGGTACTGGGACGGCACAGCATGGACTGCGGAACTGCGTGCGCCTTACAAGCGCGAGCCAGGGCGGATGCTGTTTCTGTGCGGAGTTGGCTTCCTTCTCAGCCTGCTCATCGGTCTTGGGTTCTCAGTCAAGACGTTCAACGCCGTGAAGGTTCAGCTCTCGTATCAGAGCAGCACCAGTTTGGTCCAGCAGTTCTCCAACGAAAGTCTGACGGCCCTCACTCCCGATGTCGTCATCGCTTCGAGCCCGGCCTTTGCCGAGGCAAGCAGCAATCTGTCGTCCGATGTTGCTGGCTATCCCAGGAAAGAAGGCGAGGCCACCGAAGTTGAGGGGATTGATCTCGTCCTTTATCAGTCCTATGCAACTGCCTTCGCCGCACTTGCTGACCAAGTTGCCAAGTTGGCCGCCAAGATTCAGGCCTGCCCCTCGGTTGACAGTCCCTGCTCAAGTGCGGCGCTGAAGTCAGCCAGTGCGGGCATCTCACAGGCGGTACGGCAACTGCCCGTCGTGCAGACTCGTGATCAGGCGGCCAGCCAATAGCGCAGGAGTGGATCTTTTTGCTTGACATTTGGAAGGCTCCGAATTCGTATGCCACAGTTCAGGAGTGAGCAAAGCACGAGGGCTGAGCGAGCATTGGGACGAGCGCTATCGCAAGATTGGCTCGACCGACGTGTCTTGGTTTCAGGCAGAGCCGCTGATGTCGATCCGCCTCATTGGCTCCTTGGACTTGCTGCTCACTGATCCCATCGTTGACGTTGGTGGCGGGGCTTCATTGCTCGTGGATCGGCTCTGTGAGCTTGGTTTCGCAGATCTCACAGTGGTGGATCTCAGCGTTCAGGCTCTGGAGGAGTCCAAGGCGCGGGTGGGAAATTCAGGCATCGAGTGGATTGCTGCTGATGTTCGGCAGTGGCAGCCGAAGCGACAGTTTGTGCTCTGGCACGACCGGGCCACATTTCATTTCCTGACCGAAGTGAGCGACCAACATCGCTATTGGGACATCGCGTCTGGCCATCTCACACCAGGCGGGCATGTTGTCATCGGAGTATTTGCCCATGACGGTCCGCAGACATGCTCTGGGCTGCCCGTGCGCAGGTACGACATTGAGGAGCTTGCGGCAGTCATGGGGCCCTCATTTGCAATTCTGGAGCACGAATACGAGTCTCATGTGACGCCGGCTGGGGCGTCGCAGGCGTTCTTGTGGGTGGTGGCCCAGCGGCTTGGGGAAAGCAAGTAGGGGGGAGTGGGTTGTTCCAGTGTCCAAATGGAGCCTGGAACAGCGCGATTTGCGACGTGGCCCTCGTCACTCACCAAATGTGGTGACATTTGTGCCATAGCAGGAGTAAAGTTGCTGCTTGTGTCAACTGCTCTCGTAGTTATCAGGCGCGCCGGCTGAACTTCAGTCAGCGCGCTCCCTCCGCTTCCCGAAAGGGTCGGAGGGTTTCTTATTGAGTGGGCAGTGTGACCGGACAGATACGACCCAAGAGAAGAAGGCAGTAATGAGCGAGCAGGTCACGGGAGCGCAGAGCCTGGTGCTGTCCCTAGAGGCGGCCGGGGTAACCGACGTTTTCGGGATTCCAGGTGGGGCGATTCTTCCCCTGTATGACCCACTCATGGATTCTCGGCAGATCCGCCACATCCTGGTCCGACATGAGCAGGGCGCCGGCCACGCCGCTGAGGGGTACGCGGCGGCTTCTGGTCGTGTTGGTGTCTGCATGGCGACCAGTGGTCCGGGGGCCACAAATCTGGTCACGCCTATTGCGGATGCCCACATGGACTCGGTACCCATGGTGGCAGTTACCGGACAGGTTGCCAGCGCATCGATCGGCACCGATGCATTCCAAGAGGCAGATATTCGTGGCATCACGATGCCAATCACCAAGCACAACTTCTTGGTGACCAATCCTGATGACATTCCCCAAACCATTGCCGAGGCATTTCACTTGGCAGCAACTGGCCGCCCGGGCCCAGTGCTCGTTGACGTGTCAAAGGACGCCCTGCAGGCCCTGACCTCATTTGACTGGCCCCCGACGATCAACCTTCCCGGCTACCACCCGGTGACTCGCCCGCATGCAAAGCAGGTGCGCGAGGCAGCTCGCCTGATGGTTGAGGCGCGTCAACCTGTGCTGTACGTCGGTGGGGGAGTCATCCGCGCCAATGCATCAGCTGCTCTATTGCGACTGGCCGAACTCACTGGCATTCCAGTGGTGACCACTCTTATGGCACGTGGGGCATTCCCCGACGATCATGCACTGCAGTTGGGTATGCCCGGCATGCACGGCACGGTTGCTGCTGTCGGAGCTCTTCAGAAGTCCGATCTGCTCATCACTTTGGGTGCCCGTTTCGATGATCGAGTCACTGGCAAGCTCAGCAGCTTTGCTCCAAACGCCACAGTGATTCACGCAGACATTGACCCGGCTGAGATCGGCAAGAATCGCTTCGCCGAAGTGCCGATTGTCGGCGATTTGCTCGAGATCATTCCTGAGCTGATCGCTGCTATCGAGGCTGAGCATGCAGCTGGTCGTCAGGGCGATTACGAAGGCTGGTGGAGTCAGCTCAGTCACATGCGCCAGACCTATCCCTTGGGCTACGACTTGTCGGAGGAGGGCCTGTCTCCGCAGTATGTAATCGAGCGCCTGGGCATCATCTCCGGCGAGAACTCGATCTACACCGCAGGCGTGGGCCAGCATCAGATGTGGGCAGCGCAGTTCATCAAGTACAACAAGCCGCGCACCTGGATCAACTCGGGTGGACTTGGCACGATGGGCTTCGCGGTGCCAGCAGCAATGGGTGCCAAGGTTGCAGCTCCAGACAAAACTGTGTGGGCTGTTGACGGCGATGGCTGCTTCCAGATGACCAACCAAGAGCTCGTCACATGCACGATCAATGAGATTCCGATCAAGGTTGCGCTGATCAACAACAGCAGCCTGGGCATGGTTCGTCAGTGGCAGACGTTGTTCTACAACGAGCGCTACTCGAACACCGATCTGCACTCGCACCGACTTCCTGACTTCGTCAAGCTTGCCGATGCCTATGGCTGCCATGGCCTTCGTTGCGAGAATCCCGATGAGGTCGATGCAACGATCGAGAAGGCGATGAGCTTGAACGACGCACCCGTGGTGATCGACTTCGTGGTGCACAAGGATGCAATGGTGTGGCCGATGGTCGCCGCCGGTATGAGTAACGACGAGATCATGGTCGCCCGATCCATGGCTCCAGAATGGGGGTCAGACGACTGATGACTCGACACACGCTCTCAGTACTCGTTGAGAACAAACCTGGCGTGCTCGCACGTGTTTCGAGCCTTTTCGCCAGACGTGGATTCAATATTGAGTCGCTGGCCGTCGGCCCGACCGAGGTCCCCGATGTCTCGCGCATGACCATCGTCGTCAATGTCGAGAGCCTGCCTTTGGAGCAGGTGACCAAGCAACTCAACAAGTTGGTCAACGTGCTCAAGATCGTTGAGTTGGATCAAGGGGCTGCTGTTGCGCGAGAGATCATGCTCGTGAAAGTTCGAGCCGATATCGATTCGCGCAGCAAGGTCATTGAAGTGGTCCAGTTGTTCAAGGCCAAGGTGGTGGACGTCGCGCCAGAGGCCTTGACCATTGAGATCACGGGCAATCCGGAGAAGCTTGCTGACTTCCTGAAGGTCATGGAGCCATTTGGCATCAAAGAATTGGTGAAGTCGGGCATGGTTGCAGTAGGCCGTGGATCGCGCTCCATCTCTGATCGGTCCACTCGGCCTGCAGACAAGGCAGGCGAACGCACGGCGTAATCTGTCGGGCGCAACATCGCAATTCCCATTCAATAAGGAGAACCTCCGGTGGCAGCTGAACTGTTTTATGACGATGACGCGGATCTGTCGATCATCCAGAATCGCGTAGTCGCAGTCCTTGGCTTCGGTAGCCAGGGTCACGCCCACGCAATGTCCCTTCGTGACTCAGGCGTAGATGTTCGCGTTGGTCTGGCCGAGGGCTCAAAGAGCCGCGCCAAGGCTGAAGAAGCTGGTCTGCGCGTCGTGGATCCCGCTACCGCATGTGCCGAGGCCGACTTGATCATGGTGCTGGTTCCAGACCCAGTGCAGTCCGCGCTGTATGCCACGGCGATTGAGCCGAACCTTCAACCCGGTGATGCCCTGTTCTTCGCGCACGGATTCAACATCCGCTATGGCTTCATCACGCCTCCTTCCACTGTCGACGTGGCCATGGTGGCTCCAAAGGGTCCAGGTCACCTCGTACGCCGTGAGTACGTTGCTGGTCGAGGCGTCCCCGCAATCGTGGCCGTCGAGCAGGATGCGACGGGCAACGCTTGGGCACTCGCGCTCAGCTACGCCAAGGCCATCGGCTCACTTCGCGCCGGTGGAATCAAGACCACGTTCACAGAAGAGACCGAGACGGACCTGTTCGGTGAGCAGTCAGTGTTGTGCGGCGGGGCGTCCCAACTGGTGATGTACGGCTTCGAGGTCTTGACCGAGGCCGGTTACCAGCCAGAGGTTGCCTACTTCGAGTGCCTGCATGAGCTCAAACTGATTGTTGACTTGATGTACGAAGGTGGCATCGCCAAGCAGCGTTGGAGCGTCTCTGATACTGCCGAGTACGGCGACTACGTCTCTGGTCCTCGAGTGATCGATCCACACGTGAAGGAGAACATGAAGGCTGTCCTCGCGGACATCCAAAATGGCAACTTCGCCAATCGCTTCATGGCCGACCAACTCGCAGGTGGCCCGGAGTTCAAGGAGCTGCGCGCAAAGGGTGAGGCGCACCCGATTGAATCGGTCGGTCGCGAGCTTCGTGGCTTGATGAGCTGGGTGGACAATCGCGGTGACGACTACGTCGAGGGCACTGCTGCTCGCTGAGCGCATCGCACTTCAGATGGGGTCGATTCCTTCGGGAGTCGACCCCTTCTGCCATTTCCATCAGAGTTGTCCACAGCAAGTCGTGGCTCTTCGCTCCCGACGGTTAATCGCCGCATACTCAACCGGTGCTCGCTCTTGCTCCGTTGTGCGTGGTTTGGCTGTGTGCCGGTGCCGCGCTGTCAGTCATCGACATACGTGAACATCGGCTGCCCGATCGAATCGTGCTTCCCATGTACCCCGTGCTTGCTGGCGTTCTGGCGCTCACCGGATTGCTCACTGGGCAGTGGCCTTTACTGCGGTCCCTCGGCGGCGCTGGACTCTGGCTGGCAGCCATCGGCTCGGTCTGGTTGATGACGTCTGGGCGGGCGATGGGATTCGGCGACGTGAAACTGGCGCCTTTGCTGGGGGCCTCCTTGGGCTGGGTCAGCTTTGATGCTGCGCTCCTGGGTCTGATGAGTTGCTGGATTCTGGGTGGCATGTGGGCGTTGACCCTGTTGGCCACCCACCGGGTCAGCAAGCGCGATGCCATCGCATTTGGCCCATTCATGTTCCTTGGGCTGCTTGCTGGGATTGCCCTTGGCACAAGTTCGGGAGCCTCGGCACTGGGTTTGTGAATTGCGACTCAGCGGGCGCTGAGGGCGGCGAGTTGGCCTTGGGCCCTCGCTAGACTCCCCCGGTGACTAAGCCGCGCGTACTCATTGCTGAAGAACTTTCCCCCGCCACTGTTGAGGCCCTGGGCCCTGATTTTGAGATCGTGGAATGTGATGGTGCTGACCGAGTGGCGCTGCTGGCAGCCATTGTCGACGTCGACGCCATTCTCGTGCGTTCGGCCACCATGATCGATGCCGAGGCGCTGGCTGTGGCCAAGAAGCTCAAGGTCGTTGCCCGAGCCGGCGTCGGTCTGGACAACGTGGATGTGAAGGCAGCGACTCAAGCAGGTGTGATGGTCGTGAACGCCCCGACCTCAAACATCGTCAGTGCTGCCGAGCTGGCTGTGGCTTTGCTGCTTGCAAGTGCACGCAACATCGTTCCTGCCAACGCTGCTCTCAGTCGCGGGGAGTGGAAGCGCTCCAAGTACACCGGTGTTGAGCTTGCGGACAAGGTGGTGGGTGTGGTTGGACTTGGCCGCATCGGAATGCTCGTTGCGCAGCGTCTCAGTGCATTTGGTGTGAAGCTGATCGCCTACGACCCGTACGTCCAGCCAGCTCGGGCCGCACAGCTTGGCATTCGCATGGCCACACTTGATGACGTCCTTGCTGAAAGTGACTTCATCACGGTTCACCTTCCCAAGACGCCCGAGACTGTTGGACTCATCGGCGATGCCGAACTCCACAAGGTCAAGCCCACAGTGCGCATCATCAATGCCGCTCGCGGTGGCATCGTTGATGAGCAGGCCTTGTACGAGGCCATTGTTGATGGTCGCGTTGCAGGTGCAGGTGTAGATGTGTACAACAAGGAGCCATGCACGGACTCCCCGCTGTTCACTCTTGAGTCAGTCGTTGCGACGCCGCACCTTGGTGCCTCCACTGATGAGGCTCAGGAGAAGGCCGGCATCTCAGTGGCCCGCTCAGTTCGGCTGGCCTTGGCCGGCGAACTGGTTCCTGATGCTGTCAATGTGCAAGGCGGACAGATGGCTGATGCCGTCAAGCCCTTGGTGATGCTTGCCGAGCAGCTCGGCCTCATCGCCTGCAGTCTGGCCGAAGACGCCGTTGAGCGTGTCGACGTCGAGGTGCGAGGCGAGGTCATCGAGCATGATGTGCGTGTTCTCGAGCTGAGCGCACTCAAGGGAGTCTTCCAGAACCTCGTGCATGATCCCGTTTCCTTCGTGAATGCGCCGGTTCTGGCTGAGCAGCGTGGCGTTGAAGTCGCGCTCACGACAGACGAGGACAGTGGCGATCACCGCTCCTTGGTGCGCGTGCGCCTCACGCTCACCAACGGCACGAACGTTGTGGTAGCTGGAACTTCCTCTGGTCCCCGAAACATCGGAAAGCTCGTTGAACTCGACGGCTATGACATCGATGTGCAGATCAGCGACTACCTGGCCTTCCTGCGCTACCACGACAAGCCAGGGGTGGTAGGCGTGGTTGGCCGCGTGCTCGGCGAGACCGGCATCAACATCGCCAATATGCAGGTGTCACGCAATGACACTGGGCATGCCCTGATCGCGCTTACTGTGGATCAGCCGATTCCCGCAGATGCGCTGGCCACGATCGTGGTCGAGATCGGTGCGCACTCCGGCCGCGCTGTGAGTTTGGCCTGAGCTTTCGGATTTCCAATGGATGAAGGCCGGAGCAATGCTCCGGCCTTCATCCATTACAGCTCTACTTCAACTACTCGCGGACCGCGCGGTTCACGGCGCTGATGATCGCTTTCAATGAGGAGTTCGTGATCGATGGATCAATGCCCACTCCCCAGATGACCTTGCTGTCAATGGCACACTCCAGATACGCCGCAGCCTTCGCGTCGCCCCCTGAACTCATTGCGTGCTCTGCGTAGTCCAGCACGCGAACTTCGACTCCATGTGAGGACAAGGCATCGCAGAAGGCGGCAATGGGTCCATTGCCTGTGCCCTTCAGCGGAACTTCAACGCCGTTGTCAGTGATGGTGACCTCGACACTGGTGTCACCGTCGACGGCGGACTCCTGCTTCACTGATTTCAAAGCGAATCGACCCCACGGGGCTGCGGGATCGGGGAGGTACTCCGCCGAGAAGAAGCCCCACATCTCGCCAGGTTGCACTTCTCCACCTTCGGAGTCGGTGACGTTCTGCACCACCTTGGAGAACTCGATTTGCAGCCGACGCGGCAATTCCAGCTTGTGCTCAGTGCGCATAATGTATGCAACACCGCCTTTGCCCGACTGCGAGTTCACGCGAATCACGGCTTCGTATGTGCGACCGACATCCTTGGGGTCGATAGGCAGGTAGGGGACCTCCCAGCGGTGCTCGCCAACGGGGATGCCCAAGTCTGCTGCTTCAGCTTCCATCGTGCGCAGGCCCTTGTTGATGGCGTCCTGATGTGAGCCGCTGAATGCGGTGTAGACCAAATCGCCGCCATATGGGTGACGTTCGTGAACCGGAATCTGATTGCAGTACTCAACTGTGCGACGGATCTCATCGATATCGCTGAAGTTGATCTGTGGGTCGATCCCTTGGCTGAACAAGTTCAGACCCAGTGTCACCAGGCAGACATTGCCAGTGCGCTCGCCATTGCCGAACAGGCAGCCTTCGATGCGATCGGCACCGGCCATGTATCCCAATTCAGCTGCAGCAACCGCAGTTCCGCGGTCGTTGTGCGGGTGCAGGGACAAGATGATCGAATCGCGTCGCTTGAGGTTGCGATGCATCCACTCAATTGAGTCCGCGTAGAGATTCGGCGTTGTCATCTCAACGGTCGCAGGCAGATTGATGATGACCTTGCGATCAGGGGTTGGACCCCAAACATCGGTGACGGCATTGCAGACGTCAACGGCGAATTCCAATTCTGTGCCGGTGAAGGACTCAGGGGAGTACTCGAAGTAGACCTCGGTCTCATCCTTGATCTGCTCTGCGTACTTCATGACCAGTTGCGCACCATGCACCGCGATGTCCATGATCCCGGGCTTGTCCAGCCCGAACACCACTCGTCGCTGCAAGGTTGAAGTCGAGTTGTACACGTGGACCACGGCCTGCTTGGCCCCGCGAATGGACTCAAAGGTCCGCTCGATCAGGCTTTCGCGGGACTGCACGAGCACCTGGATGGTCACGTCGTCAGGTATCAGCTCGTCTTCGATCAACTGACGCACGAAGTCGAAGTCTGTCTGTGACGCAGACGGAAAGCCGACCTCAATCTCCTTGTAACCCATTGCGACCAACAACTTGAACATGCGCAATTTGCGGTCGGGGGTCATCGGATCGATGAGAGCCTGATTGCCGTCGCGCAGATCAACAGCGCACCAGCGAGGTGCTTTGTCGATGCGGACCTGTGGCCAGGTGCGGTCAGGCAGCGAGGGAGGGGTGAAGGGGATATAGCGAGTGAAGGGCATGCCTGAAGGCTGCTGTGTGTCGTTGGCTTGAAATGTCATCGCGGGCTCCTAGTTGATTCGAATGGCCTACCGGCAAACGCGAATCCCGCGACGAGGGGCCGGTTGGTCAGGCCTCGTCGCGGCGGCGAAGGAGCAGCGCGCGGTTCATAGCCTGAAAATTGTAGCAGGGCGCAGATCAGTAGTGTTCTGCCTCATGTCGACGACACTCAATCTGGCACTCATCCCTGGCGATGGCATTGGCACTGAAGTTGTGGCAGAGGCCGTGAAAGTGCTGCAGGTCGTAGCGCCGGCGGCTGGCATCGCCGTCCAGACCACTGAGTACGACCTCGGTGCTCGCCGCTACAACGCCACAGGTGAATTACTTCCTGAGTCCGTTGTTGCCGAGCTCCGTGGCTATGACGCGATCCTTTTGGGTGCTATCGGTGATCCATCGGTGAAGCCGGGAATCCTGGAGCGTGGTGTCCTGCTGCCCCTGCGTTTCTTGATGGATCACCATGTGAACCTGCGTCCGGTTCGTCTGTACCCGGGCGTGGTGGGACCACTCGCGGGCAAGACCACCAAGGACATCGATTTTGTGGTGTGCCGCGAAGGAACAGAGGGGCCCTATGTAGGTGCCGGTGGAGCACTGCGAGAAGGCACTCCGCATGAGGTGTCCACTGAAGTAAGTCTGAATACGTATTTTGGTGCTGTCCGCATCATTCGTGATGCCTTTGAGCGAGCAATCAAGCGTCGCAACAAGGTGACGCTGGTACACAAGACCAATGTGCTGGTGTACGCCGGCAATACGTGGACTCGCGCCTTCAACGATGTCGCCGCCGATTACCCGAATGTCGAGACTGACTACTGCCACGTTGATGCGGCCGCCATGTTCTTTCTCACGCAGCCGGAGCGCTTCGATGTTGTCGTGACTGACAATCTGTTCGGTGACATCCTCACGGATATCGGTGCCGCCATCGTTGGCGGAATCGGCCTTGCGGCGAGCGGCAATATCGATCCGACCCGGACCAATCCGAGCATGTTTGAGCCTGTGCATGGTTCTGCGCCTGACATTGCTGGTCAAGGCAAAGCAGATCCGACTGCCACGGTGCTGTCGCTTTCGATGCTCCTGGATCACGTGGGCTACCCCGATGCTGCAGTGTGGGTCGAGTCGGCGGTGTCCGATGATCTCGCCTCGCGCGGAACCTCTGAGCGATCGACATCCGAGATCGGCGATGCATTGGCGGCAGGAGCGGCGGCCAAGGCCGTCTAGGACCCATGGGTAGCCTTAGTCTCTTGCAGTTGATAGGAGTTGCATGACCACCACCAGCCAGCAGATTGCCACCGCAACGTGGCCAATTGCGCTGAAGCCGACCGAGCATCCGTTGCCTGTCGCGCAGCGAGATGCGATCTTGGCTGACCCTGGTTTCGGCAGATATTTCTCTGACCACATGGTCTCGGTCCGGTGGAGTGTGGAAGCCGGCTGGCATGACGCAGAGCTCATTCCCTACGGCCCGTTGAGCCTGGATCCAGCAACGAACTTCATGCATTACGGCCAGGCCATCTTTGAAGGTCTCAAGGCATACAAGCATGCTGATGGCAGCATCAAGACCTTCAGGCCAGTCGCCAATGCCGAGCGCTTTCAACGTTCAGCTCGACGACTGGCGATGGCTGAGCTTCCTACCGAACTGTTCCTCTCCTCTGTCGAGGCCTTGGTGAGTCAGGACCGCGCGTGGGTTCCGGGGGGAGTCGACCAGTCGCTCTATCTGCGCCCGTTCATGATCGCGACCGAAGTCGGTCTTGGCGTGCGACCTGCAAATGCTTACCAATACTTGTTGATTGCCTCCCCGGCCGGCGCCTATTTCCCGCAAGGTGTCAAGCCAGTGAGCGTGTGGATCTCCGAGGATTACGTGCGCGCTGCTCCGGGCGGCACAGGCGAAGCCAAGTGCGCCGGCAACTACGCGGCATCCTTGATTGCCCAAGCTGAAGCTGCAGCCGAGGGTTGCGAACAGGTGGTGTGGCTGGATGCTGTCGAACGCAAATGGATTGAAGAGATGGGGGGGATGAATCTGTACTTCGTGTACGGACATGGTCCGGATGCGCGCCTGGTCACGCCTTCACTCACCGGATCCCTGCTGCCGGGTATCACTCGTGACTCACTGCTGACAGTTGCCAACGATCTGGGCTACACCTCAGAGGAGGGACAGATCAGCGTGGATGAATGGCGTCAAGGAGTCGAATCGGGTGCGATTTCTGAGGTCTTCGCCTGCGGTACCGCTGCAGTGATCACGCCTGTGGGCACGGTGAAGAGCCGCAAGTACTTCTCATTCGACATCAACGGTGGTCAGCCGGGTCCGATCACCACTCAGCTGCGCGCAGCCTTGCTGGATATTCAAACCGGCCAGGCGCCGGACACGCATGGCTGGATGCACACCGTCTGCTGATTGGCCGATTGGCATTCCCACATCGTGGGGCTTATGGCATGATTGCGGGATGCTGCACCACGGCATCATCATTAACTAGCGCGTTGACACACATCAACGCGCTGCCTCTCGCACCCTGCGGGGGGTTTTTTCGTTGATGGAGCCGATTCGCTCAATCTGAAGGAAGCACCATGACCCGCTCCGACGCCTTCCATGTCTATGACACCACGCTGCGCGATGGCGCTCAACGTGAGGGCATTTCGTACTCAGTGAATGACAAGATCGCCGTGGCGCGCTTGCTCGACGAGTATGGAGTCGGCTTCATTGAGGGTGGCTGGCCGGGCGCCCTTCCCAAGGACACCGAGTTCTTTGAGCGTGCGCGCACTGAACTGGACCTCAAGCACGCCCAACTCGTGGCCTTCGGTTCTACGCGCAAGGCCGGCAAGAAGGCTCATGAAGATGGTCAGGTGCAAGCGCTGCTCGACTCGCAGGCGCCGGTCATCACCTTGGTCGCGAAGTCAGACGTTCGACACGTGGTCGAAGCGCTGCGGACCGACCTTGACGAGAACGAACGCATGATCGTTGACACCGTGGAATTTCTCGTGGGTGAGGGACGCCGGGTGTTCCTGGATATGGAGCATTTCTTTGACGGCTACAAGCATGACTCCGACTACGGAGTGCGCCTGCTGGTAGCTGCGGCCGAAGCGGGTGCCAGTGTCGGTGTCATGTGTGACACCAACGGCGGAATGCTGCCGGTAGGAATTTACGAGACTGTGACGGATGTTGCCAAGAGGTCGGGTGTGCGCCTTGGCATCCATTGCCAGGACGACACGGCGTGCGCAGTTGCCAATACGGTGACGGCCGTTTCAGCTGGCGCGACGCACGTGCAGTGCACCGCCAATGGCTATGGGGAGCGCACCGGCAATGCCGACTTGTTCTCCGTAGTGGCGAACCTGCAGTTGAAGATGGGAATCGACGCGCTGCCGGAGAACAGTCTTCGCCAGACTGTCCACATTTCCAAGGCCATTGCCGAAATCGCCAACATCGCTCCGGACATGCACCAGCCATATGCAGGCTCCTCCTCCTTTGCGCACAAGGCTGGCTTGCACGCCTCTGCGCTCAAGATCAACGCTGAGCTCTACAACCACATCGATCCAGCTCAGGTCGGACATGTCCAGCGGGTGCTGGTCACTGAAATGGCCGGACGCGCATCGGTTGAGTTGAAGGGCACCGAACTTGGCTACGACCTGTCGACCAACCCTGATCTCGTCACGCGCGTGGTGAGCAGAGTCAAGGAATTGGAATCGCAGGGTTGGTCCTTCGAGGCGGCCGATGCCTCCTTCGAGCTCTTGATGCTCGCAGAAGATGGCCGTGAGCGTGGCTTTGAAGTGGAGTCATGGCGCACGATCGTCGAGCAGGGCGCCGATGGCACCGTGGCATCCGAGGCTACGGTCAAGGTGCATGCCAATGGTGATCGCGTGATCTCAACAGCCGAGGGCAATGGGCCTGTCAATGCTCTTGACAATGCCTTGCGCGCAGCGCTCATCCAGGCCTATCCAGAGTTGGAAAACCTGCGACTGACCGATTACAAGGTGCGGATCCTGGATGGCGGCAGTGGAACCAATGCAGTGACCAGGGTCCTGATCGAGACCACAGACGGTGAGGCGGACTGGACGACGGTCGGCGTTCACGAGAACGTCATTGCCGCTTCCTGGAAGGCCTTGGACGACGCGGTGCGCTTTGGACTGCTGCGCGCCAGCAAGGTGCTTGCTGGGCAGTAGTGCGAATTGGCTGGTCGGTAGGCTCCGATGGTGCGAATCTGCCGAGTTGCCGTTGATGATGAGTTGTTCTTTGGGGTCCTTGAGGGGCTGGACGCCAATGGCGACCCAGGTCCGGGCACGGTCATTGCGCTGCTCGATGGACACCCCTTCGGTGAGTTGATCCCAGACGGCAGGCTCGTGCGTTACGCAGATGCTCGACTGGTCGCTCCCGTGCTTCCCAGCAAGGTTGTGGCGATCGGCAAGAACTATCTGGATCACATCCTGGAAACCGGCCTGGGCGAAGCCCCCGCCGAGCCACTGATGTTTCTCAAGCCGAGTACCGCGGTCATCGGGCCTGGCGAGATGATCGAATTGCCGTGGCAGTCCGAGCACGTCGAGCATGAAGCTGAACTGGCCATCGTCATTGGACGTGTCTGCCGAGAGGTACCGCGGGAACGCGCGCAGGACGTGATCCTTGGATTCACGTGCGCCAACGATGTGACTGCTCGTGATCTCCAGAATCGTGACGGACAATGGACGCGCTCGAAGAGTTTTGACACCTTCTGCCCACTTGGACCTTGGATCGAAACAGACTTCAACTGGGAGCACACCTCGATCCAGTGCCACGTCAATGGCGATCTTCGGCAAGATGGCAACACCTCCGACATGCTGTTCGACATTGCCACTCTTGTTGAAGCAGTCACGGCGGTCATGACTCTGCTGCCCGGCGATGTCATCCTCACTGGCTCGCCAAGTGGTACCAAGCCGATCAAGGCTGGCGACTCTGTCACCGTGCGCATCGATGGCATCGGCGCTTTGACCAACCCGGTCACCGATCGTGCCTGACGTTCGCGTTCGCTTCTGCCCGTCACCAACCGGCAACCCGCATGTCGGGATGATTCGCACCGCGCTGTTCAACTGGGCCTTTGCGCGCAATACCGGTGGAACCTTCGTCTTTCGCATTGAGGACACCGATAGTGCTCGCGATTCAGAGGAGTCCTATGAAGCGCTCCTTGGCGCCCTTCGCTGGCTTGGGCTGACTTGGGACGAAGGACCAGAAGTGGGCGGTCCCTATGGGCCATACCGTCAGTCCCAACGGCTGGACTTGTACGCCGAGGTCGCCAAGCGACTGATCGAGGGCGGTTTTGCCTACCCCTGCTACTGCTCAGCAGAAGAACTTGAAGCCCAGCGCGAACTGGCCAAGCAGGAGAACCGCGCCCCTGGATACGAGGGAACCTGTCGAGAGCTGAGCCCGAGCCAGATTGCGGCATTCGTCGCCGAAGGTCGCTTGCCGGTCATCCGCTTTCGCATGCCCGATCGCGATCACACCTGGGATGACTTGGTTCGCGGGCCGATCACCTTTGGCGCTGAGCATGTGCCGGACTTCGTGCTTGTGCGTGCCAACGGGGAGCCGCTGTACACCCTTGTCAATCCGGTTGATGACGCGAGCATGCGCATCACTCACGTCTTGCGTGGCGAGGATCTGTTGTCATCGACGCCGCGGCAGCTGGCACTCTATGAGGCATTGGCGGCGATTGGCGTCAGCGACGGCAGCATTCCCGCCTTCGGTCATCTGCCCTATGTGATGGGAGAAGGCAACAAGAAGCTGTCCAAGAGGGATCCTGAATCCTCGCTTCAGATGTACCGCGACAACGGTTTCCTTCCGGAAGCCTTGCTCAACTATCTGGCTCTCCTTGGCTGGTCCATGGGTGATGACCAGGAGTTCTTCAGCCTGGAACAGATGGCGCAGGCCTTCAGCCTGGATCGGGTGAGTGCCAATCCGGCCCGTTTTGATCTGAAGAAATGCACAGCCATCAATGGAGATTGGATCCGTGCCCTGCCGGTCGATGAGCTCACTGAGCGACTGATGCCACTTCTGCTTGCTGAAGGCCTTGTGAGCGAGCCCGTGAGCGTTGAGCACCGAGCAGTGCTCGCCGAGGCAGTCCCGCTCATCCAAGAACGCATGGACACCCTGATGCAGGCTCCGGCCATGCTTGGATTTCTGCTTGTCGGTCAGGCCAATTTTGTCGTGGACGAGGCAGATGCAACTGCCTCGCTCGGTGCACAAGCAGAGCCAACCGTCCAGGCTGCACTGGACGCGCTCTCGGAGATTCCTCAGTGGACGACAGACGCAATCCAGGCTGCCTTGCGGGAGTCACTCGTTGAAGGCCTCGGCTTGAAGCCAAAGTTCGCCTTCGGTCCAATTCGTGTGGCCATCACAGGCCGCCGGATTTCGCCACCACTGTTTGAATCCATGGAGATCCTGGGCCGCGATCTGTGTCTAGTACGACTGCGGAGTGCTCTCAGCAGCAACTGAGTTTCGCCGCTGATCCCATACTGCGACAAGCAGGGGCGCGATCAGCATTGCCACCACACCCACCAAGATGAGCGAGAACAGCGAGAAGGTCACCCCGATTGGGCCGAACTGCTCAGCTTGCTGTTGGAGAGTAGGTGGCATGTACGCCGAACTCCAGAACACCAGAAACAGTCTGCTGACTCCACCTAGTACCGCCGTGGGCACGAGCAATTCGTACTTAATTGACGGCACGAGCAGTTTGACGCCGAGGGCATCAAACACAAACCAGATCAGCAGCAGGCCAATGATCGCCAGCAGACTGAAGGCCCATCCGTGTTCCCTGACAACCGTGCGCAGCCCAGAACTGAGTGACAGGAGGACAACTTCCAGGACCACCCAGGCCACTCCACGCCAGAGTTGACTTGGCAGTAGCGATGGGAGTTCGAAGATCTGTCCATAGGTTCGAGAAAGCCGACGCGACAGTGAGAACGCTGAATAGACGGTCAACAGCAGCGCAGTCCACGAGAGGGCGAAGGTTGCTGAGCCAGATGTGAACAATGCACGCACTGCATCCTGCGCAGCGCCTTCGAGTCCAAATCGGCTGTTGATCTGATTCGCCACGATAGTTCCGTCGCTGTCGGCTACCACAGCCACGATGACTATGACCAAAGGCAGCAGCGCGACGAATGCCTGTGCTGCCAGTCCGAATGATCGATCCAGCAGCTGCAGTTCAAAGAATCGTCGAAATACTGCAACCGGGTATGAGCCCAGCACCCATTCACGCATTTGCCAAGCATGCCCGCACTTGAGCGTGCATGTGGAACTTGGGCATTGGTGTCGGGCCGATCGGGAGGGGTGAATTAGGGCCTTGCTCGGCGAACCCCTAATATCTTCCAGTCGGTCACAGCACGTCCCATGGGGTATGGGGTAATTGGCAGCCCAACTGATTCTGGTTCAGTTAGTCTAGGTTCGAGTCCTGGTACCCCAGCGAACGTTGCGATTTTCTCGATCGCCACGTGTGATTGTTGGAGGCGACTCCATCAATTTGGCCCCGTTGTGTAGTGGCCTAGCACGCCGCCCTCTCAAGGCGGTAGCGCGGGTTCGAATCCCGTCGGGGCTACCAGGCCCCCTCCGCATGCGGAGGGGGCCTGAAGTCATTTCTGGGCGATTTCAGGTGGCGATCGCCGATTCCAGCTGCTGTGCTGCGGCCAGGAGAGCAGAGATTTGCGACTTGCTTGGTTTGGCCAACGGGTCGGCTGGGCCAGAAATCGAGATCGCCCCAATCACACTGCCGCTGACATCACGAACCGGAGCGGCAGCTGAGGCAACACCAGGCTCTCGCTGGGCCACCGATTGGGCCCAGCCGCGCTTGCGCACAGTAGCAAGCATCGCCTCGGTGAAGGCGGCGCCTTTCAGCAGCGCACGACGGTCGTCATCTGCTTCCCATGCCGACAGCACCTGCGCTGCCGAGCCGGCCTTCATTGTCAGCAGTGCACCAACCGGCACGGTGTCGCGCAGGCCTCGCAGTGGTTCGGCAGCTGCGATGCACAGGCGCTGCTCACCCGCTCGTCGGTAGACCTGCGCGCTGACACCTGTGGCATCGCGCAGCTCACGGGCGACCATGTCAGCTGCAGCCTCCCAGGTCAGATGCGGGTTGGCCCACTGGTGAATCTGCTCGCCGAGGATGAACTGCCCGGTCGCCGAGCGAGCGACCAGGCCGTGAAACTCCAGGGCGACAGCCAGTCGGTGTGCGGTTGGTCGGGGGAGTGAGGTGGCAGCGGCCAAGCCCGGAAGTGAGCGCGGCTCTTGGGCAAGTGCGCCAAGGATGGCCGCGACTTTGTCAATGACGCCAACTCCGCTACGGTTATTCATATAGTGATATTGACATCTCATATGCTGAGATAGCAAGTCTGGACGAATCGCAAGTCTGAACGAAGGAGTGCACGATGGCAAAGACTTTGGCCGAGAAGGTGTGGGCCGCGCACGTGGTGCGTCAGGCTGCCGGTGAACCAGACCTGCTGTACATCGATCTGCATCTGGTGCATGAGGTCACCAGCCCGCAGGCCTTTGATGGCTTGCGGGCAACTGACCGCAAGGTTCGCCGCCCAGATCTGACCTTGGCGACCGAGGATCACAATGTCCCGACGATCGACATCCTGGCGCCGATTGCTGATCCGATCTCGCGTGCTCAGGTCGATGCCTTGCGCAACAACTGTGCCGAGTTCGGCGTGCCGCTGTACTCACTGGGCAATATCGAACAGGGCATCGTTCACGTTGTGGGTCCTCAGTTGGGCCTGACGCAACCTGGCATGACGGTGGTCTGCGGCGACTCACACACCTCCACGCACGGAGCCTTCGGCGCACTGGCCTTCGGCATCGGCACCAGCGAGGTTGAGCACGTGCTCGCTACCCAGACCCTGCCGCTGAAGCCATTCAAGACGATGGCCGTGACTATCGAAGGAGACCTGCCGGCGGGTGTCTCAGCCAAGGATCTGACTCTGGCAGTCATCGCCCAGATCGGCACCGGTGGCGGGCAGGGCTACGTGCTGGAGTATCGCGGCTCGGCAATTCGTGCGCTCTCGATGGAAGGGCGCATGACTGTGTGCAATATGTCAATTGAAGCCGGGGCCCGCGCGGGAATGGTCGCTCCTGACGAGACCACCTTTGAGTATTTGAAGGGTCGCGAACACGCACCCAAGGGCGCAGATTGGGATGCTGCGGTTGCCTATTGGTCGACTTTGCCAACCGATGCCGATGCCGTGTTTGACGCCGAGGTGCTCTTGGACGCAAGCAAGCTCACCCCGTTCGTCACCTGGGGTACCAACCCAGGGCAGGGGCTGCCTTTGTCAGGCTCAGTCCCCTCGCCGTCGGACGCCAAGGATGAGGTGGACCGCGTCGCCATCCAAAGCGCGCTGGACTACATGGGACTTACCGCGGGCATGCCTCTGCGCGATATCAAGGTTGACACCGTCTTTGTCGGGTCGTGCACCAATGGGCGCATCGAGGACCTGCGGATGGTTGCTGACGTCCTCAACGGTCGTCAGGTGAATTCGCAAGTGCGGATGCTCGTCGTGCCCGGCTCGGTCCGAGTCAAGAACCAGGCAGAGGCTGAAGGCCTGGACGTGGTGATCAAGGCTTCGGGAGCTGAGTGGCGCGAAGCAGGATGCTCGATGTGTCTGGCGATGAATCCAGACAAGCTTGCACCGGGCGAGCGCAGTGCCTCAACCTCGAACCGCAACTTTGAGGGCCGTCAGGGGCCTGGTGGTCGCACGCACCTGGTCTCTCCAGCAGTTGCTGCGGCGACAGCTATCGCCGGTCATTTAGCTGCTCCGGCCGATCTGTAATTCGACGAGACGTTAAGAAAGCAGGAGACACCATGGAAAAGTTCACCACCTTCACCGGAACTGCCGCGCCCCTGCGCCGCAGCAACGTCGACACTGATCAGATCATCCCCGCCGAATACTTGAAGCGCATCACGCGACATGGCTTCGAAGATGGGCTCTTCGCTGCCTGGCGCAAGGATCCAGAGTTCCTGCTCAACCAACCGGCATATCAGGGCGTCTCAATCCTGATCGCCGGTCCGGATTTTGGCACGGGTTCCTCTCGCGAGCACGCAGTGTGGGCCTTGCAGGACTTTGGCTTCCGGGTGGTCCTGTCCTCCAGGTTTGCCGACATATTTCGCGGCAATTCGGGCAAGGGAGGACTGTTGACTGCGCAACTGTCCCAAGACGACGTCGAGCGCCTGTGGGAAGCTGTCGAAGCCAATCCGGCCCTGCCCGTCACTGTCAATCTTGAGGCGCGCCAGATCACAGCTGGTCAGATCACCGCAGGATTCGAGGTCGATGACTATGTGCGCTGGCGTCTGATGGAGGGGCTGGACGACATTGGCATCACGATGAAGCAGGGCGAGGTCATCAGTGACTTCGAAGCCAAGCGTCCCAGTTTCATGCCAAGCACCATCGGATGAGCGCTGCGCCAAGTGGCGCAAGTGACTGATGTTGCCGAGTTTGGCGACTTCTCATTGGTCGTGTCGAAAATCACTAGCAATTCCAACATGTTTTGATCGGCGCGTCGGTGTCATCATGTTGCGATGTCGTGCGTAAATATGGGAGGTCGACAAAAGGTCGTCCTCTACCCTCCGGAGGGGTTTTTCTGTGAACAAGGCTGAACTGATTGACGCTGTTGCTGGCACACTGGGCCACAGCAAGCGTGACGTGACTGACATCATCGACGCATTCCTGGACGAGACCAAGCGTGCTGTCGCCAAGGGCGAGCGCGTTGCGGTGAGTGGCTTCGGCATCTTCGAGCGCGCTGCTCGCAATGCTCGTTTGGGCCGCAACCCGCGCACGGGCGAGACCGTGAAGATCAAGGCCACCAAGCTCCCTAAGTTCCGCGCTGCTGCTGAGTTCAAGGCGGTAGTTGCTGGCACGAAGAAGGCTGCTCCTGCCAAGAAGGCTCCCGCCAAGAAGGCTGCACCTGCCAAGAAGGCAGTGGCCAAGAAGGCTCCCGCCAAGAAGGCCGTTCGCCGCTAGATCTCGCATTGAGTGATGGGCTCCGCCACTTGGCGGAGCCCATCACTTGTTTTCGGCCAGTGCCTCAGTGGTGGACGGACCGACTCCTATGCGAATGGCGTCCCACAGATCCAAGGCAGTGTCGACGTCCCGACGCACCCTGGCCATGTGGGCAGCGATGGCAGGGGAGTCGGCTTGGATTTCGTGGTAGCCGGCCTGCGCATGGCGCGCATGCGATCGGCGACCGAACATGGGCACACATTCCTGGGCATCCTTTGCTAGCAGCATCGTGGTGCCGAGTCCTTGGACGTCAGTCACAAAACTGCGATCGAACTCCTGGGCGATGCGCAGGGTGGCGGTCAAGGCCTCCTTGGTCAGGCAAGGCAGATCAGCAGCGACGATGGCAACAGGTGACTTCCCGATGAGTACTAGTCCTTCTGCCAATTCGGGATTCAGACCCCTGGCGATGGTGCGGTGAATGCGTACTGACGAGTCCACTCGCAGATGCAACTCCGCATCATCAGTCACCACAAGGATCTCTCCGATACTCGATGTCTGAGCCAGCGCGGCCAAAACGTCGGCAAGGAATGCCGCCGAGAGCCCTGCCCTTGTCATGGGGTCATGATCAAGGCGACTCTTGGCGAAGGCAGAAGACTTCACCGGCACAAGCGCGGTCCAGAGCATCCCCGCATCCAACCGCATGGGGGCATTAGTCTGGGCCAGTGTTCACCGCCGGTCTCGCTGAGGTTCATCCATGAGCCGAGTGGCGACGTTGGGCTCAGGTTCCTGGGGCACCGTCTTCTCCATGGTGATGGCCGATGCTGGCAGCGATGTCGTGATGTGGTCACGCGATGCGGCAGTCGCTGGCGAGATCAACGCTTTGCACAGCAATGCGCAATACCACCCAGGGCTCGTGCTTCCCGATTCCGTGCACGCGACGACAGACGCAGCAGATGCGCTCGCAGGCGCGGACATCGTGGTCATTGCCCTGCCAGCGCAGGTCTTGCGGGCGAATTTGGCCGAGTGGGCTGCGTTCATCCCGGCGGATGCGATTCTGGTCAGTCTGATCAAGGGAATCGAGCTCGGCACGATGCGTCGGATGAGCGAAGTCATCGCCGAGGAGACCGGTGCAGAGCCGGAACGAATCGTCGTCGTGTCTGGCCCCAATCTGGCGCGCGAGATTGCGATGCGCCAGCCGTCGGCGACGACAGTTGCATGTGTGGATGAAGCAAGTGCCCAACTGCTCCAAGACGCATGCACGACCGACTACTTCCGCCCCTACTGGACCACTGACGTGATCGGCACCGAGCTCGGTGGCGCCGTGAAGAATGTCATCGCGGTAGCCAACGGGATCGCAGCCGGCATGGGCTTGGGGGAGAACTCGCAGGCATCATTGATGACCAGAGGACTTGCCGAAATCGCTCGCTTGGGGGTCGCGCTCGGCGCCGATCCATTGACCTTTCAGGGCCTTGCCGGTGTAGGCGATCTCGTAGCGACCTGCCAGTCACCCCTGTCACGCAACCGGACTTTTGGTGAGAACATTGGCAGCGGCCTGAGCGTTGCCGAGACAATCCAGCGGACGCGTCAGACGTGCGAGGCCTATCGCAGTTGCGAGCCAATCCTGGCCTTGGCCCGAGCTCATCACGTCGACATGCCCATCACTGAGCAGGTGGTCAATGTGCTGCACTACGGGGCAGCGCCCCACACGATGGCAGCAGCATTTATGGCTCGCGATACCAAGCCCGAACACGAAGGTGCCGTTCTTGGGGCCGGCGGGTGAGTTCGAGCCGATTGCGCGTCGCTGTGCTGTTCGGGGGGCGAAGCAGTGAACACAGCATCTCGTGCATCAGCGCATCGGGGGTCCTGCGCGCCTTGGATCCACAGAAGTACGACGTCATGGCTATCGGCATCACAACTGATGGACGATGGTTGCGAGTGGACCCCACCGCGGATTTCAGTCTCGATGGCATATCGCTGCCGCACGTGCCAGAACAAGGTGACTGTGCTGCGTTGAGTCCCGATCCAGCTCAACTGCGCGCTCAACTGGGCGACATCGACGTCGTGTTTCCAGTTCTGCACGGTCCGTGGGGCGAGGACGGAACGGTACAAGGGCTGCTCGAACTCAGCGCAGTGCCGTATGTGGGATCTGGCGTCCTTGCCTCGGCCGCAGGCATGGACAAGATCACGATGAAGGTTCTGCTGGCGCACGCAGGCCTGCCCGTCGGGCCATTTGTCGGCATCACCGATCGGCAATGGACGGCCAACGCCAAGGACGCGCTCGTTCGCGCCTCGCAACTCGGATTGCCAATGTTCGTCAAGCCCGCACGTGCCGGGTCCTCGCGCGGCATTTCAAAGGTGAAGCAGTTGGCACAGCTCGCCGACGCGATCGACCAGGCGCGATCCCACGATCCTCGGGTCATCGTTGAAGCCGGTGTTCAAGCCGGCCGTGAGATTGAGTGCGGCGTGCTCGTGTTGGCCGAGGGCGCAGTCAGTGCCAGCCGCTGCGCTGAGATCGTGGTGGGGGGCCAGCATGAGTTCTATGACTTCGAGGCCAAGTACCTCGAGGATTCGGCTGAGTTGATCGTCCCGGCCGCTTTGGATCCCGCAGTTGAAAAGCGGATCCAGTCCTTGGCCATCGAGGCCTTTGAGGCATTGGGGTGCGAGGGTCTAGCTCGGGTTGACTTCTTCATCGCACCAGATGGCGAAATACTGATCAATGAAGTCAACACCATGCCAGGTTTTACCCCGATCTCGATGTTTCCCCGGATGTGGCAGGCGTCCGGACTGAGCTACCCAGAGATTCTTGACGCGCTTGTGGCAGATGCCGTGCGTCGTGGTACCGGTCTGCGGTGACTGCACCCCAGCCGGGCAGTCTGGGCGAACTTGGCGAGTTCGCGCTGATCGCGAAAGTGACCGAAGGTCTGCCTGCGCATTCGCAGGTTTTGGTCGGTCCTGGCGATGACGCTGCTGTGGTGCGCGCTCCCGCCGGCGCGGTGGTCATCAGCACTGATGTGTTGATCGAAGGCCGTCATTTTCGGCGTGACTGGTCAACGCCAATCGATATCGGTCGCAAGGCCGCCGCGGCGAGTCTCTCGGACATCGTGGCCATGGGAGCTCGGCCAAGCGCGGTCGTCGTGGCCTTCGCTGGCCCGCCAGATCTGCCGTCGGCTTGGGCGCTGTCGTGCACGGCAGGTCTGCGTGCTGAACTGGATGCGCTCAATGTCGCGCTGGTGGGAGGTGACGTCACCTCAGCTGACAGCGTCATGATCACAGTGACCGCCATCGGCGATCTTGAAGGCCGCGAGCCAGTGCTTCGGTCTGGCGCTCAGATCGGTGATCGAATTGCCATTGCCGGACGGCATGGTTGGGCAGCAGCTGGCCTCGCGGTGCTTTCGCGGGGATTTCGATCACCCAAGAAACTTGTCGATGCACATCGCTTTCCCTTGCCGCCATACGAAGCTGGTCTACTGGCCGCACAGATGGGCGCCACTTCAATGATTGACGTCAGCGATGGGCTGATCGCTGATGCTCGTCATCTGGCTCTGGCATCTGATGTCCTCCTGGCCATCGACAGCTCGCTGATCGAGGTGCCACAGGAATTGGCTTCCGCCGCCTCGGCGTACAACATGGATCCTCGGGAGTGGATGCTGACCGGCGGGGACGACCACGCACTGCTTGCGACTTTCCCGGCGAGGGTGAAGATTCCGTCGAGCTTCGTGCTGATCGGTGAAGTCCGAGCAAGTGCTGCAGCTGGCCCCGGAGTGAGTGTCGATGGCCACTTTGTCACTGGCGCCGGTGGGCACGAGCACTTTCGGGGCTAAAAACAAATCAGGCGCAGTCAATGACTGCGCCTGATAAGAATGTGGCGAACTATCCGCGGACGACCTTGCCAGCCTTCAGGCAAGAGGTGCAGACATTCTGACGCTTGGGGGTCTTGCCCACGAGCGTGCGAACGCGCTGGATGTTCGGGTTCCAACGACGCTTGGTGCGTCGGTGTGAGTGAGAGATGCTGTGCCCGAAGCCTGGGCCCTTACCGCAGACGTCGCAGTTAGCAGACACCGTGCACTCCTATCGTGTTCGGGCAGATCCCGTTCGCGCCGCAGCGCGTGACCGGTTCACACCTGGTGTTGGATGCTGTCAGACAAGCAGGACTCGATCTCGCAGCCGGCCTAGGTTACCCGAGTCGGACGCCGCTTACAAAACCGGGTGAAAATCCGACATTTCCAGGAGGAGAGTCATCAGCGTGGAGGAAGCCTCAACCCGGCTTGATCGGGTGCTGGGGGGCAAGACGGCCACAGCCTTGACCAAGGCCTTTGGCTACTCCAACGTCAATGAACTGCTGCGTCACTATCCACGGCGCTACGTGGCTCGCGGTGAACTCACGGAGATGCGGACTCTCGTTGACGGTGAGGCAGTGACCCTGCTGGCTGAAGTGGTCAGCGTGACCAGTCGCCCCATGCGGCAGCGACGGGGCACCCTCGTTGAGGTGATCGTCAGTGATGGAATTGAGCGCATCAGCCTCACCTTCTTCAATCAGCGTTGGCGCGAGGCGATCTTTCGCACTGGGCGCCGAGGCCTGTTCGCTGGCGAGGTGACGACCTACCGAGGCAAAAGGCAGCTCACTCACCCGACTTTCGAGCTCTTCGCTGACGATGTCGATGAGGACGAGGAGCGAATCGCCATGTTTGCCGGGGCCTACATCCCGGTGTATCCGGCAACAGTGGCGCTCAGCTCAATGCAGATCGCGCGGGCAATCGGCGTCATTTTGGACACCTTGCCGCTGATGCCTGACCCGATTCCTGAGGAGATACGCGTCGAGCTGGGCCTGATGGACCTGCGAACCGCGCTGTTGGCCGTCCATCGACCTGAGAGTCAAGCTGAGATCGACCAGGCGCGATCGCGTCTGAAGTTTGAGGAGGCCTTCCTACTGCAGGTGGTGCTTGCTCAACGTCGGGCCGAGCTCGCGCAATTGCCGGCTCGCGCCCGGGTCAACCGCGACGGCCCGCTCTTGCGGGAATTCGATGCGCAACTGCCGTTCACGCTCACCCCAGGCCAGGAACTGGTGGGTGCGCAGATTGCCGATGATCTGGCCGGGCTGCATCCCATGCATCGACTCCTTCAAGGAGAAGTGGGCTCGGGCAAGACCTTGGTGGCGCTACGAGCGATGTTGAGCGTGGTGGATTCCGGCGGACAGGCCGCACTCCTTGCGCCGACTGAAGTGCTCGCCGCGCAGCACTTCCAGTCCATCACCGCTCTGCTCGGGCCCATAGCCCAAGGCGGAATGCTCGGCGGTCATGACTCTGGCACTCAAGTGGCCCTCGTCACGGGCTCGATGAAGGTCGCCCAGCGCCGCAAGGACTCGTTGAAGATCATTTCTGGCGATGTCGGGATCGTGATCGGGACGCATGCGCTGTTGACCGACACGGTCCAATTCCGCGATCTTGGGCTTGTCGTGATTGATGAGCAACATCGATTCGGGGTTGAGCAGCGCGCGGCCTTGGCCGCCAAAGCCGCAGACGGCACGCGTCCGCATGTGCTGGTGATGACTGCAACGCCAATTCCGCGGACCGTGGCGATGACCGTGTTCGGTGATCTGGACGTATCGCTGCTGGACGGCCTGCCTGAGGGGCGGGCGGGCGTGACGACTCATGTCGTGGCTGCCAATGAGCGTCCGGCATTTGTGGAGCGCGCCTGGGAGCGGGTGCGAGAGGAAGTCACGGCCGGTCATCGAGCTTTTGTGGTGTGTGCTCGCATTGGCCTTGAGGACGAGGAGGAGTTGGCGCTGGAACTCGCCGATGCCGAGGGTGACTCGTCATTGAAGCCTGCCGGAGTACTGGAAACCGCTGCCTTTCTTGCTGCAGGACCACTCAGGGATCTTCGAATTGGCATTCTGCACGGACGAATGTCGGCCGAAGAAAAGGCAGCAGTCATGTCGGCGTTTGCGCACCCCGGTGGGCGGGAGGACATTGACGTGATGGTGGCCACGACAGTTGTGGAAGTCGGCGTCGATGTTCCTAACGCGACAGTGATGGTGGTGCTGAATGCTGATCGCTTCGGGATCTCGCAACTACACCAACTGCGCGGGCGCATTGGGCGCGGAAGCTATCCCGGCCTGTGCCTGCTGGTGACTGAAGCTCCGCAAGGATCGCCAGCGCGGGAACGCTTGGATGCGGTCGCCTCGACGACGGATGGCTTCGCATTGGCTCGATTGGATTTGCTGCAGCGTCGCGAGGGCGATGTACTCGGCGCCGCTCAGGCTGGCCGGCGCTCCTCGCTGAAGCTGCTGCAGGTCGTCAGCGATATTGAGGTCATAGAACAAGCTCGAGCCAGCGCTATGAGTCTGGTCGCATCGGATCCCTCGCTGGCAGGTCAGCCGGCTTTGCGCACTGCACTGTCGGAATTGATTGCCGAAGACCAGGCGGACTACATGGAGAAGGCGTGACCCGGATCATCGCTGGCAGCGAGCGTGGCAGGCGGCTGGCCGTCCCGGCGCACGGAACGCGTCCCACAACTGATCGCGTGCGCGAATCCATGTTCTCCACGCTCACCAGCATCCTTCTTGGGGCAGGCCTGTCTTGGGCCGATCTGCAGGTGCTGGATCTTTATGCCGGCAGCGGCGCTCTGGGGCTGGAGGCGGCCAGCCGCGGCGCCGAGCGTGTGATCCTGGTGGAGAAGACCCATACCTGCGCTGAAGTGATTCGTGCCAACATTGCTGCAGTCGGACTCGACGGGGTCGCCCTCGTGCAGACGACCGTGGAGGCATTGAGTCAGCGGTCAGCGTCACACGCTCATGAGTTGGTGTTCGCCGATCCGCCGTACGACGTTACCGTCGAGCGGCTGGCAAAGAACCTTGCCGCGCTCGTTGAGGCTGGCTGGATCGCCAAGGATGCCTGCGTGGTCGTTGAACGACCAGCACATGATCGACAGCCTCCATTTCCGCAGAGTTGGTATGAGTTTGACCAACGCAGATACGGGGACACCGTGCTTTGGTACGGTCGCCCAACAGCCACGTCAGGAGAATGATCGGTGCGTAAAGCAGTCTGTCCAGGGTCCTTTGATCCAGTGACCAACGGACACCTTGACGTCTTTGCTCGGGCGGCACATCTCGCCGACGAGGTGGTGATTCTGGTGGCGATCAACAAGAACAAGGCCGGCACCTTCACCATTGAAGAACGCATGGACATGCTCCGTGAAGTTGTGGCTCCCTATCCGAACATCGTGGTTGATTCCTTCATGGGACTCCTTGTCGACTATTGCAAGGCCAATGAAGTACAGGCGATTGTGAAGGGACTGCGAGCCGTCACCGATTTCGACTACGAGCTGCAGATGGCCCAGATGAACTACCGACTGACCGGAATCGAGACGCTGTTCGTGTCGACAAATCCGATCTACAGCTATCTGTCCTCGAGTTTGATCAAAGAGGTGGCCAACTTCGGTGGCGATATTGATGGTCTGCTGCCTGATCCAGTGCAGGCTCGGCTCCTGGCTCGCATCGCTGAGGGCAAGCAATAGCCTGACTTTCAACCGATCCATGAGACGGTAGGCATCTGGTAGCGATTGATGCGCCGGGTAAAGCCGGGAATTCGGTAAGGAGTGGTTGTGGATTTGCAGGACCGGTTAGAGGAACTCGCCGTTGTCATTGAAGATGCCAAGGCCATGCCGTTGTCGGCTTCCTGCATCGTCAACCGGCAGCAGGTGCTCGATCTGATCGAAGAGGTTCGGCAATTGCTCCCAGAGTCGGTCTATCGGGCAGACGAGTTGCTCGCCGATCGAGAGTCTGTGGTGCAAGATGGCCGACGCGAGGCGGATCGCATTTTAGAGCGTGCTCGCGGCGAAGCTGATCGCATGGTTGCCCAGCATGAGGTCTACCTCGCGGCGGTTGCCGAGGCTGAGGCGTTGAGAAGTGCGGTCGACGACGAGACCAGCCGGATGCGCACCGAGACGGACGACTACATCGATGCCAAGCTGGCCACCTTCGAGATCACTCTCCAAAAGACCCTGCAGACTGTTGATCGCGGGCGTGAGCGCCTGCGCAGTCAGATGTACCAAGAGCTTGCCCCCACGGCTGAAGCCGATGCCGACTTCGGCGGCGGCTTCTACGACGACCAGAGTTAGGTCCTGCGGGCCACTTTGGGTCCGTGGTGCAAACCGGGTACTCTTGCCTGTCAGCCTCTCGCGAGGTCTGGGTCTACCTCGGTGCATACCGCTGGAATTTCCAAAAGGGGAGCTGTGAACAGCCTCGATCCACGAAGTGCGCTCGTGCTCGACACGCACGCGCTGGGCCTGCAACGCAGGCCAGGATCAATGATCACAGTGAACCGGTCGGCGCCAGCACCAGGTGATATGGGCATCGCTTTGGCCAGAGTCCTTCCCGACTCACCGATTGAGTTTGCACTTCGACTCGAGTCAGTGATGGAAGGGGTGCTGGTCAGTGGGGATGCGGAACTACAGGTCAGCGCGGAATGTGCGCGTTGCCTGGAGCCGTTGACCTGGGAGGAAGCGGTCGACATCAGCGAGCTGTTCGCCTATCCCGCCACGGATTCTCGTGGGGCGATTGTCGAGGAGCCTGAGGATGACCAGGACCCGCTGCCGTCTCTCGAGGGCGATCTCATCAATCTCGAGCCGACATTGCGGGACTCTGTAGTGCTGGCGCTGCCCATGGCGCCCTTGTGTCGGGAGGATTGTGCGGGTCTTTGCTCCGAATGTGGAGTTCGGCTCGATGATCACCCAGGTCACGAGCATCAGATCGTTGACCCGCGCTGGGCGGCCTTGGCCGAACTCGCGAAACTAGAACCGGGCAAGGCGACCGCCGAAGCCCTGCCCGAACAACGCAATAGCTGAAAGAGGAAGACCGTGCCAGTACCAAAGCGGAAGACGTCGCGCTCCAACACCCGTCACCGACGTTCACAGTGGAAGACCACTGTCCCCAACCTGGTGACATGCACTCGCTGCCAGTCCAAGCGTCTTGCGCACACGGCCTGCCCGACCTGCGGCACCTACGCCAAGCGTCGCGTTCTGGACGTCTAGTCACCACATGACCACGGTTGCCCTCGACTTGCTCGGGGGAGACGGGGCGCCGGGAGTTGTCGCTGATGCGGCGGCCACCTTGTTATCGGGGGCCGGGCATCAGGGCCTCCGGCTGGTTCTCGTTGGTCCCGTCGATGTCGCTCGCAAGCAGCTCGTAGCGCGCGGTGTCGATCTTGATCGTGTCACTTTGCTCCCAGCGCCGTGCGGGGTGTCCATGGACTCCCACCCATTGGAAGTCGTTCGTGCCGACGCCCAGCGCGAAGAAGCCGAGACGACCGTCGTCGTGGCGGCACGGGCGGTCCGTGACGACATCGCGGATGCCTGGGTATCTGTTGGCCACACAGGTGCTTCTGTTGCTGCGGCCGTATTGACCTTGGGGCGTATCAGCGGCATGCAGAAGCCAGCACTGGCCGTTGTCGTTCCCGCCTTGGCTCGACCCGTCGTCTTGCTCGATGTGGGGGCCACCACGAGCGCATCAGTTGCCGCGCTCACTCAGTTCGCCTTCGCGGGTGCAGCTTTTGCTCGCGCTGTTGGGGTTGAGTCCCCAGCTATCGGATTGCTGACGATCGGCTCTGAATCGGGCAAGGGCGATGAGCTGCGCATCGAGGCTGATGCAGCATTGGAGTCAGAACTTGGGGCTGCCGGGCTGAATTACGTTGGCCCTGTCGAGGGCTTTGACATCACCAGGGGCTCGATCGCCCAAGTCATCGTGACTGATGGCTTCACTGGAAACGTGGTGTTGAAGAGCATTGAAGGTGCTGCAGCCTGGTCCGCTCATCGCATCGGGCAGGCCTATGGCGATCCAGGGCCGGCCCGAGGCGTTGTTCGGCGAGCGGCGTCCGGATCCTTCGCCGGCGGATTGGTGTTAGGCGTGGAGGGAGTGACGGTGGTCGGGCACGGCGCAGGTACGGCGGCACAGGTCATCGGCTGCGTTGAGCTGGCTCAGCGAGCAGTTGAGCAGGATCTGGTTGGGAATGTGCGGGCGGCCTTGGCAGGTCAGCCGTGATTGACGAAGTCGAGCTGGCACTGACACGCGTGCTGGGGCATCCTGTGACACTGCGCGCGGACACTCCATTGGAGAATCTGGGCCACTGGCCCTTGATTGCCGTACTCGTTGCTCGCGCACTACGTGAATCAACAGGAATCTCCCTCAGCGATCGTCAACTTCAGGACGTACAGACGGCCGGCGAACTGGCCGTCGCACTGGAATCCGCGCGTCCATGAGCGGTTCTCGAAACTCCGCTCGCAGACAGCAACTCGCGAGTCTTCGCATGCAGCTGGATGTGGATGTCACCGAAGACCTGCTTGATCTTGCGCTGACCCATCGCTCATATGCCTACGAACACGGCGGAATCCCAGACAACGAGCGCCTGGAGTTCCTTGGCGACTCCGTTCTGGGGATTCTCGTCACAGACGAGTTGTATCGCCGTTTTCCCGACTTGGCAGAAGGGCAGCTGGCGAAGATTCGCGCGGCAGTGGTCAATGCCCGCGCCTTGGCACAGGTTGCGCGCTCATTGGATCTCGGCTCATATCTCCTACTGGGCCGCGGAGAGATAGGCACGGGCGGTGATGACAAGTCATCGATCCTGGCCGACAGCACCGAAGCTGTGATTGGTGCTATCTACCTGACGAGCGGTCTGGATGGAGTTGGCAAATTCATCCATCGAATCTTCGATCCCATGATCATCGCGTCGGCTGATCTTGGTGCGGGACTGGATTGGAAGACTTCACTACAGGAGGTGTGTGCATCCCAGGAGCGGGGCGCGCCCATCTACGCGGTCCAGGATTCCGGGCCCGACCATGCCAAGGAGTTTCATGCTGAGGTCTTGGTTGCTGACATTGTGCTGGGTACTGGTGATGGGCGCTCAAAGAAGATCGCAGAGCAACAGGCAGCAGAAATGGCATATCGCGCGCTGACTTCTGATGCCTGAACTGCCAGAAGTAGAAGTCGTTCGACGCGGGGTGGCCCAGTGGGCTACGCATCGAGTGATTGACCGCGTCGAAGTCCATCATCCGAGGGCTGTCCGCCGTCAGGATGTCGAATTGGCGTCAGTCGTGGTGGGCAGAAGTTTCTCTGATGCGAGTCGACGAGGGAAGTACCTGTGGCTGCCGATCGATGACGCCGATCAATGTCTCGTGGTCCATCTGGGCATGAGCGGCCAGCTGTTGATACAGGCCGCTAGCCAAGCCGATGAGAGACATCTGCGCATCCGTTTTGCCTTTGCTGACGGTGGACCGCAATTGCGCTTTGTGGACCAGCGCACCTTTGGTTCGGTCATGTCTGATGCTCTGGTCTTTGACAGCCGAAGCGGTCGGATACCCGAGTCGATCCGACATATTGCGCGCGATCCGCTGGATCCTGACTTTGACGATGAGCATTTCCTTGAACGGCTGGGTACGAAGCACTCTGAGATCAAAAGGCTCCTGCTCGACCAGACTCTGATCTCAGGAATCGGCAACATCTACGCTGACGAATCCTTATGGCGTGCCCGGATCCACGCTACGCGTGCTGGGTCGAGTATCAGCAGGGCCAAGGCCAGGCAACTGCTGGCTGATATTCGCGCTGTGATGTCGGAAGCGCTGGCGCAAGGTGGCACCAGCTTCGATTCGCTATACGTCAACGTCAATGGCGAGTCGGGCTATTTCAGTCGATCGCTGAATGCCTATGGCCGCGAAGGGGCGCCGTGTCCGCGATGTGGGACGCCCATCCGGCGCGCCCGCTTCATGAATCGCTCAAGCTTCTACTGCCCTCGTTGTCAGAGGATGTGAGGACTGCTCATATTCAACCTCCAATTCCTTGGAGCGAGGAGGCAGGTAGCGCAGCACGACCAGACCCCCAAGCAAGGCGATCCCGGCGGCCACGATGGATCCACGCGACATTCCGCTGATGAAGGATTCCTGAACCGCCGCCTGCAATTGCGCGCCAATCGCTGGGGGCAGTTGTGCGGCGATGCTCATGCCGGCACCGACAGATGACTCAATTGCCGAGCTGGCGGCAGCAGGGATGTTCAAGTCCCTGAGCGAATCGGCGATCTGTGAGCTGTAGATGCTGGCGAATACCGAACCGATGATCGCTACGCCCAAAGTTCCGCCGAATTCACGAGTGGTGTCATTGACAGCCGAGCCCACGCCAGCCTTTTCAGCAGGGAGGGCTCCCATGATGGACTCTGTTGCCGGACTCGTGGTCAGCGCCAGACCCACAGCCATGGTGATCATCGACAGCACGACGATGCCGAAGTATGGGCTGTCCGTCTCCACTGTGGAGGCCATGAGGAATCCTGTGGACATCACGAGCAAGCCGGCGGCGACCACAAGTTTTGATCCGAAGCGATGCATCAGGACGATCGCGATTGGCGACATGATCCCGGTAGCTACGGCAAAGGGCAAAGTGCGAAGCCCAGCCTCGAGTGGGCTGTATCCCTGGATCAACTGGAAGAACTGGGTGATCAGGAAGATGAAGCCGAACAGCGCGAAGAAAGCGGCCATGATCGAGATTGCTGCGGCACTGAATCGCATGTTCTGGAAGAGCCTGATGTCCAGCAATGGGTGAGCGGTGCGGCTCTCCACGATCACGAATGTCACGAGCACCGAGATACCGCCGAGCATCGCCGCAAGAATTGTCGGTGAGGTCCAGCCCCAGGATGGCCCTTCAATAATGGACCAGATCAACAGACCCACACCTGCGATCGACAGGACGAGCCCGGGAAAGTCCATTCGTCCGATAGCGCTGTCCATGGATTCTGGAACAAAGACGAAACCGAGCACTATGGCCAGCGCACATACCGGAAGATTCACCATGAATATCGATCCCCATGAGAAGTGCTCAAGAAGGAAGCCACCAGTGACCGGTCCGATCGCGACGGCAAGGCCGGTGCACGCCGTCCATATGCCGATCGCTGCAGCGCGTTGCTTGGTGTCAGTGAAGACGTTGACCAATATCGCCAGAGTTGCCGGAAACAGCAGGGCCGCACCGACTCCCATGAGTGCGCGGCTGCCGATGAGTTGCGCGGCGGTAGTCGAGCTTGCTGCAAGCGCTGAAGTTGCAGCAAACAGCCCAAGCCCGATCAGCAGCGCCTTCCTGCGTCCGAAGCGATCGCCGAAGTGCCCCATTGGCAGCAGCAGTGCAGCGAACACGAGCGTGTATACGTCCACGATCCACTGCAATTGCGTGGTGCTTGCGGGGAGCTCAGTGCTCAACGTAGGTAGCGCGACATTCACAATCGTGTTGTCCACGACGGCGAGCAGCAGGCTCAGGCAAAGAATGGCCAAGACCAGCCAAGGTCGGGTAGTGCGAGTCGATGCGCTCATCGGGGCTCCTTGTCGAAACGACTGCATGCGTTTGGGACTTATAGAACAGTGTTCTATATCTATGGAACGGTAACCTATAGTTGAGAACATGACTGGTCAAGTGCCCCGTTCGCGCACGCCCAGTGCAGATATCTCCGACTCCCTTCTTCAGGCCGCACTTGACCTGCTTGAAGAGGTGGGTACCAGTGGCTTGACTGTGCGGGGGGTGGCCTTGACCGCGCGTGTCGCCCCCATGGGCGTCTACTCGCGCTTTGGCAGCAAGGACGGACTGCTGGAGGCGCTGTTCACGGCAGGATTCACCGGACTCAATGATGAGATCCTGCGGGCAACTGGACCGACCGCGATCTACCGCCTTCTTGATGGATGTCAGCGTTATCGCGAGTTCGCGCTGGCTCAGCCACAGCTCTATCGATTGATGTTCGAGCAGATGATGGCGCTGGATCTCTCTGATGAGGCACTCTTGGTGGCCAAGGGCTCCTTTGACTGTCTGGTCACTCGGGTAGCCGATGCGGTGGTCGCTGGCGAACTCGGGCCGGGGGAGTTCGCGCAGGGTGATTTCGTCGAGCAGGCGCAGTTGATCTGGAGCGCGATGCATGGTGCAGTCAGCCTGGAGATTGCAAATGTGCACTTCGCTCAGGATCGGTCAGCGAGTTATGGCGCGATGCTGGTGAACCTCTTCGTGGGCATGGGAGCGTCAAGGGATTCCTTGGTCTAGGCCGAGCGATAGGCTGAGGTGAAACGTCCATGGCGGCCTTCCCCGCGCCCCAGCGACCCGGAGCGAAGTGCATCTCAAGACGCTGACCCTCAAGGGCTTCAAGTCCTTCGCCTCGTCAACGACCCTGCATTTTGAGCCAGGGGTGACCTGTGTGGTGGGTCCAAATGGCTCGGGCAAGTCCAATGTCGTTGACGCCCTCGCGTGGGTCATGGGCGAGCAGGGTGCCAAGTCGCTGCGTGGCGGAAAGATGGAAGACGTCATCTTCTCCGGAACCTCCGGTCGCGCCCCACTAGGCCGAGCCGAGGTCTCCCTCACCATCGACAACTCCGATGGCGCGCTTCCGATCGAATACACCGAGGTGACGATCTCGCGCATCTTGTTCCGCAACGGTGGCTCTGAGTACGCAATCAACGGTCAGCCATGCCGCCTGCTTGATGTGCAGGAACTGCTCAGTGATTCAGGCATCGGCCGCGAAATGCATGTCATCGTGGGTCAGGGTCAGCTCGACACGATCCTGCAGGCGACTCCTGAGGATCGTCGAGGATTCATCGAAGAGGCCGCCGGAGTGCTCAAGCACCGCAAGCGCAAGGAAAAGGCTCTGCGCAAACTTGATTCCATGGAGGCCAACCTCACGCGCTTGCAGGACCTCACGACCGAACTGCGCCGACAGCTCAAGCCACTGGGACGTCAGGCTGAGGTCGCCCGCCGCGCAGTCGTGATTCAGACCGATGTCCGTGATGCTCGCCTGCGGATCATGGCGGATGATCTCGTCCAGATGCGCGAGGCGCTGGCCGCAGAAGTCGCTGACGAGTCAGCTCTGCGCGAGCGTCAGACCGCTGTTGAGTCCCAGTTGACGCAATTGCGCGCGCAGGAGAGCGAAGCTGAACAAGCGGCCCTCGCTGACGCCCCACGACTTGAGGCAGCTCAGGAGACCTGGTTTGCGCTCAGCGGACTGCGCGAGCGTTTTCATGGCTTGGTGCAGTTGGCAGCTGAGCGGGTGCGCAACCTGCAGCCTGAGCCCCTAGACGAGAATCCCGGTCGCGATCCTGAGCAACTCGATGCCGAAGCACGAGGGCTTCGCTCACAGGAATTTGACCTGGGTCGAGAGGTCGAAGCCGCACGCGATGGTCTGTCCGGCGCCATGGCAGCCCGGCAAAGCGCAGAGGATGCCTTGGCGGCCGAAGAACGCCGGGTGAGCGCAGCGGACCGTGCGGCAGCTGATCGACGTGAGGGTCTGGTCCGTCTCACGGGGCAAGTCAATGCGGCTCACTCTCGAGTCGAGGCACGGGCCCATGAGCTTGAACGCCTGCGCGGAGCGATCCAGGAAGCCTCAGCTCGCAGCGACAAGGCAATGTCGCAGTTTCAGGCAATCGAGGTTCAGGTAGCCGGGCTCGACGAGGGTGAACTGGGTCTTGATGCTCGGCACGAGGACGCTGAGTCGGCACTGGCAAATGCCGACGCCGAAGTAGAGCGACTCCGTGGTGTCGAAGCTCGCAGTGAACGCGAACGCGCGGCCCTGTCAGCGCGACTCGAAGCACTGTCCATGTCATTGATGCGCAAGGACGCCGGCGGCGTTCTGGTGTCAGAAGGTGATCGACTCCCGGGAATTGTCGGAACTCTGGCTTCGCAGCTGCATATCGAGTCCGGCGCCCAGGCAGCTGTTGCTGCGATCCTCGGAGACCTGGCTGACGCCATAGTTGTCAGAGGCGTTGATGCGGCCATCAGTTCCTTGGTCCTTCTGAAGGAGCGCGACGCAGGTCGAGCCGCGCTTGTCATTGCCTCATCGGGTGCAACGGACCTGCCCAATCACGCCGATTCCGCTCCGAGTGGACAGTGGCTTCGTGAGCAGGTCACGTGCGAAGACGCCCTGAGAGCAACTCTGGATCGCGTCCTGCGAGGCGTTGTGCTGGTTGAGGACGTCGAGCAAGCGGCTGTGCAATCGCAGCAGCATCCTGAACTCACCTTTGTCACGCCTGTCGGCGATATTTTTGCTCGCGATGTCGTGCATGGCGGTTCCCAAAGCACATTGAGTCTCCTTGAAGTCCAAGCGGCTTACGACGAGACATCTACAGCCTTGCAGCAGGCGGTGCATGCGTCAGAGCGCGCTCGCTTTGACATGGTCGCCGCACGCCAGGCGCAGGCGCAAGCCGCAGCCCAAGTTGAGGCAACCCTGGCCAGCTTGCACGAGTCAGACGCGCGCATGGCAGCTGTCGCTGAGCAACTTGGTCAACTCGGGCAGATTGCCCGCTCCGCCAGCGCCGAGGCTGAGCGCTTGAATGCTGCCCTGGCAGCCGGCGAAATCGCCAGCGCGGCGGACCATGGGCATCATCAGGAACTTGTGAGTCGACTGGCAGCCGCACAGAGCGAGCCAGATACCGACGTCGGACCCGACCAGCGCGCCGAGTTGGGTCAACAGGCGGTCACCGCACGCCAGTTCGAAGTTGAGGCCCGGCTTTCACTGCGCACTGGTGAGGAGCGGCTTGCAGCAGTTGGCATTCGTGCTGATCAACTGGAGCGGGCGGCGGCTGCCGAGCGAGAGGCTCGGGTTGCCGCTGTTCAGCGAAGAGAGCAGCGGGCACGCGATCTCACCGTGGCTGTGGCGGTGCTCAATGGCGCGCGTGCTGCTTTGTCGCGAACAGAGGCATCAGTGGCGATCGCGAGCAATGAGCGCTCCGCGTCCGAACGTCTGCGCAAGAGCCGCGACGAGACGCTGTCTGGTGTCCGCGGGCGCATTCGTGAGCTCGCTGTCGAATTCGATCTCCTCAAGGACAGTGTTCATCGTGATGAAGTCACTCGCGCAGAACAGCGGATGCGCATTGAACAAGTGACCGACCGGGCAATGGAAGAGTTCGGAATCGAAGCCGAAGTCCTGCTGGGTGAGTACGGTCCCGACCAGCTTGTGCCACCAAGTCCTGTGGTCCCAGGCGACGAGATTCCGGCCGATGCTCCCGAGCCTCAGCCCTATCCCTATGTCCGAGCCGAGCAGGAGAAACGCCTGCGTTCTGCAGAGCGCGGACTGGCGCTGCTTGGTCGCGTGAATCCACTCGCGCTCGAAGAATTCACGGCGATGGAAGAGCGCCATCAGTTCCTTTCCGAGCAACTTGATGATTTGCGCCGAACGCGCGATGACTTGCTCGACATCATCAAAGAGGTCGACGCTCGTGTGGAACAGGTGTTCACAGAGGCATATACCGAGATTGAGCGGGAGTTTGAAGGTGTCTTCAGCCGTCTCTTCCCTGGCGGCGAAGGTCGACTCATCCTCACCGACCCAAGCAACATGCTCACCACAGGTGTGGACGTCGAAGCGCGACCTCCGGGCAAGAAGGTCAAGCGTCTTTCACTTCTCTCCGGTGGCGAGCGATCGCTGACTGCGGTCGCATTCCTGGTTGCCCTCTTCAAGGCCCGTCCAAGCCCCTTCTACGTGCTCGATGAAGTCGAGGCAGCGCTGGATGATGTCAACCTCGGGCGACTCATTGACATCATTGATGAACTCCGCACGGGTTCTCAGTTGATCGTGATCACCCACCAGAAGCGCACGATGGAAATCGCAGATGCGCTCTATGGTGTTTCGATGCGTGGAGATGGCGTGACTCAGGTCATCGGGCAACGACTGCGCGAAGCGGCTACTGCTTCATGAACACTCAGCTGTGGGTAGCACTTACCGTCCTTGTCGTCGTTCTCGTGATGGTCGCACTGGTCTACGCAGTCCTCACGCGCCGATCGCGCGAGAACGCAGAGGAGCTGCGCGCCTTTGGCCGCGGGCCAAGCGACGTTGATGAGCCAATCCCGATCACGGGCTCTGGGACTGTCCCAGATGACAGCTCCTCGTGGACCGAACCCGGATATGAAGAGCCGGTTCCCAGTGAGGAATTGGAATCCTTTGGCTTTGAGGTACCCGACTCCGCAATTGGTCGGATGCAACGACTGCGTGCGCGACTTGCCGGATCCAATTCGGCGATCGGCAAGGGATTGCTGGCACTGCTCAGTCGTGATCAGTTGGACGCCGAAACCTGGGATGCAGTTGAAGAGACTCTGCTCGCTGCGGACCTTGGCATCGGACCCACCACTGAGCTGATGACCCGACTCCGCAGAGATGTGCAAGTCGAAGGTGGGCGCAGTTCGGAGCGGCTGACTCAATTGCTGCGCGAAGGTCTGCTTGAGCTCGTTGATCCTGCATTGGACCGTCGCTTGAACACCAAAGTTGCGGGTAGACCGGCAGTGGTGCTCGTCGTGGGAGTCAACGGCACAGGCAAGACCACTACGACTGGCAAATTGGCCCGCTTGCTGATTGCACAGGATCAGACAGTGTTGTTGGGCGCGGCGGACACATTCCGAGCCGCAGCAGCTGAACAACTTCAGACCTGGGGTGATCGCGTCGGAGCCGCGGTGGTTCGCGGGCCCGAGGGTGGCGATCCTGCTGCTGTTGCATTCGATGCGGTATCCACGGCGACGGCCGCGGACATCGACACTGCTGTGATCGACACTGCTGGTCGTCTGCACACCAAGACCGGCTTGATGGATGAACTTGGCAAGGTCAAGCGTGTCATTGAGAAGCAGTCTCCGGTCGATGAGGTTCTGCTGGTTCTTGATGCCACCACAGGACAGAACGGATTGGTGCAGGCCAGGGTCTTTGCAGACGTGGTAGACATCACCGGAGTAGTACTGACAAAGCTCGACGGAACGGCCCGCGGCGGTATTGTCATCGCTGTTCAACGTGAGTTGGGTGTGCCGGTGAAACTCGTGGGACTCGGCGAGGGTCCCGATGACCTGGCACCCTTTGATGCAGTTGCGTTCGTGGAGGCGATAGTCAATGGGTGAACCTGTGCTTGTTGAGGGCCCCAATGGTCGCGAACGACTCCTCTTGGCAACGGAAAGGGCCTTGAGAGCGGGTCGAGAGATTCGTGTCGCCGAAATCTGCAAAGAGGCCAAGGTCAGTGCGGCTCTCATCTACAAGTACTTCGATGACCGCGAGGATCTGATCGCCGAGGGCTACGGACGCATCTACCGCGGTCTGGTAACCGAAGATCTCGCAGGTCTGGCCAATTTCCCAACCGAGCCCGATGAACTGCGCGCTGCAATCCGAAATCAGGCTCGCCAAATCTTCAGTCGTGAGCGCGACGACATCAGATGGGCACGTTTGGAGGCGCTTTCGCACGCGCGCATCAATCCAGGAGTCGCCCGTCGCATTGAAAAGATCCGCACTGAGCTCGTTGAGGAATACGCCAACGTCTTGATGTCCTTCAAGGGTGCAGTGTTCACTCGTGATGAAGCAGCAACCATGTCGGTCATAGCTCTGGGTCTGGTGCTCGGTGTGACCGCGATGTCATATCAGGAACTTTCGGACGAAAAGCGCGACAGTCTCGCTGAAATGTGGTCCACGATGATGTTGGCCACCTTGGCCAAATTCACCGAATAGACGCCCGCCTTAATCCCTTGTGTTAACACACCCGTTACTTAGTCACTGATTTTGTGACAGGACGGTAATCATCTGCGCAGCAAAGGGAAACCTCCACCCGCGAACCTCCGCTTGTCGATTACGCGACCGAACACTTGTGGTTCGAAAGGAGACTGGAATGGAATCGGCTTTGAATACAGGCAACACTGCCTGGCTGCTCACCAGCGCTGCGCTGGTGTTGCTCATGATCCCCGGGCTGGCCTTCTTCTACGGCGGCATGGTCCGTATGAAGTCCGTCCTCAACATGCTCATGATGGTTATGGGTGCACTGTTCATCGTCGGTGTTCTGTGGGTGCTCTACGGCTACTCAATGGCCTTCGGCGCCTCCTATGGCTCGACCGGTCTGCTCGGTAACATCACCGAGTTCGCTGGGCTCGGACAGCTTCAAGGAGCTGCGCCGGTTGAAGGCTATGGCTATCCGCCGCTGGCTTTCGTCGCCTTCCAGGCCATGTTCGCCTGTCTGACTGTCGGTCTCATCGCCGGCGCAGTAGCCGATCGCATGAAGTTCTCCGCATGGCTGGTATTCGCGGGCATCTGGGCCACCTTGGTCTACTTCCCGGTTGCGCACTGGGTCTTCAATCTCAATTCTGAGACTGGCGGCTGGATCTTCAAGTACGGCGTCATCGACTTCGCCGGTGGTACGGCCGTCCATATCAATGCCGGTGTTGCCGGTCTTGCACTCTGCATCGTCCTTGGCAAGCGTCTTGGTTGGCCAAGGTCGCCAATGCGACCGCACAACCTCACCTTGGTGATGATCGGTGCCGCGCTGCTGTGGTTCGGATGGTTCGGCTTCAACGCAGGTTCTTCGACTGCAGCAGATGACTTTGCAGCTCAGGCGTTTATCAACACATTCGCCGCGACCTGCGCCGCAGCGATCGGCTGGCTCATCACTGAGAAGATTCGCGATGGACATGCCACTTCGTTGGGTGCGGCCTCGGGTGTTGTGGCCGGACTGGTTGCGATCACTCCAGCGTGTGCCGCAGTGAGCCCGGTCGGCGCACTGCTGCTGGGCCTCATCGCGGGTGTGCTCTGTGCACTGGCAGTGGGCTTGAAGTACGTCTTCAAGTTCGATGACTCGTTGGACGTCGTTGGTGTCCACTTGGTCGGTGGCCTCGTCGGCACCTTGCTCATCGGCTTCCTGGCTACGGATGCTTCTCCGACGGGCATCAACGGACTGTTCTACGGAGGCGGCATCGATCAGCTTGGCAAGCAGGCAGTTGGTGCTGGTGCTGTACTGGGCTACTCCCTGGTCATTACCCTGATCATCGCTGTCATCCTGAAGCTGGTCATGGGCATTCGGGTCACCGAAGAGCAGGAAATCTCCGGAATCGATGTCGCTGAGCACGCAGAAACTGGCTACGAGCTTGGTGATTCAGGTGGCGGCGGCGTCTTCGCCGGCATGGGACACGCAGCATCGCACTCAGAGGAAGGTTCGTCATGAAGTTGATCACCGCAATCATCAAGCCGTTCAAGCTTGAGGATGTCAAGGGTGCACTGGAGGCTGCGGGCATCCACGGCCTGACTGTGTCTGAGGCCTCCGGCTTCGGCCGGCAGCGTGGACACACCGAGGTCTACCGTGGAGCTGAATACACGGTTGATCTGGTGCCCAAGGTTCGTGTCGAGGTCGTCGTTGACGATGTTGATGCTGACCGCGTAGTCGACGCAATTGTTGGTGCCGCCCAGACCGGGCGCATCGGCGACGGCAAGGTCTGGGTCTCCTCAGTCGAAGCTGTCGTTCGGGTTCGTACCGGCGAGCGCGGCGCGGACGCACTGTAATTTCAACGGGCTACTGATGCGCGCCGATGCTGAGTTCATCAGCGCACGTGAAGCCATCGTGCGGCGTCCTGGGCCATTTGGTCCAGGACGCCGCACTGCTTTGACAGAACACACTGATGCCTGGCTGGCTGAGGTGTTCAAGGCCTCCCATCCATTGGCCGACGGCGTGTGTCTGGTCGCTGTGGGAGGGCATGGGCGCCAAGAGCTTGCGCCTGGCAGTGACGTAGATCTTGTCCTTCTTCATCGCATTGATCCCCGAAGAGCTGCCGCCATTGCTCAAGAGCTCTGGTACCCGATCTGGGATGCCGGTATTGCGCTGGATCACAGCGTGCGTACCGTTGCCGAAGCTCGCCGCCTGGCCAGCGAGGACATCAAGGTCATTCTTGGTCTGCTCGATCTTCGCGTGATCGCTGGTGATGTGACCATCGGTGAGCAGTTGCGCAAGGCGATATATGCCGACTGGCGAGCCACGGCACCCAAGCGCATTGGTGACCTTCGCGCCCTTGTCGATCAGCGCAAGGAGCTCTTCGGCGAGCTCAACACCATGCTTGAGCCAGACATCAAGGAGGCGTACGGCGGCCTGCGCGAGGCCACCGTGCTCCGTGCGATCGCAGCATCATGGATCACTGACATCACGCATTCACATTGGCAAGAAGGCGTGGACTACCTGCTTGATGTGCGTGATGCGCTGCATCAGGTCAGTCATCGCAGCAGCGACCGACTGTTGCTGCAGGAGCAGGATGCAGTGGCACAGGCCTTGGGGGTCGGCGATGCGGACGATCTCCTGCGCGGGGTGTACACCGCTGCAAGAGCAATTGCGTACTCATCTGACACAACGTGGCATCGCGTTGATCGGCTCACCGTGCGTTCCACCCGCTTCAGCATGAGGCCGGTTCGCAAGGGAAGCCCCGAGCGCGTGCCATTGACAGACGGTGTTGTCGTGCAGTCTGGCGAGGCGGTGCTGGCGATTGATGCTCGTCCTGAGAAGGACCCGGTGCTCATCCTCAGAGCGGCGGCCGCGGCTGCTCAAGCGGGGATTCCATTGGCCCCCCACACCGTCACACGTCTGGCGCAGGAAAGTGCTCCACTTCCCGATCCTTGGACACAGGCAGCACGCGACGCGTTCTTGTCCCTGCTCGGCGCCGGCATGCCAACCGTTCAGGTATGGGAGGCACTTGATCAAGCAGGCGTGATCTCCCGACTGATCCCTGGATGGGATGTGGTGCGAGCTGCTCCCCAACGCAATGCCCTCCACAAATACACAGTCGATCGCCACCTCATCGAATGCGTGGTGCAGGCCAGTGCCTTGACGCGCAATGTTGATCGACCGGATCTCCTTCTGCTCGGCGCGCTCTTCCATGACTTTGGCAAGGCTCGCGCGGGAGACCACAGTGAACTTGGTGCGACTCTGGTGGCGAGTGTTATGAAATCCATGGGTTACAGCGCCGCTGACATCGGCACGGTCTCGCTGCTCGTGCTGCATCACTTGATGCTTTCCGAGATCGCCACTCGACGAGATCTCGATGATCCAGCCACCGTGGCCTACGTGGCTGAGCGCATACCAGATCCGCAGATCCTTGACCTGCTTGCCGCGTTGACACAGGCCGATGCCATCGCAACTGGCCCCTCAATGTGGACCGCCTGGCGTCGAAATCTCGTTGACGAACTTGTGCGACGAACCCACGAAGCGATCGCGGGTCGGCCTCTTCCACAATTGCCGCACCTCACTGAGGATCAGCAGCTTGCTATCGCGCACGAAGGCATCTGGGTGGTGATGGCAGATACCGACGACGGCTATGAGCTGACTCTGGCTGCTCCCGATCGCATCGGACTGCTGGCGACGGTGGCTGGGGTGCTGGCCGTTCACCGTCTTCAAGTGCGATCCGCTCAGGTGATGACAGATGGGCAGCGAGCGGTGCAGGTATGGAATGTGCAGCCAATCTTCGGCGATCCGCCCGGCATCGAATTGTTGAGTGAAGAATTGCGCAGAGCCATTGACGGCTCCTTCGATGTCGCCGAACGTCTGCGCAAACGTGATGAGGCCTACAGCGCGAATGCGAAAGTTGCTGCGCCGCGCATTGAGGTGATCGAGACGGCGTCTGAGCGTTCAACTGTGCTGGAAGTGCGGGCCCACGATGCACCCGGATTGCTGTACCGCATCACCCGTGCGATTGCGTCAACTGATGCCGCGATCACAGGTGCCCGAGTGCAGACTCTGGGATCGGACGCCGTTGACGTGTTCTTCCTCGTTGATCGTCATGGCAAGGCGCTGAGCGATCAGCACGCAGCCGCAGTGAAGGTGACTGTGCTGGGTGAACTTCTGCAGCCATTACCCTGAACCCTGTGTTTGGCAACCTCTCTGATCGCCTGTCGGCGACCTTCAAGGGACTTCGAGGCAAGGGACGGCTCTCTGAAGCCGATGTCGATGCCACAGTTCGTGAGATCCGGATCGCACTCCTCGAGGCCGATGTTGCATTGCCGGTCGTGCGCGAGTTCTGTGCCACCGTCAAGACTCGAGCTTTGGAAGTCACGGCCTCTGGTGGGCTGAACCCGGCCCAGCAGGTCGTCAAGATCGTCCACGAGGAGCTGGTGGTCATCCTGGGCGGCGAAACCCGGACCATCCGATATGCAAAGAAGCCACCCACGGTCATCTTGCTTGCTGGCCTGCAGGGCGCCGGCAAGACGACCCTGGCCGGCAAGCTCGCCGTAGCCCTGAAGCGCGAGGGGCACACGCCGCTGCTGGTCGCCGCGGACCTTCAGCGTCCAAATGCGGTTGACCAGCTGAAAGTGGTGGCGCAACGCGCTGGTGTTGCAGTTTTCGCCCCCGAGCCCGGCAGCGGTATTGGCGATCCGGTCAAGGTCACCCTCGATGCTCGGGAGTTCGCTGAAGCAAAGCTCTACGACACGGTGATCGTGGACACGGCCGGCCGGTTGGCCATCGACGCCGAACTGATGGAGCAGTTGCGCAAGGTGCGCGATGCCGCTTCACCAGATGAGGTGCTGTTCGTCGTTGACGCGATGATCGGACAGGATGCGGTGCGCACCGCCGAAGAGTTCATGAAGAACGTCGGCTTTGACGGTGTCGTGCTCACCAAGCTCGATGGCGACGCTCGTGGTGGAGCTGCGCTCTCGGTGAAGAGCGTCACTGGGGCTCCGATCATGTTCGCGTCCACCGGTGAGAAGCTTGAGGACTTCGAGGTCTTCCACCCTGAGCGGATGGCCAGCCGCATCCTGGACATGGGCGATGTCCTCACGCTGATTGAGCAGGCTGAGCGGGCATTCGACTCCGAGCAGGCAGAGCGACTCTCGGCCAAGGTCGCCAAGGGTGAGGACTTCACCCTTGATGACTTCCTGGAGCAGATGCAGGCCGTCAAGAAGATGGGCTCGCTCTCCAGTGTGCTTGGCATGCTGCCTGGCATGGGCAATATGAAGGCCCAGCTTGACCAGATCGACGATCGCGATCTGGATCGTGTCGCGGCGATCATCCAGTCGATGACCCCCGCGGAGCGCAAGGATCCCAAACTGCTGAATGCCTCCCGGCGGGTGCGCATCGCCAAGGGCTCAGGTACGCAGGTCAGCGAGATCAACAGCCTCATGGAGCGCTTTGCTCAGGCTCAGGTCATGATGAAACAGGCGGGCAAGGGCGGCATGCCAACGATGCCCGGGATGCCTGGCTTTGGCGCTGGCGCTGGAAAGAAGTCCAAGGGTCGGATGGCCAAGCAGGAGCGACCGGCTAAGGGAGCAAAGGGCCGAAGCGGCAACCCAGCAAAGCGGGCGCTCGGTGGTGATCCGGCAACGGCAGGAGCCCCGCCGAATCTGGGCAGTTTGCCCCCTGATCTGAAGAAGATGCTCGGTCAATAGCTGCGCGGACAGGTGTGGTCGCAGATGCACAGGGCATCTGGCAGAATAAGCGGGCAATTGCCGAGCCAGCCGACCCTCTCATCTGCTGACTCGACAGCCCGCAAGGTTTTAGCCCGCTTCTGTGTCCCCACTCAGGAGTGAGCTCGCACCGCCTCACCTAACAGGAGACAAGCCCACCGTGGCCGTAAAGATCAAGCTCAAGCGCCTTGGCAAGACCCATGCACCGCAGTACCGAATCGTCGTTGCTGATGCGCGCACCGCTCGCAATGGCCGTGCTATCGAAGAGATCGGTATCTACCAGCCCCTGCAGAACCCGAGTCTGATCAAGGTTGACTCCGAGCGCGTGCAGTACTGGCTCGGAGTTGGCGCACTGCCAACAGAAGCCGTTGCTGCGATCCTGAAGGTCACTGGTGACTGGCAGAAGTTCAAGGGCCTTCCAGGTGCCGAAGGCACGCTGCAGGTTGCCGAGCCCAAGGTGTCCAAGGTGCTCGTATTCGAAGCAGCTGTTGCCGATGCCGCCAACGAGCCCAAGATCACCAAGAAGCCAAAGCTCGACGTCGCTGCTCCGGCAGCTGCCGTTGTAGTTGAAGAAGTTGCCGCCGAAGCCGTTGTTGAGACCATTGCTGAGGAAGCCGCTGTCGAAGCGGTCATCGACGCAGTGGTCGACGCTGAAGTTGCCGAGGCAGTTGTCGCTGAGGCAGTTGTCGCTGAGGAAGTTGCAGCAGAAGAGACCACATCCTGATGCTCGAAGAGGCTCTGGGCCATTTGGTGCGCGGCATCGTCGACCATCCTGAAGACGTCAATGTCTCTGAAAAGTCCCAGCGTCGTGGTGCCACGCTCAATGTGAGTGTGAATCCTGAAGACATGGGTCGTGTCATCGGTCGCGGTGGACGCACCGCAACGGCACTGCGCAATGTTCTGGCTGCACTCAATGGTGGTCGCGGCGTGCGCATCGATTTCCTCGATGTTGCCGAGCGCTAACTGAAGATGCGCGTCGTTGTAGGCCGCATAGGTAAGCCGCACGGTGTGCGCGGGGTCGTGACGGTCGAGCCTCGCACAGATGAGCCCGATCGTCGGTTCACAACTGGCGCTGAATTTGTTGTTGATGGGTCTGCCCGCCTGTTGAAGGTGGAGCAGACCCATTGGCATTCCGGCCGGCTGCTGCTCACCTTTGAGGGTGTCAATGATCGGGAGGCAGCCGAAGCACTGCGCGGGACCTTGCTGGAGATCGATCGCCCAGTTGACGAAGTGCCCGAGGATCCCGAGGAGTTCTACGACGACACGCTCGAGGGTTGCATTGTCGAACTCATGACTGGTGAGCGCGTGGGGACTGTTCGCGAAGTCGTCCACCTTCCCAGTCAAGATCTCCTGGCTATCACGCGACCTGAACTGGCGGAGGTGCTGGTGCCATTCATTCATCAGTTCGTTCCGACTGTTGACATCGCTTCACGTCGCATCGTGATCGACCCGCCATCGGGACTCCTCGAACTCGACGCCCCCGATGCTGACGCTGCCACGCCTGATCAGCAGTGATTCCGGTGCGTTGATGCGAATCGACATTGTTTCGATCTTTCCCGAATACCTGAGCCCGCTGCGACTCTCGCTCATCGGCAAGGCCATCGACGCGGGCACCATTGACCTTCGGCTTCATGATCTGCGCGACTGGACCACGGATCGGCATCGCACCGTCGATGACACTCCGTATGGAGGTGGACCCGGGATGGTCATGAGCCCGGAGCCTTGGGGCAAGGCCCTTGATGACATTCGCGGAAGTGAGCTGAACAAGCCAAGGCTCGTCATCCCTACGCCTTCAGGTGCCAGGTTCGCACAGGCCACCGCGCAGCAGTGGAGTGAGCATCCGTGGTTGGTGTTTGCCTGTGGTCGCTACGAAGGCATTGATGCGCGCTTGGCGCAGTTCTACGGCAGTGACGAGCATTGGGATGGCGTGGCGGAAGTCAGCCTCGGAGATTACGTTCTGGCTGGCGGAGAAGTGGCCGCAATGGTCATGATCGAGGCCGTAGGTCGCTTGCTGCCTGGCGTGCTTGGCAATGAGAGCAGTGCAGTAGACGATTCATTCAGCATCGATGAGTCAGGCCAGATGGTGGAAGGCCCGGTATTCACCAGACCGCAGTCATGGCGTGACCTAGAGGTGCCTGAGGTTCTGCTCAGTGGTCACCATGAGCGCATTGAGCAGTGGCGCGCAGAGCAATCGCGTGCTCGTACTGAGCTGATGCGTTCAGTTGATAGTTGAGTCCACAAGCGTCTGAGCCTCAGTTTGAATCTGCGCCAGATGCTCGGTGCCGGTGAAGGATTCCGCGTAGATCTTGTAGACATCCTCAGTACCAGAGGGCCGCGCCGCAAACCAGCCATGTTCGGTCGTCACCTTGAGCCCGCCGATTGCTGCACCATTGCCCGGTGCCGCTGTGAGGATGCTGGTGATCGACTCGCCTGCAAGTTCGGTGGCCGTGATGGCTGAGGCAGACAGGGCGCCCAGCACAGCCTTCTGCTCACGCGTCGCAGGCGCATCGATCCGTTCGTAGACCGGGTCGCCGAACTCGGCAGTCAATTCTCGATAGCGCACCGAAGGCGAGATCCCGGTGGTAGCCAGCATTTCTGAAGCCAGCAGTGCGGCGATGATTCCGTCCTTGTCGGTTGACCACACCGAGCCATCAAGGCGCAAGAAGGAAGACCCTGCGCTTTCTTCGCCGCCGAAGCCCAAGCTTGCGTCGATGAGTCCTGGCACGAACCACTTGAATCCAACGGGCACTTCAAGCAGGGACCTTCCAAGTGAAGCAGCCACGCGATCGATCATGCATGAACTCACCACCGTCTTGCCGACGCCAGCACCCGCTGCCCAGTGCTCACGGTGCTTGAACAGATAGTCAATGCTCACGGCGAGATAGTGGTTGGGATTCATCAGTCCGTCAGGGGTCACGATCCCGTGTCGGTCAGAATCCGCATCGTTGCCGGTTGCAATGTCATAGTGCGCTCGGTTCTCAATGAGCGAGGCCATTGCATAGGGCGATGAACAGTCCATCCGAATCTGTCCGTCCCAGTCCAAAGTCATGAAGGCCCATGTGGGGTCCACGAACGGATGCACAACCGTGAGGTTCAACTGGTACCTCTCGGCAATCGCCGGCCAGTAGTCCACGCTTGCCCCACCCAGGGGATCCGCACCGATCCGGATGTCGGCGCCTCGAATGGCTTCAAGGTTGATGACCTTGTCGAGTTCGGCCACATAGTTGGCTCGGAAGTCATAGAGCGAGGTGGTGCTCGCCGACATCGCAGCCTGCAAGGGCACTCGCCGGACACCGACGAGTCCGGCGGCAAGGTAGGCATTGGCTCGCGCCTGAATGTCGGCGGTGATGTCCGAACCAGCCGGTCCGCCATGAGGTGGGTTGTACTTGAAGCCGCCATCCTTCGGCGGGTTGTGTGAAGGCGTGATCACCACTCCGTCGGCACGGCGAGGGCTGGATGCTGGCAACTGGCGATTGTGCATGAGGATGGCTACCGAAACGGCTGGTGTTGGGGTGTGGCCCTTGCCGATGTTGAATTCGGCGTCGACCTGTACCCGCACAGCGTTGGCGGCAAAGACCTCAAGTGCCGTTGCCCAGGCGGGTGCGCTCAGCGCATGGGTGTCGCTGCCCATGAACAAGGGCCCCGAGATGCCAGCGGAGTCTCTGTGGTCGCAGATCGCTTGGGAGGTGGCAGCAATGTGGTCCTCATTGAAGGACTGAGTCAGGGCGCTGCCCCGATGCCCCGAAGTGCCGAAGCTGACCCGCTGCGATGGATCCTTGGGGTCTGGATGCAGGCTGTAGTAGGCGGTGATCAGATTGGGGATGAGCACGAGGTCCTCATTCAGCGCCACCTGCCCAGCTCGTGGGTGTGTGCTCATGAAAGCCCCTCCTGTTGCACCTGAGGACATGCTTGCAGTTCGGGGCCGGTGAGGCGAGTTTGGGGGAGCGCAGCCCGATATGGCACACTTCACCAGCCCAGCTCGCCGGTGCTCTGCCACAGGGGATTCGGTTCTTGGGTGCAATTCTCCTCTTAACCATGTGTGGGCGGCCTGTGGCGCTTGCAGGAAGCGATGATCATGAAGACCCTTGATGCAGTAGACGCCGCCTCGTTGCGGACCGATCTGCCAGATTTCCGCGCCGGCGACACCGTGAAGGTGCACGTGAAGGTTGTGGAAGGCAATAAGACTCGAGTGCAGGTATTCCAGGGCGTGGTCATCGGCATCTCCGGCTCAGGCATCGGCGAGACCTTCACGGTCCGCAAGGTCTCCTATGGCACCGGTGTTGAGCGCAAGTTCCCGCTGCATACCCCGATCATCGAGAAGGTCGAGTTGGTCATGCGTGGAGATGTGCGTCGCGCCAAGCTCTACTACCTCCGCGATCTGCGTGGCAAGAAGGCCAAGATTCGCGAGAAGCGCGACAACGCACCAAGCAAGTCAGAGGGCTAGTCGCCTCTTCAGTGCGCGGGCACTCTCGGTGGGAAATCCCGCTGATCTTGCTGGTTGCCGTGCTCGTGGTTCTTGGATTGACTGCGTTCGTAGCAAAGCCCTTCTCGATCCCTTCGGGCTCGATGGAGAGCACCTTGCAGGTCGGCGATCGAGTGTTGGTCAATCGCGTCGTCTACAACCTTCGACCCATCGAGCGTGGTGACGTTGTGGTCTTTGACGGCACTGATTCCTTTGTCGCTCAGGAGTCGGTCGCCAAACGCGACCCGATCACTGGACTCTTGACGTCAGTTGGTCAGTCCTTTGGCCTCTTCGCTCCGGATGGCAACGACTTCGTCAAGAGAGTCATTGGGCTGCCCGGTGATCGCGTGCAGTGTTGCGATACGCAGGGCCGATTGCTCGTCAATGGCACACCGCTGGTTGAGTCGTACATCTTCGATGGAGATCAGCCGAGCTCGGTTGCGTTCAACGTGATCGTGCCTGACGGAAAGCTCTGGGTCATGGGCGATCACCGATCACAGAGCGCTGATTCGCGTGCCCATCTGGGCGACCCGGGCGGCGGAATGGTGCCGGAGTCAAAGGTGATTGGGCGAGTGATGGCCGTCATCTGGCCACCTGCCCGCTGGGGTGCAGTTGCTGCTCCCGACAGTTATGACAAGGTGTCGTAGTGAACGACCAACAACTCGAGCCTTCTGCTGCTCAGTCGAAGCCGAGGAAATCCACCGGATTCCTGGCCGGAGTCCGTGAGTTCGTCACGATCATTATCGTCGCCCTAGTGCTGTCGGCGCTTGTTCGCGCATTCCTGGTTCAGGCCTTCTATGTGCCAAGCGAATCGATGGAAAACACACTGCTTCCCAACGACCGGATCATTGCCTCCAAGATCACTACACACTTCGGTGGTGTCTCGCGTGGTGAGGTAGTGGTCTTCAAGGATCCTGGTGGCTGGCTTGGGCCGCCCAGTCCTTCCGCCGAAGGCATTCGCGGCGCGCTGCACAACGGGTTGACCTTCATCGGATTGCTGCCAAGCGACAGCGGCAGCGATCTCGTCAAGCGAGCTATCGGCATTGCCGGTGACCGCGTCGTGTGCTGCGACTCGGAGCAGCGCATCGTGCTCAACGGCGTTGCATTGAACGAGAGTTACATCATCCAGCCGACAAATCAGGTGAAGTTCGACATCACCGTGCCAGCGGACTCAATATTTATGATGGGTGACAACCGAGGAAACTCACGAGATTCGCGCTATCACCTGGATGTCAACAGCGGGGGAGTGCCGCTTGACAACATTGTCGGGAGAGCCTTCGTTGTCGTGTGGCCGCTGGCACGATTCACCACACTTTCGATTCCCGACATCTTTGCCGACCCTGCCTTGCAGAATCAGAGCGCTACGCCAGGCTCGTGATCGCTCCAACTCTGCGTGTTGAGCACGGTCTCATCAAGGCTGGACACTCGACTGTTGCCGGGATCGACGAGGTTGGGCGTGGTGCACTTGCTGGTCCCGTGAGTGTCGGAGTCGTCGTTGTTCATAGCGGCATCCGCGAAGTGCTCCTTGGCGTGCGCGACAGCAAGGACCTCACTCCAAATGCACGCAATGCGCTTGTGCCCAAGATCAAGACCTGGGCTGGTGATTTCGCCGTAGGCCACGCCAGCCCGGATGAAATCGACGAAGTCGGCATCATTGGCGCCTTGCGGATTGCCGGTCATCGAGCCTTGCGCTCGCTGCGCGAACTGCCAGATGTCGTGCTGCTGGACGGCAGCCATGACTGGTTCACCCCACCGGATCAGGTGTCCTTTGTCGAGTTGGCAGCAGGCCTGTTGGACTCAGTGCCCCCCGTTGTCACGAAGGTGAAAGCCGATCAGTCGTGCGCAAGTGTCGCGGCGGCAAGTGTGCTTGCCAAAGTCGAGCGAGATGAACTGATGACCAGGCTCGCCCGCGATTACCCGCCGTATCAGTGGCAGGACAACAAGGGCTACGCCTCGGTCTCACATATTGCCGCGTTAGGTGAGTTTGGCGCCTGCGCCCAGCATCGACGTTCGTGGAAGCTGCCAGGGCTCTAGTCGATATCCCCAACGCTGGTCACCTTGGGCAAGCCACACAGGGCCCTTTGCGCCTCGTGCTCGGACACCAATCAGCAGGCAACATCCGTGCTGGAGGTTTCACATGCGAAGCAGTCAGGCACTTGGAAAGTACGGTGAAGACCTTGCCGAAGAATTCCTGAAGCAGCAAGGTCTGGAGATTCTTGATCGCAATTGGCGGTGTGATGTTGGTGAAATCGACATCGTTGCCCGAGACGGACATGCGCTTGTCATTTGTGAGGTCAAGACTCGAAGCTCACACCAACTTGGATCTCCAGCAGAAGCCATCACTGTGCGAAAACTACGGCGTCTTCGGCATCTGGCCTTCCGTTGGCTTGAGGCGCATCAGGCGCACGTACCAGAAGTTCGTATCGACGTCGTCTGCATCGTTCAACCAGCCTGGGGGGCAGCCGAGATTGAGCATCTTCGAGCAGTGGGCGCATGACACTGGCGCAGGTCTGGGGTGTTGCTCCGGCAGGCATCAGTGCAATTCTGGTGAAGGTCGAAGTCGATGTGTCTCAAGGACTGCCCAGCGTCGGCGTTGTTGGGCTAGCCCAGACATCTGTCAACGAATCGCGATGGCGAGTGCGTTCGGCGATCATCAATTCCTCATTGGTCTGGCCGAATTCTCGAATCACCATTGGGCTTTGGCCCGCCGATCTACCCAAGACGGGCACCAGTTTGGATCTTCCGATTGCCGTGGGAATCCTGCAGGCAACCCAGCAGGTGGGCGCCACTGAATCCGGCATGACCTTCATCGGCGAACTTGGCCTTGATGGCGGGGTGCGACCTGTGCCGGGCGCGCTGGCCGCAGCCATCGCTGCCGCCCGCGAAGGCTTCACGCGGGTGGTGGTGTGTCCCGGCAACGCTCGGGCCGTCATGGCCATTCCAGGGTTGGAGCCGGTGATCATCAGCAAGCTTTCGCAACTGGTTGGGGTGCTCTCAGGGTCCGAGCAACAAGAGCCTCGCCCGATGCTCTGTGCAGACGAAGTTTCGTTCGATGACTCGCCAGACTTTGCGGACGTGCGTGGTCACGAATTCGCTCGGCTTGCGCTCGAAGTGGCAGCTGCTGGTGGCCATCACATGGCCATGGTGGGTCCGCCTGGCGTTGGCAAGACCATGCTGGCTCAACGACTGCCGGGCATTCTTCCGCCACTCAGCTCAGCTCTGTCCTTGGAAGTGACCGCGATCCATGCCCTGGCCGGCACCTTGAGCACAGATCACGGGCTGATGTCCAGGCCACCGTTTATCGCACCCCACCACTCAATCTCGGTAGGAGCGATGCTTGGAGCTGTTCGATCCGGCAAGCTCGTGCCCGGGGCTGTGACGCTCGCGCACGGGGGAGTCTTGTTCCTGGATGAAGCTCCCGAATTTGCGCGCCCATGCCTGGAAGGCTTGCGCCAGCCTTTGGAGCAGGGCGCGCTGTCATTGATGCGCGTTGAGCGAGGCTTGTCAGCTCCTGCCAGATTTCAATTGGTCATCGCAGCCAACCCATGCCCATGTGGAATGGCCACCGATCGGGCCGAAGCCTGCAGGTGCACACCTATGGCCAAGCGCCGATATTCAGAGCGACTATCAGGGCCACTGCTTGATCGGGTCGATATTCGATGCACAGTGTCCGGACCACCTGTATCGCAGATGCGCGCGGATCTGGCGGAATCGAGTGCAGTGATCGCACAGCGGGTGGCCCAAGCCCGTGACCGTGCGCTGCACAGATTTCGTCTGCACGACTGGCGATGCAATGCGCAGGCATCTGGGCGTCGTCTCCGTAGAGAATTCTCGCCACGTGACGATGGGATCTCGCTGCTCATGGACGCAGAGCGGCGCGGACTCAATCCGCGCGGCAGCGATCGAGTGCTGCGCTTGGCATGGACACTTGCTGATCTTGCGGCAGCAGACCGGCCCGGACGCGAGCAAGTGTCCATGGCTCTGGCCCTTCGCAATCAGGAGCAAGGGCAATGACCGCAGATGCCTTGCTGACTCTTGCTCATGTCGTAGAGCCCGGAGACCAGCGCATCGGAGCGCTTGTGGAAGATCTGGGTGCGGTTGAAGTCGTTGCCCGCATTCGAGACGGTTCAATTCACAGTCGTCACGAGGATGCTTTGCGAGCGCGCCTGTCATTGGTTGATCTCGATGACGTTCGAAAGAAGGCTGACGAGCGAGGTGTGCGCCTTGTGATGCGTGGTGATGCCGAATGGCCATCGCAACTCGACGATCTTGGTGCTGCCCGCCCATACGTCCTGTGGGTGCTCGGCAGCCCAAATCTGCGCCTTGCGGCACTGAAATCTGTGGCGATGATTGGAGCTCGCGCGTCAACTCCCTACGGGGAGCGTATTGCCCGCGAATGGAGCGGTCAGCTCAGCGATCTGGGATGGCTCGTGGTGTCTGGCGGTGCCTATGGCATTGACGCCGCTGTGCACAGAGGGGCTCTTGCCGCAGGCGGACTCACGGCGTGCGTGCTGGCTACCGGGATCGATGTGGCGTATCCCAGGGCACACGAAGAACTACTGGCGCGTATTGCGGACAGCGGACTTCTCATCTCTGAGTCACCATTGGGCGTGCAAGCGCGACGACAGCGATTTCTCACCCGCAACAGGGTGATTGCAGCGCTGACGAGAGCCACCGTCGTGGTGGAGGCAGCGCTTCGTTCAGGCACCACTTCCACTGCCAACAGCGCCTTCACTCTCAACCGCCCAGTGCTTGCCGTCCCAGGGCCAACCACCTCGCCAATGTCAGCTGGGTGTCATCACCTGATCCGTGAACACGCAGCCACCCTCGCAGCGGGATGGTCAGACATTCTTGAATTCCTGGGTGCTGGGAGTCTGGAGTCGGCAAGTGCTGACTCCAAGCGCTTGGCTGCACACAGTCGGCCAACAGATGTTCTGAATGAAATCCAGGCGCGCGTATTGGATGCCTTCCCTGGATCACGCCCAATCGATCTGCAGCAGCTGCTGATCGAGTCAGGCGTGGGTACTCACGCCTTACTCGGCGCGCTTGGAACCCTGGAAATGCTCAACTTCGTCGTGCGTTCAAATGATGGCTGGCGAATAGTGCGCGCCTGAGCATTCAGTTTCAACCTTCGTTTGCGACCATAGCGGCGTGGTCAGTTCACCTGTTGAATTAGCACCCGCGTTCGCGGATGCACTCTCGGGCTTCGAGCGACATCTGACACTTGAACGCAATCGAAGCGTGCACACTGTTCGCGCGTACACATCAGACGTCACTGCGCTGCTGATCTTTGCCAGCGCAAGGAACTGCGATCAGCTCGCACACATCGATCTCGGACTCCTGCGCGATTGGTTGGGTGAGCAGCACCAAGCGGGACATTCGCGAAGCACGATTGCCCGTCGCGCAGCCTCCGTTCGTGCCTTCACGGCTTGGTGTGAGCGGCGAGGGCTGATTGCTTCGGATCCAAGTCGCCGTTTGAAGAGCCCGCGGGTGCCACACAAGCTGCCAATCGTCCTCGATGTGGCTGAGGCAGCGCAGTTGATGGATCTCGCTGCCGAGCGCGCGCTCGATGAAGACCCGGTAGCTGCGCGCGATCGCGCTCTTGTGGAGCTGCTCTATGGCACGGGGGTGCGTGTCTCTGAGCTCTGTCTACTGGATCTTGCAGATATCGCGTGGGATTCGCGCACGGTTCGTGTGCTGGGCAAGGGTCGCAAGGAACGGGTCGTGCCCTATGGCATTCCGGCCGAGCGAGCCCTGCAGTCTTGGCTTCGCCTGCGCGAGGCCTTGGCCAGACCGAGCTCGCCGCCTGCGGTCTTCCTTGGCGTGCGCGGCAATCGACTGGATCCTCGGGCCGCGCGAACCGTCGTCGTCACCCTTACTCAGCAAGCGCATCTGCCCCGGCTTGCCCCCCATGGCCTGCGACATTCAGCGGCCACTCATGTGCTCGAAGGTGGGGCCGATCTGCGGGCTGTTCAAGAACTCCTGGGCCACGCTTCCCTTGCCACAACTCAGCAGTACACCCACGTTTCAGTGGAGCGGCTGCGGTCAGCCTTTGATCAGGCTCATCCGCGAGCCGCCCACGACTAGTCGGACAAAGGCTTCAATACCGCGTATCGCGAGTCCCATAGGGCCAAGGGATCGCGGTACTGGCCGTGCCTTGGGTCTTTGAGCCCAAGATGGAGGCAGCGATCCGCGCAATGGCCCCCGACCCGCGCGATTGAGCCGATCAACTGACCGCCCCTCACCACATCGCCTGGGCGCACCACTCCGGTTACTGGCTCGTAGGTGGATCTCAAGCCCAACTCCGGGTGCTCGATGCTGATGACCGGTTTTCCGGCGATTATGCCCGCGAAGACGACCGTTCCCGGTCCGATCGCAGCCACGCTTGTGCCGGTTTCAGCAGCGAAATCCACTCCACGGTGTCCCGCCGACCAGCGCTGTTGGGCAGGCGCAAAGTCCAGCAGTACCTCTGCACCGGGAATTGGTGCCAGCCACTGGCTCAGGATCGTGACGAGGGCGAACAGGATCATCTGGTGACTGTGAGGGGGTAGGCGCTGCTGCCGCGAGTCCCAAGATGCCCATCGTGGAGCAGATTTCGCGCTTACCGGCCTGTGGACACAGCAGTGTGGGGGTTGCCCTAGACTTCAGCCACCTCAGAAATGAGGAATTCGCATGATCCCGTGCTCAGCCCACTGGTTGAGACGACTTGCTCGGTCCCGCTTCATGCGGGTGTGAGTCGGTGGTTCATCAGGGGATCAGGTCAGCCGATCTGGTCCAAAGAACCGAAGCGTCAGCAATGACGCGTAGAAGGAGTGCCGTCATGGCAGTTGTCACCATGCGCCAGCTACTCGATAGCGGTGTGCATTTCGGGCATCAGACCCGTCGTTGGAATCCCAAGATGAAGCGCTTCATCCTCACCGAGCGCAATGGCATCTACATCATCGATCTGCAGCAGTCCCTTGCATTCATCGACAGTGCCTACGAGTACGTGAAGGAGACCGTCGCCCACGGCGGCACCATCATGTTCGTTGGCACCAAGAAGCAGGGCCATGACGCGATCGCTGAGCAGGCCACCCGCGTTGGCATGCCATATGTCAACGAGCGTTGGCTCGGCGGAATGCTGACCAATTTCCAGACCGTCTCCAAGCGCATCTCGCGCCTGAAGGAGCTGGAGAACATGGATCTGGTCAACGTTGCCGGATCCGGTTTCACCAAGAAGGAACTCCTCATGATGCGTCGTGAGAAGGACAAGCTCTCCAAGGTTCTCGGTGGTATTCGTGAAATGGGCAAGGTCCCCAGCGCCCTTTGGATCGTTGACACCAAGAAGGAGCACATCGCCGTCGGCGAGGCGCACAAGCTCGGCATTCCCGTGATCGCAGTGCTCGACACCAACTGTGATCCCGACGAGGTCGACTTCCCAATCCCAGGCAACGACGATGCAATTCGCTCCGTCGCGCTGCTGACCCGTGTGATTGCAGATGCCGTTGCTGAGGGCTTGATGGCCCGCGCCAGTCGCGCGTCAGGGCTTTCAGAGCCAGCACCGGAGCCATTGGCCGAGTGGGAGCGCGAGTTGCTCGAAGGCGCGGACGCGGCAGTTGCCGCAGAGGTTGTCGTTGAGCCGGCAGCAGTTGCAGAAGAAGCGCCAGTCGCGGATCAAATCCCGATCGTCTAGTTCTCCCCGGTGGCCGTCTGTAGCACAGACGGCCACCGGTTCCATGTCATCCCCAGGCCTCACTCATTACGTCAGCAAAGGAATACATCGCCATGGCGAATATCACTGCCGCCGAAGTCAAGAAGCTCCGCGACTACACCGCCGCGGGCATGATGGAATGCAAGCGCGCCCTCGAAGAATCTGATGGCGACTTCGACAAGGCCGTCGAACTCCTGCGCATCTCCGGAGCCGCCAAGGCTGCCAAGCGCGGCGCCGAGCGCGAGGCCTCCAACGGACTTGTCGCCGCAAGTGGCAATGCGCTTGTCGAATTGCTCTGCGAGACTGATTTCGTCGCCAAGAATGCCGATTTCCAGGCCCTGGCCGATGCAATCGTGCTGGCTGTCGCCGAGGGACAGTTCGCTGACGCAGAGGCTGCCAACGCTGCCACCCTTGCTGATGGTCGTACGGCAGCAGGTGCCATTGCCGAGATGGCCGGCGTGATTGGTGAGGTCATCACCATCGGGCGCGTTGCCGTGCTCCCAGCCCCGGTCACGGTCTACCTGCACCGACGCTCCTCAGACCTGCCCGCTCAGGTCGGCGTCATGGTGGCCTACACAGGCCAAGAGGACGCTGCTCGTGGCGCTGCCATGCAGATCGCTGCCATGCGTCCGCAGTTCCTCACCCGCGACGAGGTTCCAGCCGAAGTTGTCGAAAGTGAGCGACGCATCGCCGAGGCAACTGCCAAGGAGGAGGGCAAGCCTGAGGCTGCGATGTCCAAGATCATCGAGGGCCGCGTGAACTCCTTCTTCAAGGACAACGTGCTCTTGGAGCAGGCCAGCGTCGTGGAGCAGAAGCAGTCCGTTGCTCAGGTGCTCGCCTCAGCGAACACCGAAGTTTCGGCATTCGTGCGTTTCGAGATTGGTCAGTAACTCCCACTAAGGTCTAATCGAGCAACCGAGGGGATGGCAGATGGCACACACAGCAGGCACCGGGGCCATCCAAGAATCTCTCGAAGGCACGATTTCAACTTGGCCAGCAGTGCCGCAGGGCGGTTGGCAGCGGGTGTTGCTGAAATTGTCCGGAGAGGCCTTTGCCGGAGGTGGGGGGCTCGGCGTTGATCCTGACGTCGTGGCCTCGATTGCCAGGCAGATCGCTGATGTCGTCCACGGCGGTACCGAAGTTGCTGTGGTCATCGGTGGCGGCAACTACTTCCGGGGCGCCGAATTGTCCGAACGAGGCATGGATCGCGCGCGTGCCGACTACATGGGCATGCTCGGCACCGTGATGAACTGCCTGGCTCTGCAGGATTTCTGCGAAAAGGCTGGAGTGGAAACTCGCGTCCAGACCGCCATCACCATGGGGCAGGTCGCCGAGCCATACATCCCACGCAAGGCCATGCGTCATCTCGACAAAGGCCGGGTGGTGATCTTCGGTGCTGGCCTTGGCCAGCCCTACTTCTCCACCGACACCACCGCTGCTCAGCGGGCTCTTGAAATCGGCGCTGAGGTCGTGCTCATGGCCAAGGGCGTCGATGGGGTCTATGACGCTGATCCGCGCACAAATCCTGATGCCACCCGATTCACGACGCTGACCCACGATGAAGTACTGGCTCGCAACCTCAAGGTGGCTGACGCCACGGCCATCAGTCTTTGTCGCGACAATGCCCTGCCGCTGGTGGTGTTCAACTTGCTCGTTGACGGCAATATTGCGCGCGCTGTCCGAGGCGAGACCATCGGTACCTTAGTGTCGAGTTTTTGAACGAGCGGTGTCCTGCAATGCAAGATTGGCGCAAGAGCAGTGGTCAGCACAGCAATTGCCCCACAAGCAATCAAGGAGTACAAGATGAGTGACGAAATCGACGAGATCCTCCTTGACGCGGAGGATCGCATGGACAAGGCCATCGCGGTGGCTCGTGAAGATTTCGCCACCATTCGCACCGGCCGCGCTACTCCTGCGATGTTCAACAAGATTGTCGTCGACTACTACGGGGCCTACACCCCGTTGAATCAGTTGGCGTCATTCCAGACTCCTGAAGCCCGAATGATCATCATCTCGCCCTACGACAAGGGTGCTTTTGCTGGCATTGAGAAGGCACTGCGCGACAGTGATCTCGGCATCAACCCGACCTCAGATGGCAGCGTCATTCGCATTGTGCTGCCGCAGTTGACTGAAGAGCGCCGCCGGGAGTTCATCAAGGTAGCCAAGACAAAGGCCGAGGACGCGCGCATTTCCATCCGCAACATCCGCCGCCATGCCAAGGACGGCTTGGACAAGCTCCAAAAGGATGGCGACGCGGGAGAGGATGATGTGCGCCGCGCCGAAAAGGCGCTCGACGAATTCACCCACAAGCATGTAGAGCACATCGACGAAGTGCTGAAGCATAAAGAAGCAGAACTGCTCGAGGTCTAGTGGTGGAGCCTGGCTCGCCAACTGCTGCACGCAATTCGCGGGCTGGTCGCAACCTGCCCGCTGCGATTGCCACCGGCGTCGGCCTGCTCCTGCTGTGTCTGATCACGCTGTTCACGTACAAGTGGACATTCGCCGTGGTTGTCGCCATTGCCATGGTGATCGCGGTCTGGGAATTCAGCAACGCGTTCAGGCAGCATGGGATTGCACTGACGCGCATTCCGGTCGTGCTCGCAGCAGCGGTGATGCCGTTGGCGGCATTCTGGTACGGAGTCACCGGTCAGCTGGTGGTAATGGGCTTCGCGGTTCTGACGGTCATCTTCTGGCGTATTCCACGTGGTGCCGATGGCTACCTGAAGGACGTCACATCGAGCATCTTTGTGATGGCCTATCTGCCCTTCATGGCCAGCTTCTTGATGCTGACCCTGGCCACCGACAACGGGCCTATGCGAGTTCTTGTGTTTGTCTTGCTCACCGCCGGCAATGACATTGGCGGATATGCCGCCGGAGTGCTCTTTGGGAAGCATCCGATCGCTCCATCGATCAGCCCCAAGAAGTCCTGGGAAGGCTTGGCAGGCTCGCTGGCGCTGCAGACCGCTGTGGGCATCGGCAGCTTTGTGATCTTGCTCGATGCGCCTGCCTGGCAAGGAGCCGTGGCGGGCATCGTTTTGTGCTTCACCGCAACTGCAGGAGACTTTGCTGAATCAGCAGTAAAGCGTGATTTGGGGATCAAGGACATGGGCAAGTTGTTGCCAGGGCATGGTGGAGTAATGGATCGCTTGGATTCGCTTATTCCCAACGCGTTCACCAGTTGGGCCCTGTACACGATGTTCCTGGGCTCAGCATGAGTTCCGCACAGCTCCCCGGAGAATTGGTGATGGAGGCACCCAGGCGCGGCAAGCCACCTACGCACCTGCTGGATCTCGATACCGCTGAACGTCGTGCTGCAGTCACCGAACTCGGGCTGCCTGCATTTCGCGCCGATCAGGTCTCGCGTCAGTGGCTCACGCGGCTCTCCGATGATCCTGATTCCTGGACCGATGTCCCGGTGGCTGCGCGCACCGCCATCAAGGACTCCTTGCTGCCCAATGTGCTGACTGCGATTCGCGTGATCTCGTGTGATGCCGGGCAGACGGTCAAGACGGTCTGGCGCCTGCACGATGGAGCGCTCGTTGAGAGCGTTCTGATGCGCTATCCCGATCGCGTCACGATGTGCATCTCCAGTCAGGCTGGCTGCGGCATGAACTGTCCTTTCTGCGCAACCGGACAAGGCGGGCTGCAGCGCAATATGTCCACGGCTGAGATCGTTGAGCAGGTGCTCGCCGGAGCGCGCTCGCTTGAGCGTGATGAGATTGCCGGAGGTCCTGGACGAGTCTCCAACATTGTCTTCATGGGCATGGGGGAGCCGATGGCCAACTACAAGTCGGTGATCGCCGCCATTCACCGCATCAATGATCCTTCGCCAGGTGGCATGGGCATCGGTGCACGCGGCATCACCTTGTCAACCGTTGGACTCGTGCCGCGTATGCGCCAGCTCGCCGACGAAGGTTTGCCAGTTACCTTGGCTGTCTCCTTGCATGCGCCCGATGATGAGCTCCGCGACACTCTTGTGCCGATCAACACGCGCTACCCCGTTCGCGAGGTACTCGATGCGGCATGGGAGTACGCCGACAAGACTCATAGACGGGTCAGCATCGAGTACGCCCTGATCAAGGGCATCAATGACCAAGCCTTCCGCGCTGAAAAACTTGCCCGACTGCTTGAAGGCGAGTTAGTGCACGTCAATCTCATTCCCTTGAACCCGACACCTGGTTCAAAGTGGACTGCCTCCTTGCCGCGCGATGAGGCAGCCTTTGTTCGCATCCTTCGCAATCGTGGAGTGCAGGTAACCGTGCGCGACACGCGCGGGCGTGAGATCGATGGGGCTTGCGGGCAGCTGGCCGCCACCACTTCCTGAGGCTTGCCTACCAGTTTTCGACTTGCCGCTCTGCCAAACTTTGGGCCATGCCTGTACTTGATGTTCCTCGCCCGAAGTTCAATTGGGAGTTCTTCAAAGTCATCGCAGCTTCGATTCTGCGCACGGCAGTTGGGTTCATTGCCATCATGTGGGCGCTGTCGCTGGTACCCGAGACTCCTGATTACACCCTGTGGCGCCCGATCCTGATCGTGGTGTTCGGCGTCACGATGTACATCTTCTTCTTCACGCGCCAATTGCGTCGGGTATCGAACTCCCGCTTTCCTGCGGTCAGCGCTTTCGAGACGCTCATCCTTGTCGCAGCAATGTTCCTGGCCTTCTTTGCCGCGATCTACGTGATGATGTCCGCCTCGGACCCATCTTCATTCACCGAACCGCTGGACCATTTCAGCGCCTTTTACTTTGCCCTCACCGTGCTGGCGACGGTCGGCTTCGGTGACATCACTCCGGTGCAAGGTAATGCTCGGCTGGTCTGCATGGTGCAGATGGGGATCGACATCGTCTTCATCGCGGTGTTGATTCGAGCAGTCAGCAGCGCCGCCCAGAATTCATCGGCCTACAAAGCTCGCGCAGCCGAAGGGAAGACCAACTCGATCGCCGCTGACCTCTAGAGTCCAAGCATGGGTGCGTACAGCTCGGCATATGACCTCAGCATGAATGATCCCGAAGCATTCTGGCTCGCAGCTGCAAAGGGTGTGAGTTGGAATCATGAGCCGAGCCTTGCCTTGGATTCCGATTCGGCGCCGCTGTATCGATGGTTTCCAGACGGGGTGCTCAATAGCTGTTACAACGCCCTCGATCGGCATGTGGAGGCGGGACGTGGCAATCATGCCGCGCTCATATACGACAGTCCCTTGGCGCAGTCCAAGAGCACGCACAGCTATGCCGATTTACTGGGGGAAGTCAGCAAATTCGCTGGTGTGCTCGCCTCTCTTGGCGTAGTACGCGGAGATCGAGTCGTGATCTACATGCCGATGATTCCCGAATCAGTGGTGGCGATGCTGGCATGTGCCCGGCTTGGTGCTGTCCATTCGGTCGTCTTCGGCGGATTCGCGCCTGCTGAGTTGGCGGCACGCATCGATGATGCGTCACCGCGTGTGATCGTGTCGGCGTCGTGTGGCATTGAACCGAGTCGAGTGATTGCCTACAAGCCCATGCTGGACGAGGCGATTGCCATGAGCAAGCGCCCTCCCGAGGCAACTGTGATTCTTCAGCGTGCGCAGGTGAGCGCTGAATTGGGCGAAGCCGATCATGATTGGCGAGAACTCATGAGCACTGCCGTGCCACATGCGTGCGTGCCCGTTGCCGCGACCGATCCGCTGTACATCCTCTATACCTCTGGCACAACGGGCAAGCCCAAAGGTGTCGTTCGCGACAATGGTGGCCACGCGGTTGCGATGACCTGGTCCATGGCCAACATCTATGACATCGGACCAGATGATGTGTGGTGGGCCGCCTCGGATGTCGGCTGGGTCGTAGGACATTCCTACATCGTGTATGCGCCATTGATGGTTGGAGCCACGACTGTCATCTTCGAAGGCAAGCCGGTCGGAACGCCAGATGCCGGTGCATTCTGGCGAGTCATCCAGGACTACGGAGTCAACGGATTGTTCACGGCGCCCACGGCTATCCGGGCGGTGAAGAAGGAGGATCCCGAAGCGCTCCTGCTCGCGGAGTACGACATCAGCTCCCTGCGCAACCTGTTCCAGGCGGGAGAGCGGCTTGACCCGGACACCTACCACTGGGCTGCACAGCATCTCGGTGTTCCAGTCATCGATAACTGGTGGCAGACCGAGACAGGCTGGCCGATCGCTGCCAATCTTCGTGGGCTGGAGCCAATGCCGGTGAAGCCGGGCTCACCCACTGTGGCGGTCCCCGGCTTCGATGTGCAGGTGCTTGACGCTGATGGCAATCGCGTGCACGCTGGCGCTGAGGGCTCAATCGTGCTGAAACTCCCAATGCCACCAGGAACCTTGCCGACCTTGTGGGGCAACGACCAGTGGTACATCGACTCGTATCTGACGACCTTCCCGGGTTTCTACACCACAGGTGACGGTGGGCTGGTCGATTCAGATGGCTACATCTATGTCATGGGCCGCACTGATGACGTGATCAACGTGGCTGGCCACCGACTCTCGACAGGTTCAATGGAGGCTGTGGTCGCGTCGCACCCCATGGTGGCTGAATGTGCCGTCATCGGTGTGCACGATCAACTCAAGGGTCAGATTCCTCGGGCCTTTGTCGTGCTGAAGGCGGGAGCCCAGATTGAGACTGCGGCGCTCCAGGCTGAAATTGTGGCGTCGATCCGGCATGAGATCGGCGCGGTTGCGGCGCTCAAGGAAGTTGTGGTGGTTCCGGCGCTGCCGAAGACTCGCTCAGGAAAGATCCTTCGACGCACGATGCGAGGCATTGCTGATGGCCGACCCGAGACAGTGCCTGGCACCATCGAGGATATTCGCGTGCTTGAAGCGATCACACCTCTGCTGACAGGCAGTGTGCAGAACTGATCAGATGATGTTCCACGCTTGCGTCAGTACCTCTCGAAGAATCTGAGCCATCTCGTCGAACTGCGCTTCGCCGGCGATCAATGGTGGCGCAACTTGGACAACGGGATCGCCTCGATCATCAGATCTGCAGTACAGGCCTTTGCTGAACATTGCCTTGGACACGTAGCCGCGAAGGAGACGCTCGGACTCCTCATCGGTGAAGGTCTCGCGAGTGGTCTTGTCCTTCACGAGTTCTATCCCGTAGAAGTACCCCGTGCCGCGAACATCGCCAACGATCGGAAGATCGCGCAGTTCATTGAGCTTCTTGGCGAAGAGCTCCTCGTGGTCCAACACCCGCTGGTTGAGGCCCTCGCGATCGAAGATGTCCAGATTGGCCAAGGCGATTGCAGCTGATACGGGATGCCCGCCCCACGTGAAGCCATGCAGGAAGGTGTTGGTGCCATGGGTGAAAGGCTCAAACAGTCTCTCGCTTGCGATCATCGCGCCAAGCGGCGCGTAACCAGAAGTCAGGCCTTTGGCACAGGTGATGATGTCGGGAGTGACGCCGAATCGTTCCATGGCAAAGGTCGAGCCAATTCGACCAAAGGATGTGATGGTCTCATCGGCGATCAACAGCACGTCGTACTGATCGCAGATTTCTCGCACGCGCTCCAAGTACCCCGGTGGTGGTGTGAAGCAGCCGCCTGAGTTCTGCACGGGCTCCAAGATCACTGCGGCCACAGTGTCAGGTCCCTCGAATTCGATCGCCTCGGCAATGCGGTTGGCTGCCCATTGCCCGAAGGCAAAAAGGTCATCACGCAGATGTTCCGGCGCGCGATAGAAGTTGGTGTTCGGCACGCGGATGGTGCTGGGAACCAGTGGTTCGAATGGCACCTTGGCAGCGGGGATGCCAGTCAGCGACAGTGCGCCATGGGGAGTGCCGTGATAGGCGACCGCCCGGCTGATCACCTTGTGCTTGCCGGGCTTGCCGGTCAATTTGAAGAATTGCTTTGCAAGTTTCCAAGCCGACTCAACTGCCTCACCGCCACTGGCCGTGAAGAAGATGCGATTGAGGTCTCCTGGTGCCAGATAGGCAAGGCGTTCTGCCAGTTCAATGGCTCGCGGATGCGCAAGCCCCCAGATCGGAAAGAACGCCAATTCCGAAGCCTGTCGCGCCGCGGCTTCGGCAAGTTCTGTTCGACCATGCCCCACTTGGACATTGAACAAGCTCGAGATGCCATCGAGGTAGCGCCGACCTTGATCGTCCCAGATGTAGCAGCCATCGCCCTTGACGATGATCGGCAGTTCTTCGCCACCGAGGACGGGTGCGTGTCGCGTGAAGTGCATCCATAGGTGCTTGCGAGCACGGTCGGCGTATGACTCCTGGCCTTGGCTGTCTGCTTGTGTGTTCATCGCGTTCCCCAGGTGTAGATCTGCTTTCGAAGTTTGAGATAGACGAAAGTCTCAGTCGATTGCACGCCTGGAACCGCGCGGATTCTTCCGTTGATGAGATCCAGGAGCTCCTCGTCGTCGTTCACGACGAGCTCGGCAAGCAGGTCATAGGAACCTGCGCACACGACGAGGTAGTCAATTTCGGGCATGGCATCCAGATCGTCGGCGACTGCTTCGATATCGCCGTGCACCTTGATGCCTACCATCGCCGAACGCGAGAATCCCAGAGCAGCGGGATCAGCCACTGCGACGATCTGCATCACCCCGGCCTCGGTCAGCCGCTGTACGCGCTGGCGCACCGCTGCCTCTGACAGGCCCACAGCCTTGCCGATCGAGGCATAGGGGCGACGCCCATCTTCTTGCAACTGCTCGATGATCGAGCGGCTGACATCGTCGACCACCACTGTTCTGCCCTTGCGATCCATGGCTCAATGGTGTGGTGAATTGATCCACTTGGCAAGCGAATCCGTAGGTATACGCAACTTTCACCACGAAATACGCAATTGAATGCGTCTATTGCGGCCCATTACGCATTCGGATTTATGCTGGCCCCAGAGATGGAGGCGAGATGACCCAGCGCACGCTCCGAAATGTCGTCAACGGTGAACCGGTGTCGTCCTCAGGCGACCCGACAGCACTGATCAATCCCAGCAGCGGCGAGGTGTTCGCCCTGGCTCCCAACAGTTCCCCAGCAGAGGTTGATTCGGCCTATCAAGCCGCAGCGGCGGCCTTTCCAGCGTGGCGAGATGCCACGCCGGCTGTTCGGCAGAAGGCCCTCCTGGCTATTGCTGACGTGCTGGAGGCCCACGGTGAGGAGCTCGTTGCACTTGAGAGCCAGAACACTGGCAAGCCGATCCCTGTCACGATGACTGAGGAATTGCCGCCGATGATTGATCAGCTTCGATTCTTCGCCGGGGCCGCTCGAATGCTCGAGGGTCGCTCCGCTGGCGAATACATGGCCGGATTCACCTCAATCATTCGACGCGAGCCCGTTGGCGTGATCGGCCAGGTCACCCCCTGGAATTACCCGATGATGATGGCGGTCTGGAAGTTTGCGCCGGCTATTGCGGCAGGCAATACGGTCGTGCTGAAGCCAAGCGACACCACACCTGTCACCACACTTCGGATCGCAGAGCTCATTGCTGAGGCTGGAGCCTTGCCGCCGGGAGTCTTCAATGTGGTGTGCGGTGATCGAGATACCGGCCGTTCAATTGTTGAGCATCCAACACCGAGCATGGTGTCAATCACGGGTTCCGTGCGGGCAGGCATGAACGTTGCCGAGTCAGCCGCTCGTGACCTCAAGCGCAGTCATCTCGAATTGGGGGGCAAGGCACCCGTGGTGGTATTCCAGGATGCTGACGTGCAGGCCGCAGCAGAATGGATTGCTGTGGCTGGCTACTTCAATGCCGGGCAGGACTGCACAGCGGCGACGCGACTGCTTGTCGCTGATGCCATCTACGACGAGTTCATGTCCGCGCTGACGGATCAGGCACGCGCGATGCAGACGACCTTTGCCGACGGCCCCGGTGGCGAAGGTTTTGTCCCACCCGTGAACAACGCTGCTCAATGCGAGCGAGTACTCGGGTTCATTGATCGCAAGCCACGCCACGCCGAGATCCTTCTGGGAGGTTCGCGTCTGGGCGACCGCGGCTACTTCATCGAGCCGACGATCATCGCCAATCTTGAGCAGCAGGACGAAATGATCCAAGAAGAGATCTTTGGTCCAGTGATCACAGCGCAGCGCTTCTCCGATGAAGCTGAAGCTCTTCAGATGGCAAATGATGTCGAGTTTGGCCTCGCGGCCAGCGTGTGGACCCGCGACCTTGGTCGGTCGCTGCGCATGTCCAAGTACCTGGACTTTGGCACAGTCTGGATCAACACCCACATCCCACTGGTTGCTGAGATGCCACACGGAGGCTTCAAGCACTCTGGCTATGGCAAGGATCTGTCGATGTACGGCTTTGAGGATTACACCCGCATCAAGCACGTGATGGCCAGTCTGGACAGCTAGTTCAATCACACGCATGTCGACACGCAGATTTACGAGGGCAGGTCCTGTTCAATTTGAGTTTCGCGGGCACTAGGTTATTGCTCTTACGCACGCTCACTGTTGGTTTGAAATTCCTTCAGAAGGAGATCCGTTGACTGAGAACCGTGATGTCGCCGCTCGCGAAATGCTCGATCTCGTGCGCTCGTCGCTCTCGCGCCGGCGCATTCTGCAGGCTGCGGGGCTTGGCTCGGTAGCAGTGGTGGCAGCTGCGTGCGGGGCAAGCGGAGACGATGGTTCAGCGACCGCTTCTGCCGCGCCTTCAGCTGAAGACCTCTCCGATTCTGAGAAGACATTGCTCTGGTCTACCTGGCCGGGCTATATGGATACTGATGAGGAGTCGGGTTCTCGCCCTACCCTGGATGCCTTCTCAAAGCAGACCGGTATCAACGTCACCTACACCGAAGACATCAACGACAACAATGAGTTCTTCGCCAAGGTGCGCACGCAGCTCGAACAAGGTCAGTCGATCGACCGCGATCTTGTCGTCCTGACCGACTGGATGGCCGCACTGTGGATCACCAACGGCTATGCGCAGAAGCTCGATAAGTCGATCATGCCCAATGCCGTCAACGTCATTCCGAAATTGGCCAACGTCGCTTTCGATCCAGGTCGCGAGTACACCCTTCCCTGGCAGTCTGGCTTCGGACTGTTCGGTTGGAACAAGGCCAAGTTGAAGGAGCTGATTGGCACCGATCAATTGACTTCAGTTGATCAGCTGTTCAATCCCGCACTGAAGGGGCGCGTCACCGTGCTGTCTGAAATGCGCGACACCATGGGCATCATCATGGCGTGGCAGGGCAATGACCCGTCCAACTTCACCGAGGACCAGTTCATGCAAGGCATTGACGCGCTGCGCGCCCAGATCGACAACGGACACATCCGAAGTGTCGAGGGCAACTCGTACATGGGTGATATGGAAAGCGGCAATGTTGTTGCGGTGATTGGCTGGTCTGGCGATGTCATCCAACTCGGCCCAAAATTTGGCGTGGCTCTTCCCGAATCCGGCGGCACCTTGTGGACCGACAACATGCTCATTCCGCCGCTGGCGGCTCATAAGAAGAACGCCGAACTCATCATGAACTACTACTACGATCCAGAAGTGGCAGCCAAGGTTGCCGCCTACGTGCAGTACATCTCTCCTGTGCAAGGTGCGCAGGAAGCGATGGCGAAAGTCGATCCCTCGCTCGTTGACAACGAGTGGATTTTTCCGACTTCAGAAACCCTTGACCGCTCCTATGTATTCATGGAACTGACTGCTGAGCAGGATCTGACCTACCAGCGGGCATTTCAGAAGGCGATCGGTAACTGAGGTGCCCGGCCGCAGCGCCGGGGTCAACAGACGCGTTGAGGATCTTCGCCTGGCAAATCTCACCAAGCAGTTCGGCGATCAGCGGGCCGTTGATGACCTCAGCATCACCATCGCGGCTGGTTCCTTCTTCGCCCTGCTTGGAGCCTCGGGGTGCGGCAAGACCACAACATTGCGCATGATTGCCGGGCTCGAGGAGCCAACGAGTGGACAGGTGTTCATCGGTGAGCAGGACATCACTGACCTGCGGGCACATCAGCGCCCCGTGAACACGGTCTTTCAGTCCTACGCTCTCTTTCCGCATCTGGACATCTTTGAGAATGTGGCTTTCGGCCTTCGTCGCCGCGGGATTAAGCATGTCGATGCTGCGGTGAATCAGATGCTCGAACTTGTGGAACTGAGCGCTATGGCTCGTCGTAAGCCCAGTCAGCTCTCTGGCGGCCAGCAACAGCGTGTCGCCGTAGCGAGAGCCCTCATCAACGAACCTGATGTCCTTCTGCTCGATGAACCACTTGGGGCATTGGATCTCAAACTGCGTCGCCAGATGCAAATTGAATTGAAGCGGATTCAATCGGAGGTCGGCACCACGTTTGTGCATGTCACCCATGATCAGGAAGAAGCCATGGTGATGGCCGATACCGTGGCAGTGATGAATGCCGGACGCATTGAGCAACTAGGTCACCCGGCCGACGTGTACGAAACTCCTCAGACAGTGTTCGTCGCAAACTTCCTGGGCCAGTCGAATCTGATTGTCGGCGAGAAGTTTCAGGACGGTGAAGTCACGGGCGCGAGCTCACATGGGGTGGCATTCCTCATGCCGAATGCAAGAAACTTCGCGCCGTCCCGTGACGTCGTCGTAGGTGTTCGCCCGGAGAAGATCACTGTGCTCGATCTTGAGGATGAGTCCAAGATCCAGGCTGGTCAGAACACTCTGCATGGCAGGGTCACTGATGTCTCGTATACGGGTGTCTCGACGCAGTACCTGGTGGAGACAGCTTGGGGGCAGCAGATCGTCGCCTTCGAGCAGAACTCGATCGTTGGCGATCGATGTGCGGTTGGGGACCCGGTCGTCCTGCATTGGGCGCCAGAGCACACCTTTGGTCTGGACCCCGCAGAGGGGCTGTCTTCAGGGATTGATCCGGCTGTCTTAGCGCTCGAAAGCAATGCGGACGCCTAGGTCATGGCATCGGTAGTTCCTGTTGCCTCGGTCGCGCCGGCGGGCACGCCTGCACCGAAGCGCTCTTCTCGTTCGGTCTACATTCTGCTGATTCCGGGCCTTGCCTGGCTTGCGGTCTTCTTCCTGATCCCGCTGTTCACGCTGTTCACGACCAGTCTGCAAAAAGAGTCGGCAACCAAGCCGGGCACTTATGTCTTTGGCCTTCAGGTCAGCAACTATGTAGACGCGCTGGTCGAATACTGGCCGCAGTTCCTGCGCTCCTTCATCTACGCCGGACTTGCGACGCTCCTGGCTCTTGCCATTGCCTACCCGCTTGCCTACTTCATCGCTTTCAAGGCTGGCAACTGGCGGTCACTGATGCTGGTGCTGGTAGTGGCCCCGGCCTTCGCGTCATTCCTGCTGAGGACCTACGCATGGAAGACAATCCTCGCAGACGACGGATTCGTGACTTCGACTCTGAACAGTCTGCATCTACTGCCCGATGGGCGAATCCTGAACACCGGTATAGCTGTCGTCGCAGGTCTCACATACAACTTCCTGCCCTTCATGATTCTGCCGCTGTTTGCCTCTCTTGATCGCATTGACTACCGACTGATTGAGGCCGGAAGTGATCTGTATGCGTCACCGGTCAAGGTCTTCTGGCGCGTCACCTGGCCCTTGTCGATGCCCGGTGTCGTTGCGGGGACTCTGCTCACATTCATTCCGGCTGCCGGAGATTTCATCAACGCGGAACTGCTGGGCTCGGCCAAGGATCGAATGATCGGCAATGTCATTCAGACGAACTTCATTGAGTTCCGTGACTACCCCACCGCGAGCGCGCTCTCGTTCGCGCTCATGGCGGCCATCTTGATCCTTGTCTTTGGCTACATTCGTCGTTCAGGGACTGAGGACCTCGTCTGATGCGCTGGATCCGAAGAAACATCATCGGGGCGATTGCAATCCTCGTCCTCGTATATCTGTTCATTCCCATCGCAGTCGTCATCGCATTCAGTTTCAACAAACCAGAGAGCAAGTTCAATCTCACCTGGAATGAGTTCTCACTTGATGCATGGACTCAGATTTGTGGTGTGCCTGGTGTGTGCGATTCATTCTTGACCAGTGTCCAGATTGGCCTCATCACCACGCTCATTGCCACCGTGCTGGGAACGATGATTGCCTTTGCTCTGGTTCGCTATCGATTCCGTGGACGAAGTTCGACCAATCTTCTGATCTTCATGCCGATGGCCACACCCGAAGTTGTCATGGGCGCCAGCTTGCTCGCCTTGTTCTTGAACCTTCGATTTCCGCTGGGCACGGTGACGGTGATGATCGCTCACATCATGTTCATCATCTCCTTCGTTGTTGTGGCCGTGAAGGCTCGATTGCAGGGCATGGATCCAAAGCTCGAGGAAGCTGCCCGTGATCTGTACGCCGGTCCCTCTGCAACGTTTCGGTATGTCACCTTTCCCCTGGTCCTGCCCGGCATCATCGGTGCCGCCTTGCTGGGCTTCTCGCTTTCCTTCGACGACTTCATCATCAGCTTCTTCAATGCCGGCACTCTTGTCACCTTCCCGATCTACATCTGGGGCGCGGCGCAGCGCGGTATCCCACCACAGGTCAATGCGCTGGCATCCTTGGTGTTCCTCTCGGCACTTGCAATAGTCCTAGGTGCGCAGCTGTACAGCTGGCGTCGACGTCGAGCACTTGCCGCACATTGACCAAAGGAGCACTGATGCGAGTTCTTGCGATTGGAGCCGGCGGCGTGGGTACGGCCGCGGCCTTGATCGCCAGGCGGCGCGACTATTTCCAGTCATGGCTGGTCGCTGACTATGACCTGGAGCGCGTGACTGCTCTGGTCAGCCGCGTGGCCGATGAACGATTCAGTGGGGAGCAGGTCGACGCGTCCGATACCGAAGCCGTGGCTGCGCTCATTCGCGCCCATGACATCACGCACGTGCTCAACGTGGTGGACCCACGATTTGTGCTGCCGATCTTCAACGCCTGCGCAGCAACCGGGGCGAACTACCTCGATACCGCAATGAGCCTGTCGCGACCTCATCCCCAGCGGCCCTTCGCGGAACCGGGAATCAAACTGGGCGATGCCCAGTTTGAGCAAAGTGATGCCTGGCACGAGCGAGGCCAGCTGGCCTTGTGCGGGATGGGTGTCGAACCCGGTCTGGCAGATGTATTCGCGCGCTACGCAGCTGACCATCTCTTCAGTGAGATTGATGAGATCGGTATACGCGACGGAGCCAACCTCACCGTTGACGGATATGACTTTGCCCCGAGTTTTTCGATCTGGACCACGATCGAGGAGTGCCTCAATCCGCCACTGATCTGGGAGAAGGATCGTGGCTGGTTCACCACTGAGCCCTTCAGCGAAGGGGAGGTCTTCGACTTTCCCGACGGTATTGGTGCGGTTGAATGTGTCAACGTTGAGCACGAAGAGGTGGTGCTGGTCCCGCGCTGGATCAACTGCAAGCGGGTCACTTTCAAGTACGGCCTCGGCACTGAATTCATTGATGTACTCAAGACTCTGCATCAGCTTGGACTGGATCGAACTGAGCCGATCAGCGTCAAGGGGGTGATGGTGAGCCCGCGCGACGTTGTAGCGGCTGTTCTTCCTGATCCGGCCGCAATTGGCCATTTGATGCATGGCAAGACTTGCGCTGGCACCTGGGTGACAGGCCTTGGAAAGGACGGCTTGCCCAAAGAGGTGTATCTGTATCACGTGGCTGACAACGCATGGACAATGAAGGAATACGGAGTACAGGCGGTGGTATGGCAGACCGCTATGAATCCCGTCATCGCGCTGGAGTTGTTGGCCACCAAGGCTTGGGAGGGCGCCGGGGTGCTAGGCCCAGAAGCATTCGACTCAGTGCCATTCCTTGATCTCATGAGCGCGGGCTATGGCCAGACCTTCGGATTGCGAGGCTGAGTCATGAGCGCATCTCCAGCCCGCTTGTGGCCAGCGTGGGTTGCGGGTCGAGCCATTGATCAGGGCACGGTCGTTGACGTGCATCACCCAGGTGACGGGGCAGTTGTGGGGAGTTATGTCAGCCCTACATCGGCGGAAGTTGAGCTAGCAATCGGGGCCGCGGCCCAGGTGAAGGACTCTGCGCGAGCAACGACTGCGGCACAACGGGCAGCCGCACTGATGCATGTCAGTCGCGGACTTGAATCGCGAGTTGAAGAAGTTGCTGCGCTCATCACAGCCGAGAACGGCAAGCCCCTGATGTGGGCCCGCGCTGAGGCACAACGCGCGGTTGCCACTTTTCGATGGGCGGCCGAGGAAGCAAGGCGCTTCGGAGGCGAACTGCAACGACTCGACACGGAGGCAGCGACCAAGGGCAGAGCAGCAATCATTCGCAGATTTCCTTATGGGCCAGTGCTGGGCATCTCGCCCTTCAACTTCCCCATCAATCTCGTTGCGCACAAACTCGCACCTGCTCTTGCCGTGGGTGCGCCGATCATTCTGAAGCCAGCCCCTGCCACCCCACTTGGCGCCTTGCTGCTGGGGGAGTTGCTCGCTGAGACCGATCTGCCGGCTGGTATGTGGTCAGTGCTGCCGGTCGGCAATGACATGGCCCCTTCGCTGGTGCAGGATCCACGACTGCCTGTCATTTCCTTCACGGGTTCTGATGTGGTCGGCTTTGCCATTCAGGAGTCTGTTCCACGCAAGCACGTCACCTTGGAACTTGGCGGCAATGCTGCTGCAATCGTGCTCGCGGATTATTCGAGTGAGGCTGATCTGGAATGGGCCGCGTCGCGCATTGCCACTTTTGGCTACTACCAAGCCGGCCAGTCGTGCGTCGCTGTTCAACAGGTGATGATCGACGAGCATGTGCTGGAGGCTCTGCTTCCACGCTTGGTGGCAAGAGTCGAAGGACTCGCCACTGGATCTCCTTGGGATGACGCCACTGTTGTCGGTCCGCTCATCAGCGAAGCTGCGGCCGAGCGCGTTGAATTGTGGATCCACGAAGCAGTGGCGGCCGGGGCTCGAGTGCTGGTCGGTGGTGGCCGATCGGGTACGTCCGTTGAGCCCACACTGCTCATTGATGTTGATCCGCAATCGCGCGTGGCAACCCAGGAAGTGTTCGGCCCAGTTGTCTGCGTGCAGGTCATCGATGGACTCCACGACGCCATTACCCGTGTGAACAGCTCTCGTTTTGGCCTGCAGACTGGTGTATTCACCCATGACATCCAGGCGGCATTCAGAGCCCATCGTGATCTGGAAGTTGGTGGGGTGATCATCGGCGATGTGCCGAGCTTCCGATCCGACCAGATGCCCTATGGCGGAGTGAAGGACTCTGGATCTGGCCGCGAGGGCCTTCGGGCAGCCATGGAGGACCTCACCTATGAGCGAGTCCTCGTACTGTCGGATTTGGATCTGTAGCGCTCGTCGTACCCTGATCACATGCGTTCGGTTGTCATCCTCGGCTCAACGGGTTCGATCGGAACCCAAGCACTGGATGTGGCAAGCCGAAACAGCGAGCTCTTTCGGATCGTCGGGCTCGGTGCGAGTGGCCGAAGCCTTGAACTCATCGCTGAGCAGGCGGTCAGATTTCACGTTGAAGTTGTCGCGCTGACTGAAGCCGCGAATCCAGATGACTTCCTGGCGGCGTTCGCGCTGGCTTCCAGTCGCCTTGGCACCAAGATGCGCCCCATCGCTGTGATCTATGGGCAAGGCGCTCAGGCCGAGCTCGCGGCCTGGCAGTGCGATGTCGTGCTCAATGGACTCGCTGGTGCCGCAGGTCTTGTCCCGACGCTGGCAGCGCTGAACGCGGGTCGGACATTGGCACTGGCCAACAAGGAGTCGCTGATCATCGGCGGCGACCTTGTGCGCGCCATCGCCAAGCCCGGTCAGATCGTGCCAGTGGATTCCGAGCACTCGGCGCTGGCCCAGGCCTTGCTCGGCGGAGCACGCAGCGAGGTACGTCGACTGCTCCTCACCGCATCTGGGGGCCCCTTTCGTGGCTGGTCGCCGCAGGCACTTGAGTCAGTTACACCAGAACAGGCGTTGAGGCATCCGACATGGACGATGGGTCCTCTGGTCACTATCAACTCGGCAACCCTCATGAACAAGGGCTTGGAAGTCATCGAAGCCCATCTGCTCTTTGACATTGCCTTCGATCAGATCGATGTGGTGATCCATCCGCAATCGATCGTGCATTCGATGGTGGAGTTTGTGGATGGATCCACGCTCGCGCAGGCGAGCCCACCGGACATGCGGCTGCCCATCGCACTTGGCATGTCGTGGCCGGATCGAGTTCCAGGTGCGATCCCCGGCTGCGATTGGACTCAGGCCGCCACCTGGGAGTTCTTCCCGGTGGATGCCGCGGCTTTTCCGGCCATTGACCTGGCTCGAACGGCCGGCCTGGCTGGCGGCACAGCCACGGCAGTGTTCAACGCTGCTGATGAAGCCTGCGTGGCTGCCTTTCTGGATCGCACGATTGCCTTTCCCCAGATCGTGCGCACTGTTGGCGAAGTGCTGGCCGAGCACTTGGGTGGCGGCGATGGGCAGGCTGGTTCGGCGCATGTCATGGGGAACGACTTGACTTTGCACGACGTCGAACAGGCGGACGCCTGGGCTCGCAAGCGAGCTCTCGAAGTAGCGTTGGTATTCGCGGAAGGAGTGCGCTAGTGCTGCAGCTCATTGGCATCCTGATCTTTGTCCTGCTTATCGCGATGTCCATTGGCCTGCACGAATTTGGGCACTTCCTGCCCGCCAAGAAATTCGGCGTCAAAGTCACTGAGTTCATGATCGGATTTGGTCCGGCGATCTGGACTCGGGTCAAGGGCGAGACTCGCTACGGATTCAAGGCTGTGCCACTTGGCGGCTATGTCCGGATGATCGGCATGCTGCCACCCGTCAAACAGGTCGATCAGGAGGCTGCGCCGGCGAACACGGGACGCTTCGCAACGATGATTGCCGATGCTCGACAGCAGTCATTGGAAGAAGTCGGTCCTGACGATCACAATCGCGTCTTCTACCGATTGCCGGTGCGCAAGCGAGTGCTGGTCATGCTCGGCGGTCCCACGATGAATCTGATCTTCGCTACCGTGCTGTTCTCGATTGTGCTGATCGGCATTGGGCTGCCCCAACCTTCGCTGACAGTGAATTCAGTTGTGGCGTGCACGCCAAGTGTGGACCATCCAAGTGGTGCCCCTCTGCCGTCAGGCAACTGTCCCTCGGGTACAACCCAAACGCCAGCGAAGGCCGCTGGGGTCCAGCCTGGTGATGTGATCGTGGGCTTGAACGGCAAAACGGCTCAGGATTGGAATGCAGTCAGCACCTCTCTGCGGGCTTCGGGCGGCAAGACCGTCACCTTGGATCTGATGCGCGATGGTCAACCAGTGGCTGTTCCCGTTGCCGTCGCCTTGATCGATCGACCTCAATATGACGAATACGGTGAGGCCACTGGGGCAACGGTGGCTGGCGGATTCGTCGGCGTCAGCCCTGGCCTTGACTACGTTCGGCAGAGCGTGACTGAAGTTCCCGCCTTCATGTGGAATCTCACCACGGCTTCAATCGGTGCGCTCATCAGCTTGCCAGTGCGTCTGTATGAGCTGGTGACCCAGACGCTGATAGGTGGCCAGGAGCGAGCGATCGATGGCCCAGTGAGCGTGGTGGGGGTCAGCCGCATTGGTGGCGATATTGCCGCTATGGATGAGCCGATGGTTGGCAAGATCGCCACCTTCCTGGGGCTGGCGGCCTCCTTGAATCTGTTCCTGTTCCTGTTCAATCTGCTCCCCATCCCACCGCTGGACGGTGGGCACATCGCTGGAGCGCTCTATGAGGCCATCCGGCGGTCCATTGCAAAAATCAGAGGACGCCCAGATCCTGGCCCGGTCGACGTAGCACGCTTGCTTCCTGTGGCCTACATCGTGGCGATAGTTCTGGTGAGCATGGGAGCCTTGGTCATCTGGGCGGACTTGGTCAAGCCCATCTCACTGGGGTGACAAGCGCAACAGGCGAAAAGGGATAATGAAGACGTGACTATTCAATTGGGCATGCCAGCACCCGCACCTCGTGTCATCTCCAGTCGCCGCAAGTCGCGTCCATTGATCCTCAAGCATCCGACTCATCCGGTCACTGTTGGCGGAGATGCCCCGATCAGCGTGCAGTCGATGTGCACGACCTTGACCTCAGACGTCAACGCGACCTTGCAACAGATCGCTGAGCTCACCGCAGCGGGTTGTCAGATTGTGCGAGTGGCCTGCCCAAGCCAGGACGACGCTGACGCCTTGCCACAGATCGCTCGCAAGGCGGGCATTCCGGTTATTGCCGATATCCACTTTCAGCCGAAGTACGTCTTTGCCGCAATCGATGCCGGTTGCGCCGGCGTGCGAGTCAATCCTGGCAACATCAAGAAGTTCGACGATCAGATCGCAGCAATCTCTCGCGCCGCGCGCGATGCTGGCACTCCGATTCGCATCGGCGTGAATGCCGGATCACTTGATCCGCGACTCTTGCAGAAGTACGGCAAGGCAACGCCAGAGGCGCTGGTGGAATCCGCGCTCTGGGAGGCCTCCCTCTTTGAAGAGCATGACTTTCGCGATATCAAGATCTCGGTCAAGCACCACGATCCGGTGATCATGGTTGAGGCATACATCCAGCTCGCAGAGCAATGCGACTATCCATTGCACCTCGGCGTGACTGAGGCGGGCCCTGCGTTCCAAGGCACGGTGAAATCGGCCGTCGCATTTGGAGCGCTTCTCAGTCGAGGCATTGGTGACACCATTCGTGTCTCGCTGTCGGCTCCGCCAGTTGAAGAGATCAAGGTCGGAAATCAGATTCTTGAGTCCCTCAATCTTCGTCAGCGCGGGCTGGAAATCGTGTCCTGTCCTTCCTGTGGACGGGCTCAGGTGGACGTCTACACCCTTGCCGAGCAGGTCACTGCTGGCCTGGAGGGCCTTGACGTCCCGCTGCGTGTTGCAGTGATGGGTTGTGTCGTCAATGGTCCCGGCGAGGCTCGTGAAGCCGACCTCGGCGTGGCATCGGGCAACGGCAAGGGCCAGATCTTCGTCAAGGGCGAGGTCATCAAGACTGTGCCCGAGTCGATGATCGTTGAGACGCTGATTGAAGAAGCGTTGAAGCTCGCAGAATCGATGACCGAAAGCGGCACGCCGGAGGTCATGGCTCACTAGAGCCCTTGGGCCTATCGTCGCCCCGTGGGAAACGTGCACCCAATTGCGGCAGAGGACCTGGAGCAGCTGCTCCGGCTGTTTGCGCGCGATCCAGTGACGCATTGCTTTGTCGAATCCCGGGTACAGGTTGGCGGCGTGGATCCATGGAAGCTCGGGGGTGAGATTCTGGGCTACTACAAAGACGATCAGCTTGTATCGGCTCTGTACTCCGGAGCAAATCTCGTGCCCATCGAAGCAACCCCCGCGGCCATCGCGGCCTTCGCTGATTACCTGCGCCCGCGACTTCGCCGGTCCTCATCGATGCTCGGGCGGGCAGTGGAAGTGCTGGACCTGTGGCGCTTGCTGGAGCCTGCCTGGGGGACAGCGCGCGCAATTCGCGAGGTGCAGCCGCTGATGGCCATCAGCTCAAATGGGCCCATCGAGCCAGATCCTGATGTTCGATGTATTCGCCTTGATGAACTCGATGCGTACCTGCCAGCCGCTATCGACATGTTCACCGAGGAGATCGGGGTTTCTCCCGTTGCCGGTGGCAACACTTTGGCCTATCGCAGCCGGTGTGCTGATCTGATCCGCGCCGGACGAAGTTTCGGACGCGTGCGAGATGGCCTGGTGGAATTCAAGGCCGAGGTTGGTTCCGTCAGCCCATTTGTCTGTCAAGTGCAAGGCGTGTGGGTTGACCGCAGATTGCGAGGTCAAGGCATCTCGATCCCGGGCATGGCTGCGGTGGTCGCTGCTGCCAGGGCACGCTTCAGTCCGACGGTCTCGCTCTATGTCAATGACTTCAACACTCCGGCCCGCAAGGCCTATCTTGCAGTGGGCTTTGAGCAGGTCGGGACGTTCGCCACCGTGCTGTTTTAGAGAATTAGTAGCTGAGTGGCATAGATAGGCTGCCCCGATGCTGCGAATGTCGACCTTGTTTCTACGCACCCTCCGCGAGGATCCCGCTGATGCGGAGCTCCCGAGCCATCGGCTTCTGGTCCGAGCGGGATATGTCCGACGCGTTGCCCCAGGCATCTTCAGTTGGCTCCCGCTGGGCTATCTGGTCTATCGCAATGTGGAGCACATCGTGCGCGCAGAGATGGATGCAGCTGGATTTCAAGAAGTGCATTTTCCTGCGCTGCTTCCGCGCGAGCCATATGAGTTGACCCACCGATGGACCGAGTATGGCGACGGACTATTTCGACTGAAGGATCGCAAGGGCGCTGACTATCTCCTTGGCCCGACCCATGAAGAGATGTTCACGCTGATGGTGAAGGGCGAGTACTCCTCGTACAAGGACCTGCCGGTCAGCCTCTACCAGATTCAGGCGAAGTATCGCGATGAAGCACGGCCACGCGCAGGCATCCTTCGCGGCCGCGAATTTGTGATGAAGGATTCCTACTCCTTCGATGTTGACGAGGCCGGACTCCAACGTTCCTATGACCGTCACCGTGACGCGTATGTTTCCACCTTCACTCGACTTGGCCTTGAGTTCGTCATTGTCTCGGCTATGTCGGGAGCCATGGGCGGCTCGGCCAGCGAGGAGTTTCTCGCCCCTACGCCTGTGGGCGAGGACAGTTTTGTGCGCTGTCCCTCCTGTGACTATGCGGCAAATGTCGAGGCCGTGACCACGGTTGTGCCCGCGAGTCCCGATGCAAGTCAGATTGCTGCTGCGCACATCGAGCAGACGCCAAGTTCGGGCACCATCGAAGCCTTGGTGAGTTTCTCGAATCGAGATTTCGCTCGTCAGGATCGCCCGTGGAGCGGAGCGGACACACTGAAGAATGTGCTGTTCCTGGTCACTGATCCTTCGGGCCAGACCTCCGCCTTGGCCATCGGAGTCCCTGGTGATCGCGAGATCGATGTGAAGCGTCTTGAAGCCGTATTGCAGCCAAGTGAGGCAAAGCCATTTGAAGAGGCGGACTTCGAGCGCTACACGAGTCTGGTCAAGGGTTACATCGGTCCCAGCGTCCTGGGCAAGGACAAGGACTCGGGTATTCGGTATCTCGTTGACCCGCGGGTAGTCGAGGGCTCGCGGTGGATCACAGGAGCAAATCAGGCAGCGCGGCATTTCTATGACTACGTGGTCGGCCGCGACTTCACGCCGGACGGGGTGATTGACGTCGCTGAAGTGCGCGCGGGTGATACCTGTCCGAGCTGTGGCAGTGCACTTGAGATGGAACGTGGCATCGAGATCGGTCACATCTTCCAACTTGGTCGCAAATACGCCGATGCCATGGGTCTGAAAGTCCTCGATGAGAACGGTGAGCTCATCACTGTGACGATGGGTTCCTATGGCATTGGCGTCTCGCGGGCAGTCGGCGCTATTGCCGAGCAGTCACACGATGACAAGGGACTTATCTGGCCACGTGAAGTTGCTCCGGCCGATGTCCATCTGATTGCTGCGGGCAAAGAGGAGACGATCTACGCCGAAGCCGAGCGAATTGCAGCCGAGTTGGAAGCCAGGGGAATTCGCGTGCTCTATGACGACAGAATTGGCGTATCCCCGGGTGTGAAATTCAATGACTCCGAACTCATCGGCATTCCCACGATCGTCATCGTGGGAAAGAAATTGGCAGAGGGATTCGTTGAAGTGAAGGACCGTCGCAGCGGCGATCGCCAGGACCACGCTGTTGGCAATCTCGTGTCTGACTTGGTTGAGGTGTGCGCGAGATAGGTGCTATTGCGCAGGTGTGAGCTGCCAGTTCTGTGCACGTTGCCCAGCCTTGCGTGAGGCGTTGACTGCGAGAGCGCGGGTCGCGCCGGTGGTGGTTGTAGCGACTTGATCAAACAGCGGAATCAACTTCATTTCGAGTAGTTCGGCCAGCGCTCGAGCATCTGTGGCATCTGTGATGGGCTCAGGCAAAGCGTAGGCAACTGCGGCCTCATCGACAGGGGTGCCCAATGCCAATTCGAACCCCGCTCGCTGCTTGTCCAAGGTGGTGATGGCTCGCAGTGCTTGACGTTGAGCCGCACCAGTCAAATGGGCTCCCACCACGCCATATGCGTACACAGCGGCATCGATTCCGGCGATGGTCTGGCGAAGGGCAGTCGATGCCTGAGCCCCCAGTGCCGAGGTGGAGGCCGAGTCAGGTGGTGAACTGCTCGCTGGATTGTCCGCCGCCGGCGATGCGCAGCCCACTGCAGTTACAGCGATGACGCTCAGCGCGCACAACAGTGAGATGCCGCCATGAGGGAATGGGATTTGTGGAACGGGCACAGCCCAAGAATCGCATGGCCCGGTATATTGCTTGCCAAGGCTGCACCTCACCTGAGCCGGTGGTGGTGAAGTCACGACAACTGAATTGCTAGGAGGCGCCATGGCTGCTTCGGTGAAATCCGTCCGTGAAGGCATTGCGCCACTACTGATGGCAGCTGGCGTGGATCTTGAGGATCTGCAAGTTCAGCAGGCCGGGCGCCGCGAAATCGTTCGACTGGTCGTTGACCGCGATGGCGGCGTCGATCTTGACTTGGTCTCCGAAATCAGCCGGCAGGTGTCGGCAGTGCTGGATGCCGAACCGCTCAGCAGTCATTTCGACGGCACCTATGTGCTTGAAGTGACCTCACCAGGTGTCGACAGGCCATTGACCGAACTCAAGCACTGGCGTCGCGCCGTTGAGCGTTTGGTTGAAGTGCAATTGCTCGATGGAACCGTCGTCCTTGGTCGCATTACCGCGGTCGACGGTGATGTCGTCACTCTTGATGTTGCTGAGGGCAAGACGACTGTCAGCACCCCTATTCCGCTGTCCTTGGTTGAACTTGGCCGAGTGCAAATTGAGTTCAATCGCATGACGACTGAAGGAGCCAAAGATGGACATTGATGTGGGGGCTCTCAAAGCCCTCGTACGTGAAAAAGGTCTCTCCTTGGAGCTCCTCGTTGACTCAATCGAGCAGGCTCTGCTTGTCGCCTACCACCGTAGCCCAGGTTCATCGGAACGCGCTCGAGTCGAACTCGATCGCAAGAGCGGGCACGTTGTGGTCTGGGCGGCCGAACTTGACGAAGAAGGGGTGACCATTCGTGAGTTCGATGACACCCCTGATGGCTTTGGACGTATCGCTGCCACGACAGCGAGCCAGGTGTTCCTTGGACGCCTGCGAGAAGCCGAGGGCGATGCGACGCTGGTGGAGTTCACTGGGCGGGAAGGCGATCTCGTCTCCGGGCTGGTGCAGCAGACGTCCAATCCACGAATGATTCGAGTTGACATTGGAAAGATCGAGGCGAATCTGCCGCCTGAGGAGCAGGTACCCGGTGAGGATTATCGGCACGGCAGTCGACTGAAGTGCCTGGTCGTCGGAGTCCGCAAGGGCTTCAAGGGGCCAGTCGTCACGGTTTCGCGCTCTCATCCCAATTTGGTGCGTGCCCTCTTTGCGCTGGAAGTGCCGGAAATAGCAGACGGCACTGTTGAAATCGGTGCGCTCTCGCGCGAAGCGGGGCACCGAACCAAGATCGCAGTTCGCTCCACTGTGTCGGGAGTCAACGCCAAAGGGGCATGCATCGGGCCGATGGGACAGCGAGTGCGCCAAGTGATGGCTGAACTGCATGGCGAGAAGATCGACATCGTGGATTTCAGCGATGATCCCGCCGAGCTGATCGCGCATGCCCTGTCGCCAGCGCAGGTGACTTCGGTGATCATCGTGGATCCGGTTGCGCGTGCCGCGCGAGTGACAGTGCCGGACTACCAACTCTCCTTGGCCATTGGCAAGGAAGGCCAGAATGCTCGTCTGGCAGCACGGATGACGGGCTGGCGTATTGACATCCGACCCGACACGGCCGAAGGCGAATCGGCTGAACCTGAACCTGCATGAGCCCCGATGTTCTGGGGCCAGTACGCACCTGCGTGGGTTGTCGCAAGCGCGCTCCGCAAGGGCAACTGATCCGAGTGGCTCAGGAAGGCGGCGCCCTTCGAATCGGACGAGAGGCTGCTGGCAGGGGAGCCTGGTTGCACCCGACTTTGCAGTGTTTCGGACTGGCTGAGCGCAGGTCGGCCTTCGGGCGTGCCCTTGGAATCGCCGGCCCACTGGACAGCACGGCGCTTGCCTGTCACCTCGAAGGTCAGGGACCGCAGGCATCCGCGCTATAGTTATCGCCGCTGTGTGCACACGCGCACAGATCCATCCGCCTAAGCGTCGGGAGCTCACATGAGGTCATCCACCCGATGAACGAGCAGGGTTAGTCATGCGTCGTTCGCACTGACGGTTCGGGTTGGATAACCCGGGCCAAAGACAGGAGAAACGTGTCAAAGGTCCGGGTCCATGAGCTCGCAAAAGAGCTAGGGGTCACAAGCAAAGATGTACTCGCCAAGCTCGCTGAGCTAGGGGAGTTTGTGAAGTCTGCGTCGTCCACGGTTGAACCGCCGGTCGCGCGCAAGCTCAAAGAGGCGATGCCAGCAGTGGCCGCCCCTGCAAAGCCAGCCGCAAAGAAGGCGGCCGCCAAGCCTGCTGAGGCAGCCGTCGCCCCTGTGCCAGTAGCTCCAATTGAGTCCGTGGCACCTGCTGCTCCAACGCCAGCTGCAGCTCCCGCGCCCGTGCCAGCTGCGCCCGTAGCACCTGCGCCTGTGGCGCCGGCGCCGGTAGCACCGGCGCCCGTAGCGCCGGCAGCCGCCGCGACAGAGTCCGCGCCCGTAGCTCCGACAGCTCCCCGTCCAGATGCTCCTCGCCCAGCTGGTCCCCGTCCGGGTAACAATCCCTTCGGTGGTTCCACGGGCATGGGTCGTCCGGCAGCTCCTCGTCCGGGTAACAATCCCTTCGGTGGTTCCACGGGCATGGCTCGTCCGGCAACCCCGAGTGCTCCAGCGGTGCCAGGCGCGCCTCGTCCCAATCCAGGCATGATGCCCGCGATGCGCCAAGCGCGTCCTGGTGCCCCAGCCAGCCCAGGTCAGCGTCCCAGCGGTCCCGGACAGCGTCCTGGTGGCCCAGGTGGTCCCGGACGTCCAAGTGGGCCCGGTGGCCCGGGTCAACGTCCGGCAGGTCCCGGTGGATTCCAAAATCGCGGTCCAGCCGGTCCTGGTGGCGCTGGCCGTCCCGGTGGCGGTGGTGGAGGATTCGCTGGTCGCCCGGCAGGCCCAGGCGGCGGCACCGGTGCCCCCGGCGGTCCCGGTGGATTCCCAGGTCGCCCCGGTGCAGGTGGCCGTGGCACGACCGCAGGCGCCTTTGGTCGTCCCGGGGGTCGTCCTTCACGCGGACGCAAGTCCAAGCGAGCCAAGCGTCAAGAGTTCGACAACATGCAGGCGCCGTCACTGACTGGCGTGCGCATCACGCGGGGCAGCGGCGAATCCATTCGCCTTCCTCGTGGCGCAAGCGTGTCGGATTTCGCAGACAAGATCGGCGCCATGCCAGCAGATCTGGTCAAGGTGCTGATTGAACTCGGCGAGATGGTGACCACCACTCAGTCCATTGACGATGACACCCTGCGTCTGCTCGGTGAGGAGCTCAACTACGTCGTTGAGGTCGTTTCACCTGAAGATGAGGATCGTGAGCTCCTTGAGTCCTATGACCTTGAGTTTGGTGAAGATGAAGGCGGCGAAGTCGACCTCATCACTCGTCCGCCTGTGGTGACCGTCATGGGTCACGTCGATCACGGCAAGACACGTCTTCTGGACTCGATCCGCAAGACCAATGTCATCGGCGGAGAAGCTGGTGGCATCACTCAGCACATCGGTGCCTACCAAGTTGCTGCGATGACTGCGACCGGTGAGCGCAAGATCACCTTCATTGACACCCCCGGACACGAGGCCTTCACAGCCATGCGTGCCCGTGGCGCGCAGGTCACCGATATTGCGATTCTCGTGGTCGCGGCCGATGACGGTGTGAAGCCTCAGACGATTGAAGCACTGAACCACGTACAGGCCGCAGGCGTGCCGATCGTGGTGGCCGTGAACAAGGTCGACAAAGAGGGTGCGGACCCGATGAAGGTTCGCGGTCAACTCACGGAATACGGCTTGGTTGCTGAAGAATTCGGTGGCGACACCATGTTCATCGACGTGTCAGCTCTCAGTGGCATCGGTATCCCCGCCTTGCTGGATGCCGTGCTCCTGACTGCTGATGCGGCACTGGACCTTCGCGCCAATCCGAATCAGGATGCCCAGGGTGTGGCGATCGAAGCGCACCTGGATCGTGGTCGCGGACCGGTGGCAACAGTGTTGGTCCAACGCGGAACACTTCGCGCTGGTGACTCCATCGTGGCCGGCGATGCCTTTGGTCGTGTTCGTGCAATGCACGATGACGAGGGCAATGTCGTTGAGGTCGCTGGGCCCTCGTTCCCTGTTCAGGTGCTCGGTCTCACGTCCGTGCCCGGCGCCGGTGACAGTTTCCTCGTGGTCTCCGAGGACCGCATCGCCCGACAGATCGCCCAGACGCGTCAAGCCCGTGAGCGCAATGCCCTGCTGGCAAAAAACCGCGTCAAGCGTTCACTTGAGGACTTCCTTGAGTCCATTGAGAAGGGTGAGGTTGCAGAACTCAATCTCATCATCAAGGGCGACGTGTCCGGTTCGGTCGAGGCTCTTGAAGAGGCATTGGTCAAGATCGATGTCGGCGATGAAGTCTCGATGCGTGTCATTCACCGTGGCGTCGGTGCGATCACCAAGAACGATGTGACCCTGGCCGCAGCCTCCAAGGCTGTGATCATCGGGTTCAACGTTCGACCTGAGGGCAAGGTTGCCGAATTGGCGACTCATGAGGGTGTCGATGTGCGCTTCTACAGCGTGATCTACGCCGCCATCGACGATGTCGAGCAGGCCCTTCGCGGCATGCTCAAGCCGATCTACGAGGAAGTGCAGCTGGGTACCGCCGAGGTGCGTGAGGTCTTCAAGTCCTCCAAGTTCGGCACCATCGCCGGCTGTGTTGTGCAGACGGGTGAGATCAAGCGCAACTCCAAGGCTCGCCTTGTGCGCGATGGGGCAGTGGTCGCCGACAGCGTTGCGGTGGCTGGCCTGCGTCGATTCAAGGACGATGTGACAGAGGTTCGCGAGGGCTTCGAGTGCGGTATCAATCTGGGCAACTTCCAAGACGTCAAGGTTGACGACATCATCGAGACCTTCGAGATGCGCGAGATTCCGCGGAAGTCATGACCAAGGCGCGCCAGCACAAGCTGGAGGATCGCGTTCGGGTCATCGTTGCCGAGACTCTCGAAAAGCGAGTGAAGGATCCCAGGCTGGGATTCATCACGATCACTGATGTACGCATGACTCCTGATCTTCGCGAGGCATCGATCTTCTACACGGTGTTTGGCGATGCCGAATCTGTCGATGCAACGGCTATCGCTCTGGAGTCTGCGAAAGGCTTGTTGCGCAGTGAGGTTGGCAAGCAGACCGGGATCAAGTTCACCCCGTCGCTCGCCTTCTTCGCTGACGCGATGCCTGAGAATGCTCGCCACGTTGAAGATCTCCTGCGCAAGGCGCAGGAGGACGATGCCCGGGTGCATGAGCAGGCAACAAGCGCGAAGTACGCCGGCGACATCGACCCCTATCGGCATCCCCGTGAGGTTGACGGCGAGGAAGAGTGAACGGGCTGCTCGTACTCGACAAGCCCAGCGACTGGACTTCGCATGATGTCGTCGGTCGGGTGCGACGCATCCTTGGCACCCGCAAGGTCGGCCACGCCGGCACCTTGGATCCCATGGCTACCGGAGTCCTGATTCTGGGCGTCGGACGCGCCACGCGACTGCTCGGATACATCTCTGGAGCTGACAAGACCTACACGGCCACGATCCGCCTGGGGCAGAGCACGAGCACCGATGATGCTGAAGGCGAGTTCATCGGCCAGGCATCCTCGGATGCATTGGCTGCGCTGCATCTCTCGTCAGTCGAGGAAGGCATCGCCTTGCTCACCGGAACGATCATGCAAGTTCCGAGTTCGGTCAGCGCCATCAAAGTCGATGGCAAGCGGGCATATGCACGGGTGCGCGCTGGCGAAGATGTCGTATTGCCTCCGCGAAGAGTCGAGGTCAGCGAATTCGCGCTGCTGGATCATCAGTTCGGCGAATTCTGGCTGGACCTTCAGGTACAGGTGACGTGCAGTTCCGGCACGTACATCCGCGCACTTGCCCGCGATCTTGGCAATGAACTCAGTTTGGGCGGCCACCTCACCGCGCTTCGGCGAACCCGACTTGGTCCCTGGGATCAAAGCGAGGCGATATCAGCCGAAGATCTTGCTTCGGGAGCAATCTCAGAGGAGTCATTGATCTCCTTGGAGGATGCGGCCGCACGCGTGTTTCCCCGATGGGTCGTGTCGGATCCCGACTCGCTCATGGTGCGCAATGGTCGGCGTATTGATTGGACCTATGCCGAGTCCTCCGACCCGGTTATTGCGATCTTCGACAACGGAGGTAATTTTCTGGCACTGGCAGAGCAGCATGGCCCGACTGCCAAATACCTTGCAGTGTTCGTCTGACCTAGGGTTGATTTCAAATGGCGAGTGAGCGCACCAGTCCAAGTGAGCGCAAGGGCGCAGTCCTGTGCATTGGCGTCTTTGACGGAGTGCACAAGGGACACCAGGCGCTGCTTGCCGAAGGCCGAGCGCTGGCCGATGAACTGGGACTTCCACTTGTGGCAGTGACCTTTGACCCGCATCCGTTGTCAGTCGTTCGTCCCGACTTCGCTCCGACTTCGCTCGCGAGCCTGGCCGAGCGCAGGTTCCTGCTCTTCAATGCAGGTGCTGACGATGTGTTCGTACTGAAGTTCACTCAAGAGGTGTCTGGCTGGGAGCCAGAGGAGTTCATCCATCGAGTGCTTGCCGACACCTTGCAGGCCAAGGCGATTGTGGTTGGCGAGAACTTTCGCTTTGGTCATCGCGCGGCCGGTGACGTCGACACCCTTCGTGAGGCAGGCAAGCGATATGGCTTTGTCGTGAGTGCGGTCACGATGGCAGCTGATGCCGAACCCTGGTCATCAACACGGGTACGCACGGCCATCGCCGAGGGAGACATGGCTGAGGTCAGGCGCGTTCTTGGGCGCAACTATGAACTCACCGGAATCGTGGTGCATGGCGACCACCGGGGACGCGATCTGGGATTTCCCACGGCGAACCTGCTGTGGCTGGGCAACCCGGCCATTCCCGCTGATGGTGTCTACGCCGGGTGGCTGGTGGTGCGCAACCAACGCTTTCCCGCGGCGATCTCCGTTGGCACAAACCCGCAGTTCTCAGGCGATGAACGTCGCATTGAGAGCTATGTCCTTGATCGGGATGACCTTGATCTGTACGACTGCGAAGTCACCATCGTGTTTGTTGCTCATTTGCGCGGGCAACTGGTGTTCGATGGCCTCGAGGGGCTCATCGAGCAGATGAATCAGGACGTGGCCAAGACGCGTGAGGTCTTGAACCTGCTGTAGGGCTGATACTCTTTGCTCTCCAGACGGTCAAGAAGCGGGCGCTTCGCGATTCGTGTCGAAATTGAAATGTGTCCCAGACAGGGACGCGCCCGAGAGGAACGTATGTCGCTCGATAGTGCAACCAAAGAAGCCATCATTGCCGAATTCGGCTCAAAGCCTGGTGATACCGGCTCTCCAGAAGTTCAGATTGCGTTGCTCAGTCGTCGTATCAACGACCTGACCGAGCACCTCAAGACTCACAAGCACGATCACCACAGTCGGCGTGGGCTGCTGCTCCTGGTTGGGCAGCGTCGTCGCTTGCTGCAGTACCTGGTCAAGACCGATATCGCCCGATACCGCTCGATCATCGAGAAGCTCGGCATTCGCCGCTAATACTTTTCGAACTGGCGCGAAGATCGCGCCAGTTCTGCTTTATCCGCGCGGAAACCTTCCGAGCGGCACAACTTCATACTGCGTATGAGATTCGGGGCGCTGCGACGCTGTCGCCTGTCGGTCCTCGGTAGTGACCTCCTGGTGTGATTCACCAGTGGGCCTCGATCGGAGACCGCCACTTGCCCGCACTCGCGAGCGCCCCTGTTAACGAACAGGAGGCACCCGTGGAGGGTCCCGCAATTGCAACAACCCAGGCCGTTATTGATAACGGCGCACTGGGGCAACGCGTCATTGTCTTCGAGACCGGACGACTCGCCCGCCAAGCGGCAGGCGCAGTCACCGTCACCCTCGATGACGAGACGATGCTGATTTCAGCCACGACGGCAGGCAAGTCGCCGCGTGATTCATTCGACTTCTTCCCACTCACTGTGGACGTTGAAGAGCGTATGTACGCCGTGGGCCGCATCCCCGGCTCGTTCTTTCGTCGTGAAGGTCGACCAAGTGAGGACGCAATCCTCACCTGCCGTCTCATCGACCGTCCGCTTCGCCCAACCTTTGTCAAGGGTCTGCGCAATGAGGTGCAGGTGGTCGTGACCGTCATGGCACTCAACCCTGGTGATCTCTACGACGTTGTGGCGATCAATGCCGCTTCAGCGTCGACTCAGATTGCCGGCCTGCCCTTCAGCGGCCCTATCGGCGCCGTGCGCGTTGCGCTCATCCGCGGCCAGTGGGTTGCCTTCCCGACGCATGATCAGCTTGAGGAGGCCGTGTTCGACATGGTCGTCGCAGGCTCCATCATCGGTGACGACATCGCCATCACCATGGTTGAGGCCGAGGCCACAGTTCGCACAATTGAATTGATCGCAGGTGGGGCGACTGCTCCGACAGAGGCAGTTGTCGCACAAGGCCTGGAAGCTTCCAAGGCTTTCATCCGAGTGCTCTGTGAAGCACAGATCGAGCTTGCTGCAACCGCAGCAAAGCCAACGGGCCACTTCCCGGTCTTCCTTGACTATGAAGATGACGCGTATGAGGCCGTCTCGGCAATCGCGTTCGATTCAGTTGCTGAAGCGCTGAAGATCCTTGGCAAGTCCGAGCGTGAAGATCGACTCGATGCCATCAAGGCAGAGGTCCTCGAGCAAATTGGCGACAAGTTCGCTGGTCGCGAGAAGGAACTGTCGGCAGCTCTTCGCTCAGTGACCAAGAACTGCGTTCGCGAGCGTGTGCTTCGCGAGAAGATCCGCATCGATGGTCGTGGGCTCACCGACATTCGCACCTTGTCCGCTGAGGTGCAGGTCATCCCACGTGTGCATGGCTCAGCGCTGTTCGAGCGCGGCGAGACTCAGATCCTGGGCATCACCACCTTGAACATGCTGCGCATGGAACAGCAGCTTGACACTCTCAATCCTGAGAATCGCAAGCGTTACATGCACAACTACAACTTCCCGCCGTACTCCACAGGTGAGACGGGTCGTGTGGGTTCCCCCAAGCGTCGCGAGATCGGCCATGGTGCTCTCGCGGAGCGCGCCCTGGTGCCGGTGCTGCCTTCGCGCGAGGAGTTCCCGTATGCCATTCGTCAGGTCTCTGAGGCACTGAGCTCCAATGGCTCAACCTCAATGGGCTCGGTCTGCGCATCGACCATGTCGCTGCTCAACGCCGGTGTGCCACTCAAGGCTCCTGTTGCGGGTATCGCAATGGGCCTGATCTCTGGTGTTGTTGACGGCAAGCAGGAGTACGTGGCGATCACGGACATCCTGGGAGCAGAGGACGCATACGGCGACATGGACTTCAAGGTCGCCGGCACCAAGGATTTCGTCACGGCCTTGCAGTTGGACACCAAGCTCGATGGCATTCCTGCGTCGGTGCTCGCCGCCGCTTTGAACCAAGCCCGCGATGCTCGCCTGACCATTCTTGAGGTGATGGCCGAGGCCATTGACGCTCCTGATGAGATGGCAGCGACTGCGCCGCGCGTGATCAGCATCCAGGTGCCAGTTGACAAGATCGGTGAGGTCATTGGGCCAAAGGGCAAGATCATCAACCAGATCCAGGAAGAGACCGGCGCCGACATCACTATCGAGGATGACGGCACGATCTACATCGGTGCAACTGATGGTCCATCTGCTGAGGCAGCTCGCGCGATGATCAACCAGATCGCCAATCCGACGATGCCTGAAGTTGGCGAGCGTTACCTGGGCACGGTCGTCAAGACGACCACCTTTGGTGCATTCATCTCTCTGGTACCTGGCAAGGACGGCCTGCTGCATATCTCGGAGGTCAAGAAGCTTGCCGGTGGCAAGCGCATCGAGGCTGTTGAAGATGTGCTCAAGGTCGGTGACAAGGTCGAGGTTGAGATCAAGGAGATCGATCCGCGCGGAAAGCTCTCCCTTCAGCCGGTAACCGAAGCGGCCGCGGTCTAACCACCGATGGCACGCGCGCACACCACCACTCTGCTCAGGGAGGACGACGGCAGCATTGTCTGCCGAACCGTTCTCCCTGGCGGACTGCGCATCATCACACAGCAAGTCCCCGGAGTTCGCTCCGCCGCATTCGGCGTATGGGTCACCGCAGGCTCTCGCGATGAGACTCCAGCCCAGCATGGCTCGGCGCATTTTCTCGAGCACCTCCTGTTCAAGGGCACACACAAGCGATCAGCGCTGGAAATCTCGTCAATGGTCGATGCAGTTGGTGGTGACCTGAACGCCTTCACAGGCAAAGAGCTGACCTGTTATCACGCCAAAGCACTCGATCGTGATCTGCCGATGATCATCGACGTGGTCTGTGACGTAGTAACCGATGCATTGCTGCGCAATGCAGACATCGAGGATGAACGCGGGGTCATTCTCGAAGAGATCGCGATGTATGAAGATGATCCAGGCGATCTTGTGCACGATGACTTTGCTTCACTCATGTACGGCGATTCACCTCTTGGACGTCCGATCCTGGGCACAACGGATTCCATCCAGCGACTGGGTCGCGCGCATGTCAAGAGCTTCTACCGCAAGCATTACCAGCCCTCATCGATCGTTGTAGCTGCGGCAGGCAATTTCGATCACGCAGAAGTCGTGAAGCGCGTGCGGGCTGCGTTTGATCCCTACTTGGATCCCAGTGCCGATCCAAAGCCACTGCGAAGCAACAAGACGCGTCCCGCAGTGAAGACCGGCATCACCTTGAATTCCCGCCCCACCGAGCAAGCCAACCTGGTGCTCGGCGTCCCCGGTCTGGCGCGCGGCGACGAGCGTCGCTATGCCATGGCAGTGATGACCACTGCGCTGGGCGGTGGCATGAGCAGCCGCATCTTCCAGGAGGTTCGCGAAAAGCGAGGTCTTGCCTACTCCGTCTACGCTTTCAGTCAAGGATTCACGGACAGCGGCATGCTTGGTCTGTATGCCGGATGCCTGCCTTCAAAGGTTCCCCTCGTTCTTGAGATCTTCCAGGAGCAGATGGCAGATGTCGTGCGCAATGGGCTCACCGCTGACGAAGTTCGGCGAGGCAAGGGGCAGGTCAGTGGCTCGATGGTGCTGGGTCAAGAAGACACCGGTGCTCGCATGCATCGCATCGCAAAGTCAGAACTGCAGGGCGAGCCGCTGCTGAGCATTGATCAACTGCTGAGTCAGGTTGACGAAGTGACGTCAGGGCAAGTGCATGAAGTCGCAGCTGAACTGTTCGCCGCTACTCCCAGCTTGGCCATCATCGGGCCCTTCGACGACGTCTCGGCCTTCGCGCTCAACCACTAAGGTCTCGTCATGGCTGGATCCGGGCTCATTCAAGTTGGCGTGGTTGGCGCGCGCGGTCGCATGGGTCAGCAGGTCGTGCAGACCATCACAGACTCCAGCACATGTGCGGTCCTCGCTGCCGTTGATCAGGGCGATGATCTGAACCTGCTCAATAACTGCGACGTGATCGTTGACTTCACTACCCCAGATGTCGTCATGGCCACTCTCGAACATTGCATCCGACATGGAGTGCACTGTGTGGTCGGAACTACAGGCTTCGACGATGCGCGGCTCCAACAGTTGCGCACCTTGCTCGCAGCATCGCCTAGCGTCAACGTGCTCGTGGCTCCCAACTTCGGCATTGGGGCAGTGCTCATGATGCAATTCGCGCAGATCGCAGCCCCGTACTTTGAGTCTGTTGAAATCGTCGAGCTGCATCACCCTGACAAGGTCGATGCTCCATCTGGCACAGCGCGTCGCACTGCAGAATTGATTGCCGCGGCTCGTGGTGAGCGCGGTATCGGTGTCAGCCCCGATGCGACTTCTCAGGAAGTCGCTGGCGCACGCGGGGCTTCGATCGGAGATGTCCGAGTGCACTCCGTACGTGCACGCGGCCTCGTCGCCCACCAGGAAGTCATCTTCGGAGGCTTGGGTGAGACCCTGACAATTCGACATGACTCGATGGATCGCAGTTCGTTCATGCCAGGCGTGTTGTTGGCAGTGGAGAACATTGCTTCGCACCCCGGGCTCACTGTTGGTCTCGATTCCTTTCTGAGCTAGCAATGTGGGGCCGGCGAGACTTTCGACAGCAAAGTGCTGTTCGCAGCGTTGAGCGTGGGTTGATCCAAGTCGTCCTCATCTGGGAGGCACTCTGGATGCTCTTTGAGCAGCAATTGCGTCCGAACGCCATTTCGCCCGCTTGGGTGGCGTTCGTGGTGTGGATTCTCATTGGTCTGTGGTGCGCCGCGTTCTTGGCCCTGCTGTTCAATCCTCGTCGATTGCGGTGGCAGTTGTGGCCGCAAGTCATCGTCATCCCGCTCCTGCTGGTTGCCGCAGTTGGTGTGCTGATCAACGATCCAGCCACGCAGCTGATCGGGCTGGGAGTGCTGCTGAGCGCATTGAGTGTTGCGCTGGCCGGCTTGCTGTTTCCTTGGCGGTATGCGGCCGGATGGCTCGTGTTGTCGTGCGCAGCGACCGTGGCTGTCCTGCCTCATGTGAGTGCCAGCGCAGAGGTTCAATTCATTCTCGTGGTCGCAGCCGTTGGCAGCGGGGCCATCGGTATCCGAATGTCGTTGTTGGTCGCAGCAGCTCGCGAGGATCAAATCCACTCGGAGCTGCTCAATGAATTTGTACGATCAAGTGAGCTTGAGCGCGAGGATCAAGTGCTGCAACGAGCCGCGCAGATCCTGCACGAGAGCGTCCTCAACACATTGGCTGCAATTGTTGCCGGAGGCGTGGTCGCTGACGAGCAGACTCTCGAGCGCCTTCGGTCTCGTGCCCGGCAAAGCCAGTTGGTCGTGCAATTGGTCACAGGCGATGTGGATGAGCTCAACGTCGAGTCGGATCGAGGTTGGCTTCGCACTCTTGAACCCGCATTGATCGAACTCGACATCCTGGGCGTGCGGTCCAAGGTCGCGGTCAGCGGTGAAGTCTTGGTGCCTCCTCTGGTCCGGGGTGTGCTGGTTGGGGCTGTCAGCGAAGCCATCGCGAACGTGCAGAGGCACGCGCACGCGACATCAGTCAGCATCAGAATTGAAGAATGGATAAACGAGTCCGGCACCGCGTCGATCTCGGCGGAGATCAGCGACGACGGTATTGGATTTGAATCGCCTGCGACCTCTGAGCGATTCGGCGTGGATGGAGCCATTCGCACAGCTGTGAGCGCAGTGGGCGGTCGCGTTGATATTCGCAGCCGTCCAGGCATTGGAACCACCGTGCGGATCCAATGGCACCACAAAGAGGATCAACTCCTGGCTCAGCCCGTCTCATCGGGACGATGGGAATTGGCCGGCGCGTTCGTGCGCCCGGCGATTTTGGCGCTGCTGGCCTTGTCCTTGGTGTCGATCGTTGGCGGGTGGTCAGCGGATCTCCATCAGCTCGCGACGGTGAGTGCCTTCTTCATCGCGACGGCTCTGGCTGTACTGGTCTTGATCGTGACCTCAAGCGGTGAAGTTCCAGCCTGGCTGGCTGCAGTCATTGCTCTTGCCAGTCCGGCCGTCATTGCGCTGCAAAGCGCCGGGCGCGATGGTGCGGGCGCAGGGGTGTTGGGGGATTGGTCGCCGATCCTGGTGCTTGGTCTGCTCGTGGTCATCGCAGCCAATGGGCCCTTCTGGGCATGGATCGCCGCGCTTGCCTCATGGGCGGTATGTCAGTTGGCCATCGTGGGAGGTCTGGATTGGCCTGGGGTGACGGCGATCCTGCTCGCTGGGCTCTACGGGTGGGTAATGCGGCGAATTGGCCGCAGCTACCTGCAAACCGTGCATGACATCAAGGCACAGGAGGAAGCGGGAGTGCTCGCCTCCCAGGCCATTGCTGAGGCGCAGCAGAAGTTCCAGCCATTGGCGCAAACGCAACTCGACGCCATTCTGGGCGGCATAGCTGAGGGCACCTTGCGAGCCGACTCTCCCGAAGTCCGGCGGCAGTGCGCATCGCTAGACGGGTATATCAGGGCGTTGCTTCGCCTTGATCCGGCTCGAGATCCTCTGCACGGTGCAGCAAGCCTGGTGGCCTTGCGCGGCTACCACGAGGACTGCATCGTGGATATCGCACTGCCACCTGTCACCGGCTGGGCTGAGACTGACCGGGCCGAGCTCGCCAGGCTGGCACAGATCTGTGTCGATGAGATGCGGCTGAGCACTCTTCGAGTGACGGGCGGTCGCGAGGATCGAACGGCTGTGGCCAGATTTGTGGGCAGCTTTGCTGATCTGAGCGATGCCAGAGGCGCGGCGCTTGCCCTGCGAGAGCGCCTGAACTCGCTCACGATTGAATTTGTGGTGGCCGACGACGAATTCAGTCGATCAGTGATGGTGGAGTTTCGCAATCGTGGATACTTCGCCAATGAGCACAGCGACGACGGGATGCACTCTCGCGCTCATTGACGATCACGAGGTCGTGCGCGAAGGATTGCGGGCTTTGCTTGCGGGGTCTGGTCGCACCCCAGTGGTGTACTGCGGGGATCAGCCGCATGAGGCTGCGTTCGCGAGGGCCCAAGTCGCTCTGCTGGACGTGGACCTCGGGCCAGCGGGTCTGCCGGTGAGTGAGAGCGTGCAGATCCTGACCGAAGCCGGAAGCCATGTGCTGCTGTTGAGTGCGTACGAGGATTCCGTTGCGATCCGCGCTGCCCTCAATTGTGGCGCACTGGGCTTTGTCGCCAAGCGCGTGTCGTTGGAGTCGCTGATTGAGGCCATCGAGGTTGTGGCCAGTGGCGAGCTGTACTTGTCAATGGATTTGGCTTCCATACTCTCCCTAGCACCTGAGACCCCAGATCTCAGTCCGCGAGAACTCCACGCGCTGCGGCTGTACGCCTCAGGTCTGAAACTGAGCGCTGTCGCCGCGAACATGGGTATCTCTCCCCATACCGCCAAGGAATACCTCGATCGCGTTCGCACGAAGTACGGGCATGTCGGCAGAACAGCTCGTACGCGCACTCAGATGTTCGCCGAGGCACAGCGCGACGGATTGCTGGACCTCTAGCCGTGTCGGTCCATTGGGGGACAGAAGTGGGTGGACGTGGAAGCTGCTTTCCGATCAAATGGTGCGGCCGGCGAGCGCGGGGGTCTCGCCGGACATCTGCATTCGCGGCGCGCACGTGGAATCCAAGTGCGTTCCGAGTGCGCGGCTAAGGTTGAACGGTGGAATTGACCTTTCGTAGCGACATCACCGTTGAACTCGTGCGCGACAGCGCCAATGACGCGGATGTGGTCTTTGCCGCTCGCGTGTCCACTGCGGGTGAGCAGTCACTTGACGACGTCGATGCTGATGCCGGCAGTTCCAAGGGCCTGATCAACTTCTTGATGCGTGAACGACACGGCAGTCCCTTTGAACACAACTCGATGACTTTCTTCGTGCAGGCGCCGATCTTCGTCTGGCGCGAGCACATGCGTCACCGCATGGCCAGCTACAACGAGGAATCTGGGCGCTACCGCGAGTTGAAGCCAGTGTTCTATGTGCCAGCGCGCGATCGCCAGTTGGTGCAGATTGGCAAGACCGGGGCCTATGAGTTTCTCGATGGCAGTGACGAGCAGTACGAGCTCCTCGATCGACGGATGCGCGAATCCTGCACGCAGTCCTACGCGGCCTACCAGGAAATGCTGGACGCCGGTATCGCACGTGAGGTCGCGCGCATGGTCCTGCCAGTATCGATCTTCTCCAGCGCCTATGTCACCGTCAATGCTCGGGCATTGATGAACTTCCTGTCTCTTCGGCGCAAGGCCGAGGATTCGACGTACCCCTCATATCCGCAACGTGAGATCGAGATGGTGGCGGAGCGCTATGAGGAAGAATGGTCTCGACTGATGCCGTTGACCCACGCGGCCTTCGTGGCCAACGGTCGCGTCTCTCCATAGCAAACGGCGCGACCACTACTCTCGTACTCATGCCCGGCCATACGACACCTGAAGCCCCATTCGGGTACACGCTCTCGGCGATGGTTACCCCTTTCAAGGCGGACGGTAGCCTCGACCTTGATGGCGCCCAAACGCTCGCGACACACCTGGTCGACAATTTGAATCACGATGGCCTGGTGATCAATGGCACGACCGGCGAGTCACCAACCAAGACTGACGAAGAAGACGTTGCAGTCTTGCGTGCAGTTGTCGAGGCGGTTGGCGACCGGGCGACCGTGGTCGCTGGCGTAGGCACCAATGACACTGCTCACTCAGTAGGGGCTGCTCGCGCGGCAGCGAGTGCTGGGGCACACGCGGTGATGGCCGTGACTCCGTATTACAACCGCCCTCCGCAATTGGGTCTGCTCGCACACTTCCATGCGATCGCCGACGCAACCGACTTGCCGATGATCACGTATGACATTCCCAAGCGCACGGGCACCGCAATTGAGACGGACACGTTCGTGCGTATCGCTGAGCACCCGCGCATCGTTGCGAACAAAGATGCCAAGGGCGATCTGGAAGCCGCGCAGTGGGTGATGGCACGCACAGATCTGGCTTGGTACTCCGGCGACGATGCGCTCAATCTCCCCCTGCTATGTCTTGGCGCGGTTGGGGTGATCTCGGTTGTGGGTCACCTCGTCGGTGATCGGCTGGCCGATATGTCACGAGCCGTCCGCGAAGGCGATCTCGAACTCGCCCGCAAGATCAACAGTTCACTGCTTCCCGTCTATTCCGGCGTGTTTCGCGCCCAAGGAGTTGTCACCATCAAGGCTGCACTGGCCCAACTCGGGCTCCCATCCGGGCCGGTTCGCCTGCCCTTGCTTGACGCATCAGATGAGCAGCGCGAGCAACTGTGGCGCGATCTTGCCGCGGGCAGCGTCGCCGGATTCTCTGCATGACACAGGTATCTGCATGACACATAGCGAATTGGCTCCGCCACCACCTCTGGCGCCGGGCGCCGTCAGAATTTTCGCCTTGGGCGGGCTCGGAGAGATCGGTCGCAACATGACCGTGTTTGAGTTCGATGGTCGGCTACTCATCTTGGACTGCGGGGTCTTGTTTCCAGAAGACTCCCAGCCCGGGGTAGACCTCATCCTGCCCGATTTCGCACCCATCGCGGATCGCATGGATGATGTCGAGGCCGTCGTGCTGACGCATGGACACGAGGATCACATCGGCGCGCTGCCCTATTTGCTGCGGCTGCGCCAGGACATTCCCATCTATGGATCCCGTTTCACCTTGGCTTTGCTCGAAGGCAAACTCCGCGAACACCGGATTCCCGGCAAGGTGAATCTGATCGCCGAAGGCCAGAATCTTCAGATCGGAAATTTCGGGCTGGAGTTCCTCGCGGTGAATCACTCGATCCCTGATGCGCTGGCGCTTGCGATCCGCACACCGGGGGGCACGATCCTGCACACAGGTGACTTCAAGATGGATCAGTTGCCTCTTGACGGTCGTATTACCGACTTGAATGGCTTTGCACGCATCGGCGACCAAGGTGTTGATCTCCTGATGGTCGACAGCACCAACGCTGAAGTTCCTGGCTTTGTTGCAAGCGAACGCGACATCGAGCCAGTACTCGACAGCGTGTTTCTCCGTGCTGACGGCCGCATCATCGTGGCTTCCTTCGCCAGTCATGTGCACCGCATCCAACAGATCATCGACATGGCCGCCCTGCACGGGCGCAGGGTTGCCCTCGTGGGACGTTCGATGGTCCGCAATATGGGAGTGGCGCGCGATCTGGGAATCCTCAAGGTTCCAGGTGGCCTGATGGTCACAGTCGATGAACTCGCAGGCCTGCCGGAAGATGAGACGGTGCTCATCTGCACTGGGTCCCAGGGTGAGCCGATGGCGGTGCTGTCTCGCATCGCCAATCGCGATCATCCGATCAGCGTCGGGACCCAGGACACCGTGGTGTTGGCCTCTTCGCTGATCCCCGGCAACGAGAACTCAGTCAACCGGGTTGTGAATGGACTTTCGCGTCTGGGCGCCCACGTCGTGCACAAAGGCAATGCCCTCGTGCACGTTTCCGGCCACGCTGCCGCCGGTGAGCTTCGCTACCTATACAACGTGGTGAAGCCGCGCAATGTGATGCCAGTCCACGGCGAATGGCGACACCTGCGGGCAAACAAGCAGTTGGCTATTGGCGTGGGCATCGAGCCTGATCGGGTAATTCTGGCTGACGACGGCGTTGTGGTTGACCTCGTCGATGGCAAGGCAGCCATTGTCGGCTACCTGCCCGTCGGCTTTGTCTATGTCGATGGATCAAGTGTCGGCAATGTGACAGAGAACCTGCTGAAGGACCGAAGGGTCCTCGGGGAAGAGGGCTTCATCACCATCTTCGCGGCCGTGGATCTCATCGAATCCAAGGTGGTCGCCGGCCCCGAGATTCACGCACGCGGACTCGGCTTGAAGGACGAATCTTTCAGCGTTGCCGTTGATCAGGTGCGCACGGTGCTTGAAGAGGCATTGATCAGTGGGGTGACCGATGTGCACGAACTTCAACAACGAGTTCGTCGTCAGGTCGGCAAGTGGGTCAATACCCATCACAAGCGTCGACCGATGATCGTGCCCGTCATTATTGAGGGCTAGCGCAGCCGTTTCATCGCGCTGCCTAGACTTCGCCCATGTCCATCCAGGAGATCCGCCTCTTTGGCGACCCTGTGTTGCGAGTCCCGGCAGCCCCAGTGGTCACCTTCGATCGTGAATTGCGCAAGCTCGTGAAGGACCTGACGGAAACCATGATGGATGCACCGGGGGCAGGTCTTGCCGCGCCACAGATCGGCGTCTCCCTTCGGGTCTTCACGTACTGGGTCGATGATGAACTCGGACACTTGATCAATCCCGATCTTGACCTCTCTGATGAGCTTCAAGAGGGCGATGAGGGCTGCCTTTCACTTCCTGGTCTGTCCTTTGACACCAAGAGGGCGATGCGCGTTGTCGCGCGTGGCATGAATATGCACGGAGAGCCGATCGTCATTGAAGGCAGCGAGTTGCTGGCCCGCGCAGTGCAGCATGAGACCGATCACCTCGACGGAATTCTGTTCATCGACCGACTTGACGAGGCCCTGCGCAAGGCCGCAATGAAGGAGATTCGAGAGTCTGAATGGTTTGGTGAAGCTCTTCCGGTGCAGTTGAGTCCGCACCCCATCAATGCGAAGTGGCTGTAACCCTTGCGTCTTGTGTTTGCTGGTACCCCTGAAGTCTCTGCTGTTGCCCTTCAAGCCCTCCTTGCGACCGATCACCAAATCGTCGGGGTGATCACTCGAGCGGATGCTCCCGCGGGCCGAGGCCGAACACTGCAAAGAAGCCCTGTCGGCCGCGTGGCCGATGAACACGGCATTCCTGTTCTCCAACCCCGATCGCTCAAGGATCCGGCATTTCACGACTCATTGGCGACTCTGGAACCGGACTGCATCCCCGTAGTGGCCTACGGCAACCTCGTGCCGGTCGATCTGCTCACGGCAGCGAGATTCGGGTGGATCAACCTGCACTTCTCGCTCCTGCCGGCCTGGCGTGGTGCCGCACCAGTGCAGTGGTCAATCCTGCACGGCGATGAGGTCACTGGGGCGAGCACCTTTCTCATCGGCCCAGGCCTAGATGACGGTCCGGTCTTTGGAAGCTTCACCGAACGCGTGCTGCCAACAGACACTGCAGGTCAGCTGTTGGCCCGCTTGGCGCAACATGGAAGCTCGTTGTTGGTCGCCACTCTTGACGGCATTGAGGCTGGCGAACTGGTGCCGGTGGAGCAGCCAGACTCCGGTGTCAGCCTGGCTCCGAAATTGAGCAGTGACGATGCCCGCATTCGTTGGACCGACCCTTGGGTCGGTGTTGACCGCCGGATTCGCGCCACGACTCCTGAACCCGGTGCTTGGACCACTCTTGGCGCTGATCGCATCAAGGTGTCCCCGCTCCTTGAGCGAGAGCCTGAGGAAGCACCTGATCTTGCTCCTGGCCAAATCCATGTCTCCAAGGCCGCGGTGTGGGTAGGCACTGCCAGCCGCGCTGCCTGTCTGGATCAAGTGCAGGCGGCCGGCCGCAAGCTCATGAACGCGCGAGACTGGGCGCGTGGTGTTCAAGTACACGGGCTGTCATTCCAATGAGCGGTGATCTTTCAAGAGAGTCCGCGCTGGAACTTCTGCGGGTCGTACGCGTCGATGACGCCTATGCGAACCTGGCTCTGCCGGCGATCCTGCGCGCACGAAGGCTGGAAGGCCGCGATGCCGGCTTTGCAACGGAACTCGGTTACGGAACCTTGCGCTGGCAGGGCTGGTATGACGCCATCCTGGCGACGTGTGTGACGCGTCCTTGGGACCAGGTTGATGCTGGCATGAAGGATCTGCTTCGACTGGGCACCCACCAGCTCCTGATGATGCGCGTTCCCACCCATGCCGCAGTCGATTCGACCTGCAATCTGGCAAGAGCCGCGGGCGCTGTTGGCGGGGCGGCTTCTCGAGCCGGGTTCGTCAACGCTGTATTGCGCAAGGTGTCGGCCCGTACGGCGGATGAATGGGCAATCGAACTCGGTGTCAGTGGACCTTCTGAGAAGGAATTGGCCGTCCGCTGGTCTCATCCGCTTTGGATCGTTCGCGCCTTCTCGCAAGTGCTCGCTGACCGAAACTCCGAGCTCGCTGAACTTCTGCAAGCCGACAACACTGCTGCTCGTCCTTCCCTTGTCGCTCGACGAATATCGACCGCCGAACTCATGGAGATCCCAGGCGTTGAAGCAGGTCGATGGTCGCCAGTGGCCGGCACCCTCATTGACGGCACTCCGGAATCCATTCCCGAGATTCGCAGTGGCCAAGTCGGAGTACAGGACGAGGGCAGTCAGTTGGTGACCTTGGCCCTGACGCGAGTGCCCGTCTCCAGTCATGAAGGTCGATGGCTGGACATGTGCGCGGGACCCGGCGGCAAGGCAGCTCTCCTTGAATCCATTGCCTTCAATCAGGACGTGCATCTGGTTGCCGTGGAGCCGCATGCTCATCGTGCCCAACTCGTGCGACAGTCCTTGGGACAGGACAGCGCCGCAGAAGTCCTCGTGGCGGATGCCGTTTCTCAACCGTGGGAAGGGCAGTTCGATCGGGTGCTGGTTGATGTGCCCTGCAGTGGCCTGGGGGCCCTGCGCAGACGTCCGGAATCTCGCTGGCGCCGCAAGCTCAGCGATGTCGCTGAACTGGCTCCGTTGCAGCGCTCGCTGTTGAACGCGGCAATCGCTGCTGTCGCACCCGGGGGCGTGATCGGATACGTGACCTGCTCTCCACATTTTGCCGAGACCGAACTGGTGATCAGCGATATCCGAAAGCAGCACCCAGAGCTGCGGCTTCTTGATGCCCCGAGTTTCCTGCCGGAAGTTCCCGATGCCGCTCGAGGATCCTTTGTTCAACTCTGGCCACATCGACATGGCACTGACGCCATGTTCCTGGCGCTGCTCCAACGCCCCCTGTAACACCAGTCCGCGGCTACTACTCTGAGCGCGTGGGCCTGTTGATTTCACCGAGTGTGCTGAATGCCGATCTGTCTCACTTGGCAGACGAAGTCGCCAGGGTGGAGGCAAGTGCAGACTGGATTCACCTGGATGTCATGGACAACCATTTCGTTCCGAATCTGACCTTCGGCCTCCCAGTGGTCCAGTCATTGATTCGCAGCACCTCGTTACCCGCGGATTGCCATCTGATGATTGCGGATCCTGATCGATGGGCCCCTGCATATGCCGAGGCGGGTGCGGGCAGCGTGACCTTTCATGTGGAGGCTGCAGTCAATCCGCGCCAGATCTGCCGCGATGTCAGGGCGGCAGGAGCCCGGGCAAGCGCAGCGGTCAAGCCAGGCACCGACATCGACGTGCTTGAGGATCTGCTTGGCGAACTGGACATGATCCTGGTGATGACAGTTGAGCCGGGATTTGGAGGCCAGTCCTTCATGGATGCGATGCTGCCCAAGATCGTGCGCGCCCGAGAATTTGCACAGCGCTCGGGAACTGACATCTGGGTACAGGTGGACGGTGGTGTCGACGCCAGCACCATCGGTCGATGCGCAGAAGCCGGTGCCAATGTCTTCGTTGCCGGATCAGCCGTCTATCGGGCTGATGACCCAGATCTGGTTGTGCAGGAACTGCGCTCCATTGCGCAGACAGCATGCAGCCACTGACCCCCGAGCGTGCTTCTGAGGCCATGCGCCAAGCGATCGCGCTTGCCTATGAAGGCCCCCGCAGTGCAAACCCTCGAGTGGGGTGCGTGATTCTTGACGTTGACGGCCAAATGGTTGGCGCTGGTTTCCATCACGGCGCGGGAACGGCACATGCTGAGGTTGAAGCGCTGGCAGCCGCTGGTGATCGGTCCAGAGGCGCTACTGCAATCGTCACTCTTGAACCGTGCAATCACGTCGGTCGTACCGGGCCTTGCACGCAGGCGTTGATCGCTGCGGGCATCAGTCGAGTGGTGTTCGCTCAATCGGATCCAACTCCGCAGGCATCTGGCGGTGCAACCGTCCTTCGCAGAGCAGGCATCGAGGTTATTGAGGGCGTTCAGCGTGCTGAAGCCAACGAGATCAACAAGGCCTGGACTCATGTACAACTCAGTGGCCGTCCCTATGTCGTGCTGAAGCTTGCTCACACCATTGATGCTCGAGTTGCCGATGGTGATAGTGGACCCACGGCCATCTCTGGACCGCAGGCCCGCGTATTCACGCATGAACTGCGAGCGCAGAGCGATGCTGTGCTGGTGGGTACGGCCACTGCCATGGCCGACGACCCTCAGCTCACCGTGCGCGAGCTATCCGTTGAAACTCAGCCGCTGCGGGTCGTGATGGGTGAGCGCGAGCTTCCTGGGGGCCTGCGTGTGCTCAACAATGCCGCCCCGACGCTGCTCATCCGCGACCGACATCCGCTGATCGCTCTGGGAATGCTGCGTGAGCGCGGAGTTCAGCAAGTCCTGCTTGAAGGTGGACCCACGCTGGCCTCGGCCTTTCTTGAGGCTGACTGCGTCGACGAGCTCGTGTGGTTCATCGCTCCCGCGCTCATGGGGGCTGGAGTGGCTTCCTCGCATCCGATGACCAGGACTTTTCCAGTCGATGTGTCTGAGGTTCGGCTCATCGGGAATGATGTGATGGTGCGCGGGCAGATTTCCCGCGGCGCCTGAGTCAGCGTGAGGAAGTCCAAGTGTTCACCGGGATTGTCGAAGAGCGCGGCGAAGTCGTGTCGGTCCTCCTTCAGGGCGACTCGGCTCGCATGGTCATTCGCGCTGGCCTAGCGCTCCAGGACGCCAAACTGGGCGACTCGATCTCGGTCAATGGTGTTTGCCTCACCGTCGCCGAGCTTGATGACGATTCCTTCACGGCTGATGTGATGGCCGAAACTCTCACGCGCACCTCTCTCGGTGCTGCCAGCATCGGATCTCCGGTCAACCTGGAACGGGCAATGCCGGCCCACGGTCGTCTTGGTGGTCATCTTGTGCAAGGCCATGTCGACGCCACCGGGCAAATCCTCAGCATCACTCCCGCAGAGCACTGGACGGTTGTGCGCGTTTCCCTTCCCGAGCAACTTGCTCGCTACGTCGCTGAAAAGGGTTCGATCACGGTCGATGGGGTATCGCTGACGGTCGTCAACGTCGATGACGAGTCCTTTACCGTCTCATTGATTCCCACAACCCTGCGAGAGACCACCCTTGGTGAACGCCAGGTGGGCGAGCCAGTCAATCTGGAGATTGACGTCATCGCGAAGTACGTCGAGCGATTGTTGGAGGCGCGCAAGTGATTCCAGCTGACGAGTTGTTCAAATCGCAGAAGCCAGCCGAGAAGGCGCACCAGCTGCTTTCGTCGAGTGCCAGGCCAGCGGCTAATGGTGGCGTGCAATTGGACTCCATTGAAGAGGCGATCGATGCTCTTCGATCCGGTCAGGCAGTCGTCGTGGTGGACGATGAAGATCGTGAGAATGAAGGCGACCTCATCTTTGCGGCGAATGCGGCTACGGCTGAACTCACCGGTTTCATGATTCGTCACACATCCGGATACATCTGCGTTGGCATGACGGGCGCTGATCTGGATCGACTTGGTCTTCCTCCCATGACAGCGGTCAATGAGGATCGAAAGGGCACTGCATACGCGGTATCGGTGGATGCTCGTGATGTAGAGACCACAGGTATTTCTGCCAAGGACCGCGCTCACACCATTCGAGTGCTCGGCGACAGTGCTACTGATCCCTTTGATCTCACCCGCCCGGGCCACGTCATGCCGCTGCGGGCAGTTGAAGGTGGGGTCCTGCGCAGGCCGGGCCACACCGAAGCCTCGGTCGATCTTGCGCGGATGGCAGGGTTTACGCCCGCTGGCGCACTGTGCGAACTCGTCAATGACGATGGCTCGATGATGCGTGCACTTGAGTGCCGAGCCTTCGCGGATGCGAATGGACTTCGGATGATCTCGATCGCTGATCTCATCCGATTTCGTCGGCAGAACGAAGTGCAAGTAGTGCGTGTGGCTGAAACCAAGCTGCCCACTGAGTTCGGCGAATTCCGTGCTGTTGGCTTTCGAAGCGACATTGACGGCACTGATCACATGGCATTGGTGATGGGGGATATCGCAGACGGCGAGCAGGTGCTCGTTCGTGTGCATTCCGAGTGCCTGACTGGAGACGTCTTCGGATCCTTGCGATGCGATTGTGGCCCTCAGCTCCAGGCAGCCCTGCGCCGAGTTGCTGAGGAAGGCAGGGGTGTCGTGCTCTACATGCGAGGGCATGAAGGTCGTGGCATCGGCCTTATGCACAAGCTCATGGCGTATCGCTTGCAGGACGACGGTCGTGACACTGTCGATGCCAACCTTGATCTTGGACTCCCAGCTGACGCGCGTGACTACGGAACCGGTGCGCAGATCCTCTTTGAACTCGGAGTGCGCAGCATGCGACTGCTGACCAATAACCCTGCAAAGCGGGCTGGCCTCGAAGGCTACGGCTTGGCGATTGTTGAGCGACTTCCCTTGGAAATTGCATCGAATGTGCATAACGAGGACTACTTGAACACCAAAGCCACGCGTATGGGACACACCCTCGGCGATCAGACATCGGAAGGTTCAGCATGAGTGGCCAAGGGGCGCCCGCACTGACCATCACGGCGCCAAATGCTCGGGTGGCCATTGTTGCTGCCTCGTGGCATGTGGAGGTGATGGATGGCCTCGTCTCCGGAGCCGAGCGTGCGTGTCTGGCTGCTGGCGCCACGTCCCGCATCATTCGCGTAGCCGGATCCTTCGAACTGCCGATCGTGGCCAAGGCTTGTGCGTCCTCCGACGAATTCGACGTCGTCGTCGCACTCGGCGTCGTGATTCGCGGCGATACCCCGCACTTTGAGTATGTCTGCGCTGCTGCGACCGATGGGCTCGCGCAGGTGGCCTTGGATTATCTGGTTCCAGTCGGTTTTGGCTTGCTGACGTGTGACACCGAGGCCCAAGCGCTCGCGCGCGCTGGACTGCCTGGTTCAAATGAGGACAAGGGCTTTGAGGCAACCCAGGCGGCCTTGGCCACCTGGCACACCGTCGCCAGCATCACGGGAGACTCAGGTCCTCAGTAGGCTGCTTCTGTGAAGACCTTCGACGAGCTGTATTTCGAACTTGTAGAAAAGACTGCCTCGCACGAGGAGGACTCCGGCACGGTGAAACTGGTCGAGCTAGGGGTTCACGCCATCGGCAAGAAGGTGGTCGAAGAAGCGGCAGAAGTCTGGATGGCTGCTGAACATGAAGGACCGGACCGAACTGCCGAAGAGATCGCGCAGTTGCTCTACCACCTGCAGGTGATGATGATTGCGAGCAATATCTCCCTCGACGACGTGTATCGGCGGTTGTAGTTCTCATGTTGAAAGTGGCTCTGCCCAACAAGGGGCAATTGGCTGAACCTGCGCGCGCAATGCTTCAGGAGGCGGGCTATCTGCGCAGTGCAGGAATCCGCGACCTGGTCGTGAACGACCCGGTCAATGATGTCGAGTTCTACTTCCTTCGCCCCAAGGACATCGCACTGTATGTCGGTGAAGGCACTTTGGACATCGGCATCACCGGCCGCGACATGCTGCTGGATTCTGGAGCGCAGGCAACAGAGTTGCTTTCGCTTGGATTTGCGCCCTCGACCTTCCGGTTGGCTGCTCCGATCGGCAAGTACGACTCGGTCGCTGATCTGGCGGGCAAGCGCATCGCAACTTCCTACGACGGACTCCTACGAGCATGGCTGTCGCAGACGCAGATTGATGCCACAGTCATACGGCTGGATGGAGCCGTTGAGAATGCCGTCGCGCTTGGCGTCGCCGATGCCGTCGCTGACGTGGTGGCCACCGGCACCACGATGCGGCGCGCCGGCTTGGAAGTCATCGGAGAGCCCATCCTCATCTCCGAGGCTCTGGTCGTGCAACGCATCGATGCGCCGGCGAACCCTGCGGTCGAAACGGTGATTCGGCGCTTGCAGAGCGTGATGGTCGCCCGCACCTTCGTCCTGGTCGACTACGACATCCGCCAGACCGCGCTCGCTGAAGCGTGTGCGATCACGCCCGGTATCGAATCGCCAACTGTCTCGCCACTGCAGGACTCGGATTGGTCAGCTGTTCGGGCAATGGTGCCAGCCACTGATATTCACCGCGTCATGGACGATCTCTATGAGCTTGGCGCGCGGGGAATTCTCGTGACCGATATCCACGCCTGCCGCCTGTGACGTGACCCACCCAGATCTAGGTCGCGGTCGTTCTTTGGCCTCTCCCGCATTCGCTGGCGATGACGGCGCTGCTGATCCTGTCCTGCGTCGGTCCTTGGCTCAGGGCGCAGTAGCCCTGACCTCTGGCATTGCGCGGGATCTTCCACTTGAGTTGCTGATGGACTCCAGACTCCTTGTCGCAGTGGTGGCCACGGCCGACGAAGTCGATGATGTCGGCGCCGACAAGGACAGTCACATGTCCGTAGTCTCGATGGTCAGCGCGACAGGAGAGCGAGGGCTCCTGGCCTTCACCGGCCTGGATTCGATGGCAATGTGGGACCCGCAGGCAAGGCCAGTGCCGATTTCGGGCCCGGACGCGGCAAAGGCAGCACTTGACGACGGTGCCAATGCACTGGTGATCGACGTCCAGGGACCAGCCCGCCATATAGTCGCCGGGGAGCGTCTTGCCTTCCTAAGCAAGGGCTAGTGGCTGGGATTTCTTTGGACTCACCTGTGGCTGCTACCCTTTGCCTCGATTGATCTGGCTCTTGGGCTGGATCGCGCAAGAGGGGCTCCGGCTCCCACCCGTCCGTCGCACCAGATGGCCCGGGTCACGCGCTCAGGCACGCTTGCCGTGCCGGTTCGTGCTGTCGTCTTCTTGCGCTGCGTCGAGGGTCATCTCTTGGCACAGATCGCGCTGCACATCATGTGCAGCAACTGACCGCACGAATAAGGAGGCGCCATCAGCGTCGAACCACGAATCAACGACCGCATTCGCGTTCCCGAGGTCCGTCTTGTTGGACCCAATGGCGAACAGGTTGGCATCGTGCGCATTGAAGATGCGCTTCGACTAGCCGTGGAGGCCGATCTCGATCTCGTCGAGGTTGCCCCGATGGCCAAGCCGCCAGTGTGCAAGCTCATGGATTTCGGCAAGTTCAAGTACGAAGCCGCCATGAAGGAGCGCGAGTCGCGTCGCAACCAGACGCACACCATCATCAAGGAAATGAAGCTTCGCCCCAAGATCGATTCGCACGACTACGACACCAAGAAGGGTCACGTCGAGCGCTTCTTGAAGGCTGGAGACAAGGTCAAGATCACGATCATGTTCCGCGGTCGTGAGCAAAGCCGCCCAGAACTTGGACTGCGACTATTGGCCCGCCTTGCTGAAGACGTGCAAGAACTCGGATTCGTGGAGGCAACTCCCAAGCAGGATGGCCGCAACATGATCATGGTGCTGGCTCCACATCGACGCAAGGCTGATGTCCCCAAGCCGCAGACTGCAGCCGAATCCTTGAAAGAAAGCGTCCAGGAAGTGCACGCTGACGCTTCCTGAGCACAACGCGACCTCGGTCGCACCAAAGCCCGAACTACCGAACAACAAGCAAAGGATCGACATGCCGAAGCAGAAGACCCACAGTGGCGCCAAGAAGCGCTTCAAGGTCACCGGAACTGGCAAGATCACGCATGAGCAGGCGAACCGCCGCCATCTGTTGGAGAGCAAGTCCTCCAAGCGCATGCGACGCCTTGAGGGCGACAAGATCCTGGCCCCAGGTGATGCCAAGAAGGTAAAGAAGTTGCTCGGCCGCTAGCCGACTGACCCCCCAAATATTTCGCCGCGTTCATGTGGCAGAGAAGTTCAGGAGACAAGCAATGGCACGTGTAAAGAGAGCAGTAAACGCGCATAAGAAGCGCCGCGAGATTCTGGAGCGCGCAAGCGGCTACCGCGGTCAGCGTTCGCGCCTGTACCGCAAGGCCAAGGAGCAGGTCACCCACTCCATGGTCTATGCCTATTCCGATCGACGCACCCGCAAGGGTGACTTCCGTCGGCTGTGGATCCAGCGCATCAATGCCGGCGCGCGTGCCAATGGCCTGACCTACAACCGATTCATTCAAGGCTTGAAAGAAGCCAACATCGAGGTCGATCGCCGCATGCTGGCCGAGCTCGCAGTCAATGACCCGGCTGCATTTGCCACGCTTGTGGAAGTTGCTCGGGCCGCAATCCCAGCCACTGCATAACCTTGCTCGGCAATGTGCCGACCTTGACCTCTCGTAGTTCTGATCGGGTGGTCGCGGTTCGGCGACTGCACTCTCGGAAGGGCCGGCGCGATGCCGGCCTTTTCCTTGTGGAGGGGCCACAGGCCGTGCGCGAATCTGTGGGCTCGGGTCTGCTGGTCGAGGTCTTCTTGACCGAGGGCTTTGCGTCTGAGTTTCTCGATGTGCTTGTCGATGTGCCGCTGACCTACGTCAGCGAGTCGGTCATGGAAGCACTGGGGGAGACCCGCGCGCCACAAGGAATAGTGGGGGTCTGTCGCTGGACTTCTGCTGCGATCGCGGATGCAATCCCCGGCGGCGGGCCGGCGTCAGTCCTGCTCGACGGGGTCAGCGATCCGGGCAATGCCGGCACCATCATTCGTTCCGCCGATGCAGCTGGCGCTGCAGGCGTTCTGCTGACCGCTGGATCAGTGGATCCAAGCAATGGCAAATGTGTGCGAGCCAGTGCCGGGTCGATCTTCCACCTGCCGATCGCCACCGATGTCCAGCTGGCTGAGCTCGCATCTGCCATTGATCCTTCTCGCATGCTCTTCGCAGTTGCAAGCGGCGATGCTGCGTTGGATGTCTTTGATTGGCTAGGTTCAGTTCCAAGTCACCAGTCGATTTGCTGGGTGTTCGGAGCCGAGGCGCCAGGAGTGAGCCAGGAAGCCCGAGACCTGGCTGATGTTCAGGTGCGAATTCCGCTCTATGGCCGTGCGGAATCTCTCAATGTTGCTGCCGCAGCAGCTGTATGTCTGTACGCCGATGCCGCAAGGCTGCATGGGAAACTGAGGTAGTCAATGCGAAGGGATGTGTCATGACCTACCTGAAGCTGCCCATATTTGAAGAGACCGGCTTTGTCATCGTTGATTCCTACGATCAGTCGGTTGATCCAAAGGAGTGGGAGCAGTTGATCTACGTCGACTGGAAGTCCTCGGGGGACACCAGATTTGCTCCTCTTGCGAGCGCCTATGGCGAGATTGAGTGTGACGGCTTCTGGAATCATGTGCCGCCCAAGACCGACAAGGATGGTGTCTGGGTTCCCGAGAACGTGGCCCTCGCACCCGTCCTGACTCAGCGTGCCCAGGAGTTCCAGACCAACATCGGACGTTGTCGAGTCATCGAGTTGCAGCCCAATACCTATGCCGATGCCATCTACAACCTGCACCGCGACGACAACAATCGCCTGAATCCGGACGGCACCGGCTGGATTGTGCGTGCATTCTTCAATCTGACCGATAATCCGGACTCAGTCATGTTGCTCCGCGAGGTCAAGGACGATCCATCGACGGAGACTCTCGTGCCGCTGCCCGCCGGCGCTCAGGTCGTCATCGATACCCAGCGGCTGTACCACTCCGTGTGGCACCCAGGAGACCAGCCGAGGTACTGCCTGATCACCTCGGTGGAGTCCAATCAAGGCCTTGATGATTGGATCGCCGAGCGCCATCCAAAGGTGTACGCCGAAAGTCCGCAGTTGGATCCTGCCTTTGTTGCAGCGGCTCAGGCCGAGGCAGAAGCGAAGGCCGCAGCTCGGGCGGCAGCAATCGCAGCTCGCGGCAAGGACCCTCGTTTCGGCGATGGCACCATGGTGTTGGCACAGTCAGGTATGGACGAATACGGCCAGGAAGTGATGTCTGAAGCATGACCGATGTTCCATATGAGGCAGTCCTTGATGCACTCGAGGCCGAAGCCATCCATATCTACCGTGAAACGGCAGCCGCCTTCCGCAATCCAGTGCTGCTCTACAGCATTGGCAAGGACTCATCGGTGCTGCTGCACCTGGCCCTGAAGGCGTTCGCTCCTGCAGCAATCCCTTTTCCAGTGATGCACATCAACACCACTTGGAAGTTCAAGGAGATGATCGAGTTTCGCGATCAACGAGTGCGCGAACTCAACCTTGACATGCGCGAGGCACGCAATGAGGCCGCTATCGCTGAAGGTGTCGATCCATTCACCCACGGCACGCACGAGTACACACGCATCATGAAGACAGTTGCGCTGCGCGAAGGCATCGACAAGTACGGATTTGATGCAGCAATCGGCGGCGCCCGTCGCGACGAAGAACGCAGCCGTGCCAAGGAGCGCATCTTCTCCCTTCGTGAGCCTGGCCACCGCTGGGAGCCACGCAAGCAGCGACCAGAGTTCTGGCGCACTGCCAACACCACCTTGTCCGAGGGCCAGTCGATGCGAGTCTTCCCGCTGTCGAACTGGACCGAACTCGATATCTGGCGTTACATCCGTCGTGAGAACATTGCGATTCCCACCCTCTACTTCGCCAAGCCGCGACCCGTGGTTGAGCGCGAGGGTGCGCTGATCATGGTTGATGACGAGCGCTTCCCATTGCGCGACGGAGAAATACCCGAGATGCGTTCAGTGCGCTTTCGCACCTTGGGCTGCTATCCGCTGACTGGCGCGGTTGAGTCCACCGCCGACAACATCGACGACCTCATCACCGAGATGGAAACATCCAAGCTCTCCGAGCGTTCAGGAAGACTCATCGACGGTGAAGGCGGCGGTTCGATGGAAGCCAAGAAGGCAGAGGGCTACTTCTAATGTCCACGACCACACCTGTGTTGCACTTGGTCACCTGCGGTTCAGTCGATGACGGCAAGTCCACCTTGATCGGACGGCTGCTTGCTGAGACCGACAGCGTGCCGAGTGATCAGCTTGACTACGCGCGCCGCACTCGTCGCGGAGGCTCAACTGTTCCGCTCGGAGAGATCGATTACTCCTTGCTGACTGACGGCCTTGAAGCTGAGCGTGAGCAAGGCATCACCATCGATGTGGCCTATCGCCACATGAACCTGCCTAACGGTCGTCGCGTGCTCATCGCGGACGCCCCAGGTCATGAGCAATACACCCGCAACATGGCAGTTGCGGCTTCCAACGGAGATGTTGCAGTCTTGCTGGTCGACGCCGCCCGTGGTGTCCGTCCGCAAACTCACCGGCATCTCACTGTCTGCGCGCTGATGGGCGTCAAGACAGTCATCATCGCGGTCAACAAGATGGATCTCGTCGACTACGACCATGCGACGTTCGAAGAGATCGTCGGCACCGTGCGCGTCACCGCAGCACGACTTGATGTTGAAGAAGTGCTGGCAATTCCGATGAGTGCCTTCTCTGGTGACAATGTCACCAAGCGTGGCGACTCGATGGCTTGGTATCACGGACCGACCCTGCTGGAGACCCTTGCCCAGTGGCAGCCTGGCATTGATCCGGTCGAAGGTCCGTTTCGATTCCCCGTGCAGTACGTGGTGCGCGCCGACGGCAACTTCCGCGGATACGCCGGCACTGTTGTCTCAGGTTCGGTGAAGCCAGGCGACGACATTGTCGTAGCCGATTCTGGTCGCACCGTGAAGGTGGATCGAATCGTCACCTACGACGGCGATCTTGACGTGGCGGTCGCGGGGCAGGCAATCACGCTGACTCTCGATCACGAGGTTGATGTCACTCGAGGTGATGTCCTTGCCGGGGATGATCAGTTACAGCCCGCTGACCGCTTTGCAGCGGACATGGTGTGGCTGAGTGAAGAGCCACTTGCGCATGGTCGTTCCTATCTTCTGGTCTCGGGTTCACGCTCAGTGCCTGCCACCGTCACGAATGTGCGCAATCGCCTCAATGTGGTCACAGGTCACGAGGATGCCGTTCGCATCCTTGAGATGAATGCCATTGGCCGCGTCGAGATCGCAACGGACCGCCCACTGCCCATGGATCCGTATAGCGTCTCGCGCGACACAGGTGGTTTCCTGCTTGTGGATCGCGTCACAGCAGACACAGTTGCCGCGGGGCTGACGCGGCACGCCATGCGCCGCGCATTCAACGTGGTGCCGCATACCTACGACGTGGACCGCAGTGCCCGTCAACTCCTCAATGGACATTCCGGCAAGGTGCTCTGGCTGACTGGTCTGCCCGGTTCGGGCAAGTCCACTATTGCTGATGCTGCTGTCCGCAAACTGCATGCGCTGGGCGTGCACACCTACGTGCTTGATGGTGACAATGTGCGCACCGGCTTGAACAAGGATTTGGGTTTCACACCTGAAGACCGCGCCGAGAATGTGAGGCGGGTAGCCGAGGTTGCCAAGTTGATGATGGACGCAGGCGTCGTGGTGCTGGTAGCACTGGTTTCGCCATACCGCTCAGACCGTCGAGCTGCCCGAGACATCTTTGAGTCGGAAGATTTCATCGAGGTCTATGTCGATACGCCCGTCGAGGTGTGTGCAGAGCGCGACCCCAAGGGCCTGTATGCCAAGGCGGCCGCGGGCAACTTGCCCAATATGACTGGCGCCGGTCAGGCCTATGAGATTCCGGAGCATCCAGATCTGGTGCTGCGGGGCGAAGGAGACCTTGACGCCACGGCCGAACAGGTCGCCCGCGCCATCCTCGGTGAGTGACATACTCGGCGCCTGATGTCTGGACCGAACGCGTCATTTGACCCCAAGCAGGTCTCTGCACTCAATGCGGAATCTGTGCAGGCCGTCGTTGCCGAAGCGCTCGCTGCGATTGCCGCATGTGCAGATCTGACTGAGCTGAAAGATGTACGTCTGGCACATGCTGGCGATCGCTCACCGCTGGCGCTGGCCAACCGCGAGATCGGTGCCTTGCCTCCGGCCGCAAAGGTCGATGCAGGCAAACGCATGGGGATTGCTCGGCAGGAGATCAAACTTGCACTTGAGAAGCGCGAAGCCCTACTGCTGGCAGCTCGCGACGAGCAGGCGCTGACTGAAGAAACTGTGGACGTCACCTTGCCTGTCTACGACAAACGCGTTGGTGGGCGCCACCCGCTCACCACCTTGATGGAGCGCATCTGTGACGTATTCGTCGCGATGGGCTACGACATCGCCGAAGGACCTGAGGTCGAAGCAGAGTGGGTGAACTTCGACGCGCTCAATTTGCCTCCAGATCACCCAGCGCGCTCGATGCAGGACACCTTTTACGTTGAATCTGCCGACAGTGGGGTAGTGCTGCGCACGCAGACTTCGCCGATCCAGATTCGAGCGATGCTTGATAGTGAAGTCCCGATCTATGTCGTTGCGCCTGGTCGCGTTTTCCGTACTGACGAGCTGGACGCCACGCACACCCCGGTCTTCCACCAAGTCGAAGGATTGGCTGTTGACATCGGCATCACGATGGCTGACCTCAAGGGCACACTTGACCACTTTGCTCAGGAGATGTTCGGCGCAGGCATCCGCACGCGCTTGCGTCCCTCGTATTTCCCCTTCACTGAACCCAGTGCCGAGGTGGATCTGCAGTGCTTTGTCTGCCGGGGGGAATCCATTGGCAACCCAGACCGTCCCTGCCGCACCTGTGGCAGCGAAGGCTGGATCGAGTGGGGTGGCTGCGGCATGGTGAATCCTCGGGTGCTGCAAGCTGTTGGCATCGATCCTTCGGTCTACCGTGGCTTTGCATTCGGCATGGGGATCGAACGGACGCTGATGTTCCGCAATGGCGTGACGGACATGCGCGACATGGTCGAAGGCGATGTGCGATTCACCCGCGCTTTCGGATTGGAGTCCTGATGCGGGCGCCGGTGTCGTGGTTGCGGGAGTTCGTTGAAATCCCCGCTGATCAGACTGGACGGGCAATCGCTGAGCACCTCATCAACGCCGGACTCGAAGTTGAGACCGTTGACGTCGTCGGCCTTGGTGTCGATGGTCCGGTGGTAGTAGGTCAAGTGCTGAGCGTTGAGGAGCTGACCGAGTTCAAGAAGCCGATCCGCTGGTGTCAGGTCGACGTCGGTTCAGAGCATGGCGCGGTTCGCGGCATTATCTGTGGGGCTCGCAATTTTCATGCCGGCGACCATGTGGTGGTGGCCCTGCCGGGCACGGTACTGCCAGGTGGCTTTGCAATCGCGCAGCGCGAGACCTACGGCAAGATCTCCGACGGAATGATCTGCTCGGCCCGTGAGCTTGGGCTCGGCGATGATCATGACGGCATCATCATTCTTGAGCCAGGCACGGTTGTCGGCTCGGACGCCAAGCCAATCCTTGGCGTGGGCGAAGAGATCCTGGACATTGCTGTCACCCCAGATCGTGGATACGCCTTGTCCATTCGCGGGCTTGCCCGTGAACTGGCCATTGCCTATGGAGTGGCATTCGCTGATCCGGGCCTTGCCCTGGCGCAGCTTCCCGCTCCAGTTGCGGGCGGCAAGCCAATTGAGTGCGGATCAGATGACGAGACCTCATGCGGGCTGTTCACCCTTCGCACGATTGCCGGCTTCAATCCCAAGGCGAGTTCGCCTTTGTGGATGCAGCGCAGATTGCTCGACTGCGGCATGCGTCCGGTGTCCTTGGCTGTTGACGTCACCAACTACGTGATGCTTGAACTTGGACAGCCACTGCACGCCTTCGATGCCGACAAACTGCGTGGTTCTGTGCGCGCCGGACATGTGCCTGCTGGCACGAAGTTGGAAACCCTCGATCATGTTGAGCGCACCTTGGCAGCTGATGATCTAGTGATTCTCGATGATCGTGGCGCGATCGGCCTGGCCGGAACCATGGGCGGCTTCGCAACGGAAATCGACCAGAACACCACAACAATCGCGCTCGAGGCCGCGCACTTCGCTCACGGGGACGTTGCAAGAATGGCCCGCCGCCACAAGTTGTCATCTGAAGCCTCGCGCCGATTTGAGCGTGGAGTTGACCGTGTGCTCGCGCCTTACGCTTCAGCGCGCGCTGCGGCGCTGCTGCTTGAGTTTGGCGGCGGTAGCTACTTGGGGATGACTGCTGTTGAGGCGCCGCATCGGCCTGTCGTCATCTCCCTTTCCGTTGATGAGCCCTCTTTGGTCGCCGGCATGCCAATTGCAGCGGGAACCGTCATCACGCTGCTGCAGTCAGTTGGGTGCGAGGTGGTGTCGTCGGAGGCAGAACTTCTCGTCACCGTTCCGAGCTGGCGTTCAGACATCACCGACCAGGCAAATCTGGTCGAAGAAGTGATTCGACTGATCGGTTTTGACGCGGTTCCTGCCACTCTTCCTAAAGCCGCGGTTGGACATGGCCTTTCCAAGGCCCAACGTCTTCGTCGCCTTGTTGGGCTGACGCTGGCTGCACGTGGTGCGCTTGAAGTGCTGAACTATCCCTTCGTCGGTGAAGCCGAACTGGCTGCCCTGCGAATTGGCGCTGCTGACCCACGCTTCTCCAAAGTGCGGCTGGCCAACCCGATGTCCGATGAACAGCCAATGCTTCGCGCCTCGCTGCTGCCAGGACTTGTGGCTGCTGCGCGCAGAAACATCGGCCGGGGATTTGACGATCTCTTCCTCTTTGAGCTCGGCGCCGTTGTCCGTGGCAGCGTCGGCGCACAGGCGCCGCGTCCGAGCGTTGATCGTCGACCAGATGAAGAGCAGTGGTTGGCATTGAACGCCATGCTTCCAGCACAAGTGACGTCTCTTGCGGGCGTGCTCATCGGCAATGAGCGTCAGCGTTCCTGGTCCACATCAGAACAGGCATACGAATGGTCTGACGCAGTGGCCAGCGCGCAGGCAGTGGCAGATGTCCTTGGCCTGCAGTTGATCGCGTCTCGCGGAAATGATGCGACTTTCCATCCCGGACGCTGTGCGCAACTGCAGATTGGCGATGCAGTGGTCGGAGTTGCGGGTGAATTGCATCCGCGAGTGCTGGAGGATGCCGCACTGCCCGCGCGAAGCTGTGCCTTCGAACTCGATTTCGACCTGCTGGTGCTTGCTGCTGTGGAGGCCAGACCAGCGCCAGCGGTGTCCGCGCAGCCAGTGGCCAAGGAGGATCTGGCTCTGGTTGTGCGTGACGAAGTATCAGCGGCACAGATCCAGGCTGCCATCCAGGCTGGGGCAGGGGATCTGCTGGAGTCGGTGCGGCTGTTTGATGTCTATCGCGGTCAGCAGGTTGCTGAGGGCTCCCGTTCACTGGCCTTTGCCCTGCGCTTTCGGGCCGCCGATCGCACTTTGGAGGCCGCAGAAATCGCTCAGGCCAGACAGGCCGCCATTGACGAGGCCCACAATCGCCATGGAGCAACCCTGCGCTGATCGAGAATATGCGCGTATGCGTATACTTCTGCCATGGTCAAGATCAGTGTTGCGGGTGCCTCGGGGTATGCCGGCGGTGAATTGCTGCGGCTGCTGCTGTCGCACCCGGAAGTGGACATCGCTGCGATTGCAGCGGGCTCAAATGCCGGGGAGCCAGTTCTTGCCCTGCACCCCAATCTCTCGCAGTTGGCGGATAGACGCTTTGAAGTCACCAGCGCGCACACTCTCGCCGAAGCCGATCTGGTGTTCCTGGCTCTCCCGCACGGAGAGTCCGCTGCCTTGGCTGAGCAATTGCCAGCGTCTGTGTCAGTCGTAGATCTCGGCGCAGATTTTCGCTTGGCTGATGCTCAAGCCTGGGAACAGTTCTACCAACTGCCGCATGCTGGCACTTGGACCTATGGGCTTGCAGAGCTCGATGGCAATCGCCAGAAGATCGCGAAATCAACCAGGGTGGCCAATCCGGGGTGCTACCCGACTTCCGTGGCTCTTGCCCTGGCGCCGCTGTTGAGCCAGGGCTTGATTTCAGCCGACGGCATCTCGATCGTTGCCGCGTCTGGCACCTCCGGCGCCGGACGCAAGCCGACAGATTCCCAACTGGCTTCCCAGGTGATGGGTTCTATGTCGGCATACGGGGTTGGCGGGGTCCATCGCCACACTCCAGAAATCGAGCAGTCTCTAGCGCGCGCGGCGGGTACGGCCGTCACGGTCTCGTTCACGCCGTTGCTGGCTCCGATGTCTCGTGGCATGTTGTCCACGTGCTCAGCTTTGCCAACGCCTGGCACGTCCGCCGCTCAACTGCGGGACGCGCTCTCGAGCGCGTTCGCAAACGAGCCATTTGTTCAACTGCTGCCTGAAGGATTCCTGCCTCAGACTTCTTCGGTCTATGGAACAAACGCAGCGCAGGTGCAGGTGGTGCTTGACGAACGAGCCGGCCGGGTCATCGCGATCTGTGCACTGGACAACCTCGGGAAGGGCGCCGCAGGTCAAGCCCTCCAGAACGCGAATCTCATGCTCGGATTCCCAGAGACCCTCGGACTGACATGCAATGGAGTTGCACCATGAGCGTTACCGCTGCCAAGGGCTTCAGTGCGGCTGGAGTGAAGGCAGGGCTGAAGGCTTCTGGCAATCACGATGTCGCGGTGGTGCTGAACGAAGGCCCAGAGTTCACAGCTGCTGGCGTATTCACCAGCAATCGATTCAAGGCTGCTCCTGTGCTGTGGTCCCTGCAGGTGCTTGCCGATCGAGAGTTGAAGGCGGTTGTCCTGAACTCCGGTGGCGCCAATGCCTGCACTGGTCCAGATGGTTTCGCCGATACCCACCACACGGCCGAGTACCTTGCAACAGTCCTCGCTTCGCGTGGAACGCAATTCGGTGCTGGCGAAATCGCCGTGTGCTCAACTGGTCTGATTGGCGAACGCCTCCCGATGGACAAGATCTGTGCAGGTATTGACGCTTCGGTGGCAGAGTTGTCGGCCAATGGTGGCGACGATGCCGCGTTGGCCATCATGACCACTGACAGCGTGCCGAAGAAGAGCGTCGCCGCCGGTCAGGGATATCTTGTCGGCGGAATGGCCAAGGGCGCCGGAATGCTGGCACCAGGTCTGGCGACGATGTTGGTGGTCATCACGACGGATGCGATCGTCGATGCGGATCTTGCGGATTCGGCCTTGAGACAGGCCACGGGCATGAGCTTTGATCGCATCGATTCTGACGGCTGCATGTCGACAAATGACACCGTGCTGCTGCTTGCCAGTGGTGCAAGCGAGGTACGTCCTTCGGCCGAGGAGTTCACCGCCACCTTGACGACTGTGTGCGCAAGTCTGGCGCTGCAGCTCATCCACGATGCTGAAGGTGCATCCAAGGACATCAAGATCGTGGTTGAAGGAGCACTGACGGTTGACGACGCGCTTGAAGTGGGACGGGCCATCGCTCGGAGCAATCTGCTGAAGTGCGCCCTCCACGGCGAGGATCCCAACTGGGGCCGAGTCCTGGCCGCGGCTGGGACGACCAAGGCCGTCTTTGATCCTGATCAGGTCGATGTTGCGATGAATGGCATCTGGATCTGCAGGAGTGGTGGTCTCGGCGAGGATCGTTCACTTGTGAGTCTTGCTGCCCGTGAGATTGAGATCACCGTCGTGCTGAATGCGGGTACTGCTGGTGCCACCATCTGGACCAATGACCTCACGGCTGACTACGTCCACGAAAACTCCGCGTACTCCACCTGATCCCCGACAACTAAGAGGACGCAATGACTGATCTGAATCTCGCCTCAGCAAAGGCAGCGGTGCTGGCAGAGGCCCTGCCCTGGTTGGAGCGCTTTCACGGGGCCACGGTGGTCGTGAAATACGGCGGCCATGCAATGACTGATGACCTGCTGAAGGCGAGTTTCGCTGAAGACATTGTCTTCATGCGGCTCGCCGGTTTGCGACCAGTTGTTGTGCACGGAGGCGGACCTCAGATCAATGCGATGCTCGACAAGCTCGGCGTGCAGTCAGAGTTCAAGGCTGGCTTGCGAGTCACTACTCCAGAAGTCATGGATGTCGTGGGCATGGTGCTTGTCGGTCAGGTGCAGCGAGAGCTCGTTGGGCTCATCAATGACCATGGCCCATTTGCCGTTGGCATGTCAGGAGAAGACGCGCACACCTTCATCGCCGAACGCCACACGGCAGTCGTTGACGGTGTGCCAACCGATATCGGTCTCGTTGGGGATGTTGTTGAAGTCAGGCCGGATTTCGTTGTCAAGCTCCTTGATGATGGCTTCATCCCGGTGGTGTCCACAGTTGCTCGCGACGTGGATGGCGTGATCTACAACGTCAACGCCGACTCAGCGGCAGCCGCACTTGCTGAGTCATTGCATGCCACGAAGTTCGTTGTGCTGACTGATGTTGAGGGTTTGTATGCCGATTGGCCAGATCGTGAGTCGATCATTCGGCAAATCGAAGTCAATGATCTCAGAGCCTTGCTCCCCAAGTTGGAGTCGGGAATGTTGCCGAAGATGGAGGCATGTGTGCGGGCCATCGACGGGGGAGTGCCTCAAGCTCATGTGATCGACGGACGGGTTGCGCATTCTGTGCTGCTGGAAGTCTTCACCAATGACGGCATCGGCACCATGGTCTACCCGGGGCTGTCATGAACTGGCAGGACCGTTGGGAGACAACGATGATGCGCAACTACGGCGTGCCGCCGCTCCTGCTGGTCAAAGGGCGAGGCTCGCGTGTGTGGGATGACTCCGACAAGGAGTACATCGATCTCATCGGTGGCATCGCCGTCAATGTGCTGGGCCACGGGCATCCGGATCTCGTTGCCGCTGTCACCGACCAATTGCAGACCATTGGTCACACCAGCAATCTGTATGCAACCGAGCCTGGGCTGGAACTTGCCGAACGGCTGGTTGATCTCAGCGGTGCGCCGTTGGGCTCGCGCGTCTTCTTCTGCAACTCAGGTGCCGAGGCAAACGAGGCTGCATTCAAACTCACGCGGATGACAGGACGCACGCACATTGTGGTCGCTTCGGGTGGCTTTCACGGTCGCACGATGGGCTCTTTGGCCCTGACTGCTCAGCCAGCCAAGCAGGATCCCTTCCGGCCCTTGCCAGGTGAAGTGACCGTCGTGCCTTTTGGCGATGCTCAAGCGCTTGAAGCTGCGGTGACGACTGAGACGGCTGCGGTCTTCTTGGAGCCCATTCAAGGTGAGAACGGTGTGATCGTTCCGCCGGATGACTACTTGATCGCCGCGCGAAGCATCTGTGATCGCACAGGGGCGCTGTTAGTCCTGGATGAAGTGCAGACTGGCATTGGTCGGACCGGTGCATGGTTTGCCTTCCAAGCCTTCGGCATTCAGCCTGACGTCCTGACTCTGGCCAAAGGCCTTGGCGGGGGTCTTCCGATTGGCGCGATGGTGGCCTTCGGTGACGCAGCCACGCTGCTGACTCCCGGCTCCCACGGCTCCACTTTCGGTGGTAACCCGATTTCGACGAGGGCAGCCCTGACGGTGCTGGACGTCATTGAACGCGAAGAGCTGCTCGCTCGGGTTATTGATTCAGGGGCAAAGCTCAAGGCCCAGTTGCCGGAGGTATCAGGTGGCAAAGTCGGGGCAGTGCGTGGACGTGGGCTGCTGCTGGCTGCCGAGTTGCATGGAGTCACCAGTGCTGAGGTTGACCTCGCCTTGCGGACAAGCGGAATCCTTGCCAATCCGGTCACCGCGGATGCCATCCGGCTTGCTCCAGCACTCAACATCTCTGATCGTGATCTTGACGACACAGTTACTCGGTGGGGCGAGGCATTCGAGACACTTGGGGTGAATCTGTGAATGTCCCAAAGACGATGGCTGCACGTCGCACTCGAATAGAAGCGCTCATTGAGGAGGGTGCGGTCCATTCGCAGGAGCAATTGCGCGAAACCTTGGCAGCCGAAGGACTCGACGTCACCCAGACAACGCTTTCACGAGATCTGGATGCGCTCGGCGCAGTGAAGACTCACGATCCTCAACTCGGATCTCGCTACGTCATCGCGCGCAGTCAGGTGGTGACGCACCTCGCGATCCCGAACACCATCGGGCGGGTCGTCACCGATGTACTGGTGGGCGCTCAGCCCGCGCAGAACATCGCTGTTCTGCACACCCCACCCGGCGCTGCTCACTACCTCGCTGGCTACCTCGATCGTGCCCACTTTGATCAGATCGTTGGCACGGTGGCCGGCGACGACACGATCATGGTGGTGATGACGACGAACCAGGCTGCTTCGGATTTCTGTGCGAACCTGCTCTCACTCGCTGACAGGCGGGCCGAAGCACCAGCTCGCGACAACAACCAGAGGAGAACATCGTGACCAAGGCGCAGCCAACCCGCTTGTGGGGCGGGCGATTTGCCGACGGTCCCTCTGATGCCATGGCCGCGCTAAGCAGGTCTGTGCACTTCGATTGGCGTCTTGCGCCATATGACATTCAGCAGACTCAGGCGCATGCCAAGGTGCTGAATTCCGCCGGGCTCCTCACCGATCAAGAACTCAGCCAGGTCTCCGCCGCCCTGTCTGCCCTGCTCGATGATGTGCTCAGTGGTGCAGCTCAACCGGCTGCAGATGATGAGGATGTGCACACTGCAGTTGAGCGTCAGTTGATCGAGCGACTCGGTGAACTCGGAGGCCGATTGCGTGCCGGACGTAGTCGCAATGACCAAGTAGCGACCGACTTTCGGCTCTATTTACGAGATCAGGTGCGATACCTGGCGCACGAAGTCATCGATTTGCAATCAGCATTTCTCGCGCAAGCGCGTGCCCATGTCGAAACAACCTCGCCAGGATTCACGCACTTGCAGCATGCGCAGCCGGTGTCTTTCGCCCACGAACTGGCCAAGCATGTGCACGCTCTTGGCCGTGATCTGGAAAGGCTTTCAGATTGGGATGCGCGGACTTCGCGCTCACCGCTGGGCGCGGGAGCACTTGCCGGTTCATCGCTTGGCCTTGATCCACAAGGCGTTGCACTTGATCTGGGGTTTGAACGGGCGCTTGGCAATTCCATTGACGCGGTGAGTGATCGCGATTGGGTGGCGGAGTTCCTCTTTGTAGCGGCAATGATCGGCGTGCATCTTTCGCGCATCGGTGAAGAAGTCATCTTGATGACTTCACGGGAGTTCTCATGGGCAAAGCTCGATGATGCATGGTCAACGGGATCCTCGATCATGCCGCAGAAGAAGAATCCTGATGTTGCCGAACTCGCTCGCGGAAAGTCCGGGCGACTCATTGGCAATCTCACTGGGCTTTTGGCAACCCTGAAGGCTTTGCCCTTTGCGTACAACCGCGATTTACAGGAAGACAAGGAGCCGGTGTTCGACACCCTTGATCAACTGCACCTTGTGCTGCCAGCTATGACAGGCATGATTGCAACCTTGAAGTTCAACACCGAAGTGATGGCCGACTCTGCGCCGCAGGGCTTCGCGCTGGCAACGGACATTGCTGAATGGCTGGTGCGTGAAGGCGTGCCGTTCCGTGAAGCGCATGAGATTGCCGGTGCCTGCGTGCAACAGGCCGAGGCCAAGGATGTTGAGTTGTGGGATCTCAGCGACGCGGACCTCCTAGTTATCAGCACGCACCTGACGCCCGCGGTACGTGAAGTGCTCACCGTGTCTGGTTCGCTCAATTCACGGTCTGCGTTCGGCGGTACGGCGCCTGTCCGCGTGTACGAGCAACTCGATCAGCTCGATGTGCTGGTGGCCAGTGAGCGCCAACGTTGGTTGATCTGAAACAGGCAGCGCATGTCGTTGCGCCGCAACTGCTTGGTGCGCTTTTGGTCTCCCGGGTCGATGGTCAACGAGTCGCAGTACGCATCACTGAAGTTGAGGCATATGCCGGTGAAGGTGTCGATCCGGGTTCGCATGCCTTCCGCGGTGCGACACCGCGAACTGCGGTGATGTTCGGGCAGTCGGGACACGCGTACGTGTACTTCACCTATGGCATGCACTGGTGTTGCAACATCGTCACCGGCAAAGTGGGGGAGGCTGGCGCAGTGTTGATCCGCGCTGGTGAGATCACTGAAGGACTCCAATTCGCGCGTGCACGACGGAGCACAGCAAAGACCGATCGTGAACTCGCGCGGGGTCCAGCGCGACTGACCAAGGCTCTGGGGATTGATGGATCGCTGAATGGCGTCAACCTCTTTACGAACACTGGCATCCTGCAACTTAGACCACCAATGAGGAGCGCCGACGAGTTCGCTGTGAGTGCTCGTACCGGTGTGGGCGGCCCAGGCGCGCTCACTCCCTGGCGCTTCTTCTTGTCAGATGAACCAACAGTCAGCAGGTACGTGCCCGCGAGGCGTTTGCAGCCCAGAAGCCGCAACCTGCATTGACGATTTCCATCAATGCGTAAGGTGCTGCCGTGATCGACATCATCGACGAGTTGCTCTGGCGCGAACAGATCGCACAGAGCACAGATCTGGGTGCCTTGCATGAGGCCTTGTCTGCTGGACCGATGACTCTGTATTGCGGCTTTGATCCGACCGCACCGAGCCTTCATCTGGGCAACCTGGCTCAGATCCTCACGGTGCGCCGCTTTCAGCAGGCGGGGCATCGGCCTTTAGCCCTTGTGGGCGGAGCCACTGGACTGATTGGCGACCCTAAGTCAACTGGCGAGCGAACGCTGAATTCCCAGGAGCTGGTGGCGGACTGGGTCGGACGGATCCGCGCGCAGTTGGAACGCTTCTACGACTTCGATGGGCAAAATGCTGCGGTTGTCGTGAACAACTATGACTGGACTCAGGGGATGTCCGTTCTTGAGTTCCTGCGCGATATTGGCAAGCACTTCAGCGTCAATCGCATGCTTGATCGTGAGGCCGTAGCAGCGCGCTTGGCCAAGGACGGCATCTCATACACCGAGTTCAGCTACCAGTTGCTGCAGTCCTTTGACTACCTCGAGCTGTTTCGCCGCTACGGCTGTGTGCTGCAGACTGGTGGATCAGATCAGTGGGGCAACATCACGGCCGGCGTTGATCTCATCCGCCGGACCGAGCAGACGTCGGTGCACGCCTTGACCACGCCCTTGCTCACCAAAGCCGATGGCACCAAGTTCGGCAAGACCGAGACAGGCACGATCTGGCTGGATCCTGGTCTCACAAGCCCATACGACTTCTTTCAATTCTGGCTCAATGCTGATGACCGGGATGTCAAGAACCTGTTGCACACCTTCAGTTTCAAGTCCCGTGAGGAAATTGGCGAGCTCATGCTCGCCACGGCCGACAGGCCCCATGAGCGGGCCGCACAGCGTGCACTGGCCGAAGAACTCACCGATCTGGTGCATGGCTACCAGGAGCGCATCAGCGCCGAAGCCGCCGGCAGAGCGCTCTTTGGGCACGGCGATCTCGCTGCACTGCCGCAGGCAAACTTGGCCGCGGCGCTGCGTGAGGCTGCCTTGGCGTCTGTCCAGGCCCAAGAAGTCGTAGATGGGGCCCTGCCGGCAATCGATGAACTGCTCACTCGCTGTGGACTGGTCACGAGCAAGTCCGCTGCCCGCCGCACCATCGCCGAGGGTGGGGCATATGCGAACAATGAGCGGATAACAGATGAAAACTGGCGCCCTACAACGGAGAATCTGTTGCATGGTCAGTGGCTGGTCCTGCGCCGAGGCAAGCGTTCGGTCGGCGGGATCCAGCTGATCGCGGCGCCCTAGCCCCGAAAAGGGACCCCGGCTTGACCTCGCGTTAGGCCTTGGCATAGTGTTCTCTACGCCCGCGAGGGAGAAACGGACACCAAGCCGCACGACTCTTCTTGAGTCGATTGCGCCAAGCTAGGCCGGTTCATCGCGAAGCACTGTAGGGCCCGAGCAACACGCTGAACGTGGCGATTTGACCGAGTCAGACAAACCAAGTAAGTTAGGAATGTTGCCCCAAAAACCTGGCGAAAGCCGAGTTATTGGTGCGCGTCCGTACCTTGAGAACTCAACAGCGTGTCATATGTCAATGCCAATACCCCGTTCTGGGGTTTAGCAGCAATGCTGAAAACCAGACGGATTCCTTTGGTAGTACAGAACTAATGAGCAAGTCAGCTCTGTCTGCCAGCATCACAACAATTCATTTATGGAGAGTTTGATCCTGGCTCAGGACGAACGCTGGCGGCGTGCTTAACACATGCAAGTCGAACGGTGAAGGAGAGCTTGCTCTCCGGATCAGTGGCGAACGGGTGAGTAACACGTGGACAATCTGCCCCTGACTTCGGGATAACCCCTCGAAAGAGGTGCTAATACCGGATATGAACCTTGCAGGCATCTGCAGGGTTGGAAAGTTTTTCGGTCAGGGATGGGTCCGCGGCCTATCAGCTAGTTGGTGAGGTAATGGCTCACCAAGGCGACGACGGGTAGCCGGCCTGAGAGGGCGATCGGCCACACTGGGACTGAGACACGGCCCAGACTCCTACGGGAGGCAGCAGTGGGGAATATTGCGCAATGGGCGAAAGCCTGACGCAGCAACGCCGCGTGAGGGATGAAGGCCTTCGGGTTGTAAACCTCTTTCAGCAGGGAAGAAGCGAAAGTGACGGTACCTGCAGAAGAAGCACCGGCTAACTACGTGCCAGCAGCCGCGGTAATACGTAGGGTGCAAGCGTTGTCCGGATTTATTGGGCGTAAAGAGCTCGTAGGCGGTTTGTTACGTCGGATGTGAAATCCTGGAGCTTAACTCCGGGCCTGCATTCGATACGGGCAGACTCGAGTGTTGTAGGGGAGACTGGAACTCCTGGTGTAGCGGTGAAATGCGCAGATATCAGGAAGAACACCGATGGCGAAGGCAGGTCTCTGGGCAACTACTGACGCTGAGGAGCGAAAGCGTGGGGAGCAAACAGGATTAGATACCCTGGTAGTCCACGCCGTAAACGGTGGGCGCTAGGTGTGGGGAGCATTCCACGTTCTCCGCGCCGCAGCTAACGCATTAAGCGCCCCGCCTGGGGAGTACGGTCGCAAGACTAAAACTCAAAGGAATTGACGGGGGCCCGCACAAGCGGCGGAGCATGCGGCTTAATTCGATGCAACGCGAAGAACCTTACCTAGGCTTGACAGTTGGGGAAATCTGGCAGAGATGTCAGGTCCGCAAGGGCCCCAAAACAGGTGGTGCATGGCTGTCGTCAGCTCGTGTCGTGAGATGTTGGGTTAAGTCCCGCAACGAGCGCAACCCTCGTCGTATGTTGCCAGCAAGTAAAGTTGGGGACTCATACGAGACTGCCGGGGTCAACTCGGAGGAAGGTGGGGATGACGTCAAGTCATCATGCCCCTTATGTCTAGGGCTGCACGCATGCTACAATGGCTGGTACAAAGGGCTGCGATACCGCAAGGTGGAGCGAATCCCATAAAGCCAGTCTCAGTTCGGATTGGGGTCTGCAACTCGACCCCATGAAGTCGGAGTCGCTAGTAATCGCAGATCAGCAACGCTGCGGTGAATACGTTCCCGGGCCTTGTACACACCGCCCGTCACGTCACGAAAGTCGGCAACACCCGAAGCCAGTGGCCTAACCCGCAAGGGGAGGAGCTGTCGAAGGTGGGGCTGGTGATTGGGACGAAGTCGTAACAAGGTAGCCGTACCGGAAGGTGCGGCTGGATCACCTCCTTTCTAAGGAGCATCTGACCGGCTTAGGCCGGTCCAGAGCCCCATTCCAGACAAACGTTCTGGAGGGGTAAGCTCATGGGTGGAACATTGACATAGGGTGCGAAAGCACCAAAAACACTTAGTACTGCCGCAAGGCGTGGAACCGTGCTTTTGATTGTGAACAATCCCAGACACGCTGTTGGGTCCTGAGGGAACGGAAGTTCCTTTGGGCCAGGATCGAATAGATCCCGGCCGGGCCCCTTCACACTGAACCAGTCATTGAATTGACCAGGCAGTGATCATGAAGGTCGTCCGCCCGAATGTTGAGAACTGCACAGTGGACGCGAGCATCTTATTAATTTTGCAATTAATGAAGAAAGTTTTTGTGGCAAGTTACTAAGTGCACACGGTGGATGCCTTGGCATCAGGAGCCGATGAAGGACGTAGGAGGCTGCGAAAAGCCTCGGGGAGCTGTCAACCAAGCTGTGATCCGGGGATGTCCGAATGGGGAAACCCGGCTGGAGTCATGTCCAGTCACCCTTGCCTGAACACATAGGGCAAGAGGCGGGAACGAGGGGAAGTGAAACATCTCAGTACCCTCAGGAAGAGAAAACATAAGTGATTCCGTTAGTAGTGGCGAGCGAACGCGGAAGAGGCCAAACCAGAGCGGCGTGATAGACGTCAGTCGTTGCCGTTTTGGGGTTGTGGGAGCATTCTGCTGAATCTGACGGTTCGGCGAAGAGTCAAAAATGAATGTCATAGTCGAAGGCCATGCGAAAGGGCCGGCACAGAAGGTAATACCCCTGTAGACGAAATGTCATTCACTCTTGAGTGAATTCCCAAGTAGCACGGGGCCCGTGAAATCCCGTGTGAATCTGGCGGGACCATCCGCTAAGCCTAAATACTCCCTGATGACCGATAGCGGACAAGTACCGTGAGGGAAAGGTGAAAAGTACCCCGGGAGGGGAGTGAAATAGTGCCTGAAACCGTGTGCATACAAGCCGTTGGAGCCCCCAAGGTCTTCGGACCAGGGTGACAGCGTGCCTTTTGAAGAATGAGCCTGCGAGTTTGCGATATGTGGCGAGGTTAACCCGTGAGGGGCAGCCGTAGCGAAAGCGAGTCTGAATAGGGCTATTCAGTCGCATGTCCAAGACCCGAAGCGGAGTGATCTACCCATGGCCAGGTTGAAGCGACGGTAAGACGTCGTGGAGGACCGAACCCACCTAGGTTGAAAACTGGGGGGATGAGCTGTGGGTAGGGGTGAAAGGCCAATCAAACTCCGTGATAGCTGGTTCTCCCCGAAATGCATTTAGGTGCAGCGTCGCGTGTTTCTTGCTGGAGGTAGAGCACTGGATGAGCTAGGGGGCCTACAAGCTTACTGAACTCAACCAAACTCCGAATGCCAGTAAGTGAGAGCGCGGCAGTGAGACTGTGGGCGATAAGGTTCATGGTCGAGAGGGAAACAGCCCAGACCACCAACTAAGGCCCCCAAGCGTGTGCTAAGTGGGAAAGGATGTGGAGTCGCATAGACAACCAGGAGGTTGGCTTAGAAGCAGCCATCCTTAAAAGAGTGCGTAATAGCTCACTGGTCAAGTGATTCCGCGCCGATAATTTAACGGGGCTCAAGCACATCGCCGAAGTTGTGGCATTCACGCGTGTACCAGGTCTTCGGATCCAGGTGCGTGGATGGGTAGGGGAGCGTCGTGTGGCCAGCGAAGCGGCGGGGGAACCCAGCCGTGGAGGCCACACGAGTGAGAATGCAGGCATGAGTAGCGAATGACGGGTGAGAAACCCGTCCGCCGAATGATCAAGGGTTCCAGGGCCAGGCTAATCCGCCCTGGGTAAGTCGGGACCTAAGGCGAGGCCGACAGGCGTAGTCGATGGACAACGGGTTGATATTCCCGTACCGGTTTAAACGCGCCCATGCTGAACCTAGTGATACTAAGCTCACAAGAATGTGAATGCCTTCGGGCGGAAGCAGAGGAGTGCGCGACCTGAGCTAGTAGTAGGCAAACGATGGGGTGACGCAGGAAGGTAGCTTAACCGCGGCGATGGTAGTCCGCGGCCAAGGTTGTAGGGCGAAACGTAGGCAAATCCGCGTTTCATGTGCCTGAGAACTGATGGGGAGCCGATTGTGGTGAAGTAAGTGATCCTATGCTGCCGAGAAAAGCCTCTAGTGAGTGTTTAAGCCGCCCGTACCCCAAACCAACACAGGTGATCAGGTAGAGAATACTAAGGCGATCGAGCGAACTATGGTTAAGGAACTCGGCAAAATGCCCCCGTAACTTCGGGAGAAGGGGGGCCGATTCTGGTGATGGGACTTGCTCCCTGAGCTGGCGTCGGCCGCAGAGACCAGGCTGAAGCGACTGTTTACTAAAAACACAGGTCCATGCAAAGTCGCAAGACGACGTATATGGACTGACGCCTGCCCGGTGCTGGAACGTTAAGGGGACCGGTTAGCTCTTCGGAGCGAAGCTGAGAACTTAAGCGCCAGTAAACGGCGGTGGTAACTATAACCATCCTAAGGTAGCGAAATTCCTTGTCGGGTAAGTTCCGACCTGCACGAATGGCGTAACGACTTCAGCGCTGTCTCAACCATAGGCTCGGCGAAATTGCACTACGAGTAAAGATGCTCGTTACGCGCGGCAGGACGGAAAGACCCCGGGACCTTTACTATAGCTTGGTATTGGTGGTTGATTCGATTTGTGTAGGATAGGTGGGAGACTTTGAAGCGTGGACGCCAGTTCACGTGGAGTCATTGTTGAAATACCACTCTGATCGTATTGGCTGTCTAACCTCGATCCGTGATCCGGATTAGGGACAGTGCCTGGTGGGTAGTTTAACTGGGGCGGTTGCCTCCCAAAAAGTAACGGAGGCGCTCAAAGGTTCCCTCAGCCTGGTTGGCAATCAGGTGTCGAGTGCAAGTGCACAAGGGAGCTTGACTGTGAGACTGACAGGTCGAGCAGGGACGAAAGTCGGAACTAGTGATCCGGCGCATGCATATGGAAGCGGCGTCGCTCAACGGATAAAAGGTACCCCGGGGATAACAGGCTGATCTTGCCCAAGAGTCCATATCGACGGCATGGTTTGGCACCTCGATGTCGGCTCGTCGCATCCTGGGGCTGGAGTAGGTCCCAAGGGTTGGGCTGTTCGCCCATTAAAGCGGCACGCGAGCTGGGTTTAGAACGTCGTGAGACAGTTCGGTCCCTATCCGCCGCGCGCGCAGGAATCTTGAGGAAATCTGACCCTAGTACGAGAGGACCGGGTTGGACGAACCTCTGGTGTGTGAGTTGTTCTGCCAAGAGCACTGCTCATTAGCTACGTTCGGAAGGGATAACCGCTGAAAGCATCTAAGCGGGAAACCCGTTCCAAGATAAGGATTCCCACCGGGTTAACCGGGTAAGGCCCCCAGCTAGATGACTGGGTTGATAGGCCGGACGTGGAAGTGCAGCAATGCACGGAGCTGACCGGTACTAATAGGCCGAGGACTTGCCTTTAACTTTAACTTTTTTGTTCGCGTCCACTGTGTGGTTCCCGAGATTCGGTCGGGGACTAAAGCCCAATTGAAATCTCAATAGAGTTTCGGCGGCCATAGCGAGGGGGAAACGCCCGGCTCCATTCCGAACCCGGAAGCTAAGACCCTCAGCGCCGATGGTACTGCGCGGGAAGCTGCGTGGGAGAGTAGGACGCCGCCGGACAATTTTTGTGAAATGGCCACCCCTCGGGGTGGCCATTTCTCTTTCTTGCACACATAACAAGCACGCGAAGAGCGTGCGAGAGGATGAACCCATGGCAGAGCGCAGCGACCGAGGTGGAGCCCGGTCACCGCGGCCTTCAGGCAGTGGAAGTGGACGATCGGGATCTGGACGTCCAGCGTCTGGTGGGAGTCGATCCGGCGGGGGCAAGTCAACGGGTAGTTCGCGCGGCTCAAGTGCTTCGGGCCGCGGCAAGCCCGGCCGCTCTTCGGATCGTCCTGGTTCGTCAGCACCGAGATCAGGATCCTCAGATCGGCGGGACGATCGACGCGAGGATCGCCCTCGTTCCAGCACACAACGCCCAGCCGGCGGTCGCGATCGCCGAGGGATGGATCCTCGTCCTGACAGTGATCGTTCACGCAGTTCTGCACCGCGTTCAGGGTCGTCGGATCGTCGTGATGATCGTCCTCGTGGTGCTTCTCCTCGTTCCAGTTATTCCGATCGCGGCGAGAGCCGCGGTCGTGACGATCGTGGTCGTGACGATCGTCCCCGCAGTTCTGCCCCTCGGTCGGGTGCAGGTCGTGAGGAGCGCGGTCGCGATGACCGCCCACGTTCCTCGGCCCCTCGTTCGAGCTATTCCGATCGTGGTGAGAGCCGTGGCCGCGATGATCGTGGTCGCCAGGACCGCCCCCGCTCTAGCTATTCGGATCGTCCAGATTCGCGCGGTCGTGACGATCGCGGCCGTGATGACCGTCCACGTACATCAGCGCCGCGACCCAATGATCGAGATGATCGTGGTCGTGAATCGCGTCCAGGCAGCGACCGACCGCGTAGTTCAGCACCTCGTGGCGCGTCGTCGGAACGTCGTGATGAGCGTCCGCGTAGTTCGGCTCCCCGGGCAACCGATCGCCGCGATGATCGGGGCAGGGATGATCGTCCACGTTCCTCGGCTCCGCGCGCAGGCGGCCCTCGTGAGAGTCGCGATCGTGATGAGCGTTCACGCGCCTCTGCGCCTCGTTCGGGATATTCGGATCGTCGTGATGAACGTCGTGATGAGCGTTCTTCACGTCCGACAGATCGCGGGTCTGCTGGACGTTCGCGTAACCCCCGCGAGGAACGTGACGATCGTGGTTCGCGCACTCCCGTGCGCCGTCGCGATGATGGCGATCAGATTCGTGATCCTCGTATCCCAGATGACATCACGCCCGAGGACCTTGATCGCGGCTTGTTGATGGAACTGCGCAGCCTTCCCGAGGGTCTGCAGATTCTGGTCGCTCGCCACCTTGTTGCGGCCGAACGCGCCATGGATGATGACAACCTTGATCTTGCAACCGAGCACGTGAAGGCAGCACGTCGTCGTGCCTCGCGTATTTCGACCGTTCGTGAAGCAGCCGGCATTGTGGCGTATCGCTCTGGTCGATTCGGTGAGGCCTTGACCGAACTGCGGGCAGTTCGACGGATGAGCGGCGGCGACGTCTACCTTCCGATGATCGCTGACTGCGAACGTGGCCTTGGTCGACCACAGAAGGCACTTGACTACATCAGAACACTGGACACGCAACGACTTGAGGCCGAGACCAGGGCTGAACTCCTGATCGTGGCTGCGGGCGCCAGGTCGGACATGGGCCAGTGGGAAGAGGCCATCGTGACCTTGCAAGTACCTGAACTCACACGTCTGCGGCCCGGTGATTCACGCGCTCGTCTGCAGTACGCCTATGCAAGCTTGCTCCGTGACGCTGGGCGCACCAATGAAGCGCGTGAATGGATGGAACGCGCTGCTGGTTCGGACCTTGATGGCGTCACTGACGCCGAAGAGCAGTGCGACATCATGGATGGCATCGAGTTCTCTGAGGACGGCGAGTAACTGCCTCCACAGATGGGCATCCACGTGGACGGGATCCACGCTTGAAGTTCTGACTTGGCAGCTGGTTGGCTATTGCCACAGATTGCGGGCATGACTCCTGATGACTCCATCGATATCAACGAAGTGCATCTGGTTGGCCGACTAGGCCAGCAGGTCACCACTCGCAATATGCCCAGTGGGGACGAGATCACGAACTTCACGGTGATTGTTGCCCGTGCGGGACGACTTCGCGAGGGTTCACCACGCGTGGATTCGCTTGCCTGTCAGACCACACGTGCGCAGATTCGCCGCAAGGTGCAGACCTGGAGCGCTGGCACGTGGGTTGAAGTGCACGGCTGCCTTCGCCGACGGTTCTGGCAAGGCGGAGGAGGGCTGGGCAGCGCCACCGAGGTCGAAGTTCGCGCGCTGACACGCATGCGAGAATCTGCGGGTGTCAAACCCTGAGCTGGACAGCAGTGACCCAGCAGGGGAGGCCTATGACTGGTACCAACGAGCCATGGAACTGCTGGATTCGGGCAACGCCCATGCGGCCCTTCTGCTCATCGACCGACTGTTGGCAATCGAGCCCAACTCCCAATCGGTGATCGAGGCGTACGCCCGTGCGTTGTTTGATACCAAGCAGTTCGGCGCCGCGGCAATGGCCTTTGATCTGCTAATTCAGCTTGCTCCGGACAACGACTACGCCCATTTTGGCAAGGGGCTTGCGCTGTGGCGAACACAGATGTTCATTCCTGCTCGAGACGAGTTGGCCATGGCCAACGTGATGAGGCCGGATCGCGCTGAGTATTCGCGAGCACTGGGTCAGGTCAAGGCCACTTTGGCAGCACGGGAAGCAGATGGCCTCCCGCTCAATGGCCCCTTGGAGCACCAGTCTCAGCTGGATGCTCCCCCTAGGGATGACTCATGAGCATTGGCGATTTTGATGTGCTGTTCTTCGATCTGGATGGCGTGGTCTACATCGGCACTGAAATGGTGCAAGGCGCCAGTGCCGCCATCGAATCGGCTCGACAGCAAGGTGCGCGCTGCATTTTTGTCACGAACAATGCATCGCGAACGCCTGGTGAAGTGGCAGCGCACCTTCGTGCCCTTGGGGTGCCCGCTCAGATCGAGGACGTCATCACGGCATCAATGGCAGGCGCCACCCTTGTCAGCGAATTCGTTGATTCCGGCGAAGTACTGGCCATCGGTGGCGATGGAGTTGCCGCGGCGCTTCTCGAGCGCGGCCTGACTCCTGTGAGCACCTTTACTGAATCCGTCCGAGCAGTCCTGCAGGGTTACGGACCCAATGTTGGCTGGCGCGACTTGGCGGAGGCGACCTATGCGGTGCGTGCTGGTCTGCCATGGATCGCGACGAACCTCGACTCCACCTTGCCGACAGTTCGCGGCATCGCGCCCGGCAACGGTGCTTTGGTGAGTGTGGTGGCGCAAACTGTGGGACGTCGTCCAGATGCGGTGGCCGGCAAACCGGAGCCGGCTCTGCTCAAGGAGGCGATCCGGCGCTCCGGCGCCCTTCGTCCCCTGATGATCGGCGATCGCCTCGACACCGACATTGCCGCCGGATCGCGCCTTGGCATGCCCACCTTGTTGGTCGAGACTGGGATTTCCACCTTGGCGCAGGCCCAGGCGGCCAGAGGTGAGCTTCGCCCTACCTATGTCGCCAAAGATCTCAGTTGTCTGTTACCTGATCGTCACCTTGTCGCGGTACCGTGAACCATGCTGAATGACCTGCGCGGATACCTGCAGTTGGCCAACGGACTCACTGATGTCACGGCGGCCAAAGCCAAGGACATGGCTGCGAGCCTCATCGCTCAAGGCCTGATCTTGTCTACCAAGGCCCCAGATCTCGTTGGACAGGTCCAAGAATTGGCCGACGACCTACTTTCGACCAGTCGCAACAATCGCGAGATGCTCAAGGGCCTAGTGCGCACTGAGGTCGATCGCACGGTCAGCCGGATGGGTTTCGTCCGTGAAGACGAACTCGCCGCCGTGCGCAGGCACGTGCAGCGACTGGAGCAGGAGCTGCACAGTCAAAACGGTGCCGCCAAGAAACCAGCCGCCAAGAAACCAGCCGCCAAGAAGGCTGCCAAGAAACCAGCTGCCAAAAAGCCAGCGCCTGCGGCACACGCACCCACAGAGCAGGTGGTCACCGATCCGGTCGGCGCTGACTCTGGTGACTCCGGAGCAAGCGCATAGTGATCGACGAGTCCTCAGCACCAGACCTGGATCAGACCGAGGCCGAGGAGTTCGCTGCTGTGGACTTTGAAGCAGAGAACCAGGATTTTGACTCCTCAGAGTCCGAGGATATTCGTGCTGCTGAGCGTGAGCTGGAGTCCTCTGAAGTTGAAGGCGAGCCCGAGTATTCGGTTATGGTGCTCGAAGAAGTCGACGTCGCACTGGTGCTTGCTGTGTGGGAGCCGACGGGTGATGTTCAAGTGGATTCAGCACTTGAGCAATTGGCCACACTCGACGAACTGTCCGTTCATGATCATGCCGAGGTCCTGACCTCAGTGCACAGCAGCCTGCATCAACGGCTGACCGACATCAGCGCGTAGCTCGAACAATGGCGCGTCGGCGTCTGGACGCGGAACTCACCCGTCGCGGACTTGCTCGCTCACGTGAGCAGGCGCAGGAGCTCATCGCCGCCGGTGCCGTGACAGTGCGCGGATCTGTGGCCACCAAGCCAGCGACTCAGGTCGAAACCTCAGAGGCCATTGAGGTCATTGTCAATGCGGACCATGGCTATGTGTCTCGAGGGGCGGTAAAGCTCTCCGGCGCTCTTGATGCTTTTGCTCGCATTGATCTTGCCGATCGTGATTGCCTAGATGCGGGAGCATCTACTGGTGGATTCACTCAGGTGCTGCTTGAGCGCGGGGGTGCTCGCGTACTTGCCGTTGACGTCGGATATGGCCAACTGGCCTGGCCACTGCGCAATGACGAGCGAGTCACCGTCATGGAGCGGACGAACATCCGCAGCCTGGCCGCAGCAGACCTGCCGTACCAACCCGACCTCATCGTTGCGGATCTCTCCTTCATCTCCCTTCGTCTCGTGCTGCCAAGCCTCATTGCCTGTGCAGCTACGGATGCTGATCTTGTGTTGATGGTCAAGCCGCAGTTCGAGGTTGGCAGAGAAGCTGTCGGCGATGGTGTCATCCGAGACCCGTCGATTCGCGCTGGTGCTGTGCAATCGGTGGCCGACCAAGCACTGCGGGAAGGCCTTGACGTCTTGGCGGTGGTGGCCAGTCCACTGCCTGGCCCCCAGGGCAATGTGGAGTTCTTTCTGTGGCTGCGGCGAGGCCTGGGTGGAAACACTGTGGATGGTGCCGCTGTGGCCAGTGGTCTGCGGGATGATGCTCTTTCATCCGCCATCGCCCAGGCTATCCAGGAGGGACCGCAATGACAGAGCGCCAAGCCCTCCTTGTGCTGAACCCAGGGCGAGTTCAGGCTCGAGCTGCGGCCTTGCTGGTTGTGAGTGCTCTCCAGACACACGGATTCAGGGTGCGGGTTGCCAGCGATGATGCCGAAGCCTGGGGTGCGAGTGTGCCCGATGGCATTGAAGTCGTGCCAGCAGACGAGCATGCAGCCGATGAGACCGAGATCGTGGTTGTGCTCGGGGGCGATGGCACGATTCTGCGCGCCGCCGAGCGCGCGCGACAGGCCTGCGTCCCGCTGCTGACGGTCAACCTAGGCCACGTTGGCTTCCTGGCCGAAGCCGAGTCGGAGGACATCGACGCAGTGGTCGAAGCAATCGTTCATCGACGCTGGCACGTTGAGGAGCGCATGGCGCTGGATGTCCGTGTCCTTGATGGCGAAAACCTGCTGTTGCGAACCTGGGCTCTCAACGAGATCAGCATCGAAAAGGCCGCAGGCGCTCGGATGATCGAAGTGTTGGTCGTGATCGATGGCCGACCACTTTCCCGTTGGGGGTGCGATGGCATCGTTGCCGCCACCCCGACAGGTTCCACGGCTTATGCATTCTCTGGCGGGGGCCCTGTGGTCTGGCCCGATGTTGAAGCCATGTTGTTGGTGCCCCTGAGCGCACACGCGCTTTTTGCTCGTCCACTGGTCGTTGGTCCGTCCAGCGTGATCTGCCTGGATCTGTCCGATGGCTCAAGTGCCTGGTTGGCCGCAGATAGTCGGCGGACCTTCGAACTCAGTGGCGGTCATCGAGTCGAAGTCCGGCGTGACCACGCTCCTGTGCTGTTGGCGCGATTGGTCGATGCCCCATTCACTGATCGCCTGGTGGCGAAGTTTGCCTTGCCCGTTGATGGCTGGCGCACGAGTTGATCACCAGGCTCCACATCAGCGGCATGGGCGTCATTGACGATGCGCAGATGAGTTTCTCTCCAGGCCTCACCGTGATCACTGGTGAGACCGGGGCCGGCAAGACCATGGTGCTCACCGGATTCAGCTTGCTCGCTGGCGCAAAGGCGGACGCCTCGTTGGTTCGGCGCGGACAGGCCGAGGCAGTCGTTGAAGGCAATTGGCTCATTCCCGCGAACAGCGAGGCCGTGATCTCACGACTGACTGAGGCTGGGGCACCGCCGGATCTTGAAGACGACGGGGCTGAGGTCATCATCGTGCGTTCGTTGCCTGCCGAAGGACGCGGGCGAACTGTCGCCTGTGGGCGCAGTGTTCCGCGCAGTGTTCTGCAGGAAGTAGCTGGCGAGCTTCTCGCCATCCACGGCCAGGCTGATCAGTGGTTGCTGCGATCGCCTGATCAGCAGCGAGAGATGCTCGACAGCTATGCCGGTGCCCCGTGCGCAGACACCCTGCAGGAGTTTCGATCGGTCTTTGCGCTGTGGCGACAAGCCCGCGCAGATCTGGATTCCCTCACCATCAATCGGGCCGAACGCGAACGCGAACTCGGGATGCTGGAGGCAGGGATAGCAGAGATCGACGCTGTTGCTCCTGAGGCCGATGAGGACCAGGCACTGGACATTCAATCGGCGCGACTGGCCAATGCGGGCGGGCTGCACGAGGACATGACCGCTGCCCATGACTTGCTCGTTGGCACTGACGTCGACTCTGGAGCGCTGCATCAGGTGGGGCTGGCCCAGAAGTCCTTGGATCGCGCAGCGTTGATCGACCCGGCCTTGGGCCAGTTGCGAGCCCAACTCGCACAGGTCACTGCCCTGCTGGCCGATGCAGGGACTGAACTTGCCAGCGCAGTGCAGGATCTTGAGGCCGATCCTGCTCGACAGGCATGGGTTGAAGAACGTCGCGCCGCCCTGCGCACACTCATGCGCAACTACGGTCCCACCCTTGCTGAAGTCATGGACTGGCGTACGGCGGCTGATCGCCGGATCGAGGCGCTGGGGGGTGGCGAGGACCGAGCAGCAGAGATCCGACAGGCAATTGCGGGCCATGCTGACGAGTTGCTGTCGATCGCAGAGCGACTGAGCTATATCCGCACTTCGGCAGCGCATGAACTCGGCAGCCAGGTTTCCAAGGAGCTGCGTTCTCTTGCCATGCCGGACGCTGAACTGATGATCCAGGTCAGCAGCTCGTCGGCCATCGATCAGTTCACTTCCTCAGGTGCTGATTCCATCGCCTTCCTCCTGCGACCACATTCAGGGGCTGATGCCCAAGCGGTCACCAAAGCGGCCTCGGGCGGCGAACTGTCTCGCGTGATGCTTGCTCTGGAAGTCACGATGGCGGGACGAAATTCAGTCCCGACCTTCATCTTTGACGAGGTCGACGCTGGCATCGGCGGCCGTACGGCAGTGGAAGTAGGCCGACGACTCGCGCGACTGGCGCGCCAGGCCCAGGTGATTGTCGTCACGCATCTGCCGCAGGTGGCGGCCTTCGCTGATCGACATCTTGTGGTCACCAAGAGCAGCGACGGGCTGGTCACCGAATCGAGCGTTCACGATGTCAGTGGAAATGAGCGAGTGGTCGAACTCGTGCGCATGCTCTCAGGGCTGGAGGAGTCCGATGCCGGACTCGCACACGCCGAAGAACTACTGGCGGTGGCGGCAACTGAGCGAGCTCGCTGATAGTCTGGCCTTCCATGAGTGCCCCCCGGCAAACCAAGCATCTGTTCGTTACTGGGGGCGTCGCCTCCTCTCTCGGCAAGGGCCTCACAGCCTCCAGTCTGGGAAATCTGCTTTCCAATCGTGGCCTTCGCGTCACGATGCAAAAGCTTGACCCATATCTGAATGTCGACCCCGGCACGATGAATCCCTTCCAGCACGGTGAAGTCTTCGTGACCGACGATGGCGCCGAGACCGACCTTGATGTTGGTCACTACGAGCGCTTTCTGGACACCGACCTGCATGGCTCAGCGAACGTGACGACTGGTCAGATCTATTCGTCAGTCATTGCAAAGGAACGTCGCGGTGAGTACCTCGGTGACACCGTTCAGGTGATTCCGCACATCACCAATGAGATCAAGTCGCGTATCCGACGAATGGCTGGTCCTGAGGTCGACATCGTGATCACCGAGGTCGGTGGCACGGTTGGAGATATCGAATCGCTGCCCTTCTTGGAGGCAGTGCGCCAGATTCGTCATGAAATCGGCCGCGAGAACGTGTTCTTCCTGCATGTGTCGCTGCTTCCTTACATCGGGCCTTCTGGAGAATTGAAGACCAAGCCGACGCAGCACTCTGTTGCCGCATTGCGCAATATCGGTATTCAGCCTGATGCCATCGTGCTTCGTGCTGATCGCCCAGTTCCCTCCGCCATCAAGCGCAAGATTTCGATGATGTGTGACGTTGATCTGGAGGCTGTCGTCGCTGCAGTTGACGCGCCGAGCATCTATGACATCCCCAAGGTGCTGCACAGCGAAGGCCTTGATGCGTATGTCGTGCGCCGCCTAGATCTGCCGTTCCGCGACGTTGACTGGACTGCTTGGGATGCCTTGCTCGCTCGCGTGCATCGTCCCACAAATGAAGTAACGATCGGATTGGTCGGCAAGTACATCGATCTGCCAGACGCCTACTTGTCCGTCACTGAAGCACTGCGTGCGGGTGGTTTTCATCACGACACCAAAGTGCATATCCGCTGGGTCAGCAGCGACGATTGCGGAACAGATGAAGGCGCGCGTGAAGTGCTCGACGAGCTCGACGGCATCTGCGTTCCAGGCGGCTTCGGCGTTCGCGGCATTGAAGGCAAACTCGGCGCACTGAAGTATGCGCGTGAACACGGTATTCCGACCCTTGGCCTGTGTCTTGGATTGCAGTGCATGGTCATTGAGTACTCGCGCAATGTTGCAGGTCTTGAAGGCGCGAATTCCTTGGAGTTTGACGAATCCACTCCGTATCCGGTGGTCGCGACGATGGCCGATCAGCGCGAAGTTGTTTCAGGTGAGCGCGATATGGGCGGCACAATGCGCCTAGGTCTGTATCCGGCAAAACTTCAAGACGGCTCAGTTGTGGCCAATGCCTATGGCGTTCCCTATGTCGATGAACGTCACCGTCATCGTTACGAAGTCAACAACAACTACCGCGGTCAGCTTGAAGAAGCCGGCTTGGTGTTCTCAGGCACATCACCTGATGGTCGCCTTGTCGAATTCGTCGAGCTGCCTGCTTCGGTGCACCCGTACTACGTCTCCACCCAAGCGCACCCTGAGTTCCGCTCCCGACCGACCCGTGCGCACCCCCTGTTCGCCGGTCTTGCGGCTGCGGCCTTGGATCGAGCGCGACAGCGTTCAGCCGTTCACGCGTAATGGTCGCGGATTTCGCTGAGGAGGTCTGGGACGGCCCGATCGCCGATGGTGGCGAGCCCTATCGCACGATGCATTCTGTCGAGCACTTCGCGGGCAAGGTGTGGGTGGTGCGCACGGACACTGTGGATTTCGATGGCCAGGTCATCAACCGCGATGTGCTTGTTCATCCGGGTGCCGTTGCAATCATCGCCCTCGATGAACAAGATCAGGTACTGCTCATCCGCCAGTACCGTCATGCCATCGGGCAGTACATCTTCGAGCCTCCTGCGGGCCTGTTGGATCATCTTGGCGAGCCACCGCTGACGACAGCGGCTCGTGAACTTGCCGAAGAGTCTGGCTACCAAGCCGACAGTTGGCACACACTTGTGGACTTCGTGAATTCTCCAGGCGGCTCAAGTGAGGCCATTCGGATCTACCTCGCACGTGATGTTTCACCCATAGCCGGCGGACGCCCACACACAGGCGAGGCCGAAGAGGGCTACTTGCCGCGTGTGTGGGTGAGTCTGGATGAGGCGAAGGATCTCGTGCTGTCCGGTGCCATCAGCGGACCAACAGCAGTGGCGGGCATCCTCGCGGCTTGGGTGGCGCGTGCTGGCGGCTGGAAGTCCCTGCGTTCGGCTCGCGAGCCTTGGGGGATGCGCGACCACCTGCTATCGATCGGGCGAGTGGCCGAGCATTTCAAGAAACCAGGACTCTCCTGAGTCAGCAGTTGGATCTGTCGATCCGCACCTACCTGAATCACCTGGCAATCGAGCGCGGGTTGTCTCAGAACACCCTGGCTGCCTATAGCCGAGATTTGGAGCGGTACCTCCTGTGGTGTCTTGCCCGGGGCCTGAGTTCTGCTGACGTCATCGTTGAAAGCGATATCGCAGACTTCTCCGCAAGCCTGCGTGACTCGAGCGTGGGCACGCCGCTTGCTGCATCCAGCGCCGGCCGGGTGCTTGTCGCCATTCGCGGCTTTCACCGCTTTGCTCTCGACGAAGGCCTGACTGCCGACGACCCAAGTCAGCGGATTTCGCCGGCCAGTGCCGTGAAGCGGCTGCCCAAAGCCTTGAGCTATGACCAGGTCAAGCGCCTGCTGCGCGCGTGTGGCGACGACAGCACGCCAGCAGGCTTACGTGATAGAGCTCTGGCCGAACTGCTCTACGGCACCGGAGTGCGGATCAGTGAGGCGATCAATATTGACGTCGATGACCTCAAGCTGGAGGAGCGCACCCTCATCGTGACCGGTAAGGGCGACAAGCAGCGGATGCTCCCGCTCGGGGGCTATTCGATCGCGGCCTTGGATGAATACCTGGTGCGGGGCCGTCCTGCGTTGCTGCTCCAGGGGCGCGGCACACCTGCGGTATTCCTCAACACCAAGGGAGGCCGGCTGTCGCGGCAGAGCGCGTATGCCGTGGTGCGCAAGGCTGCCGATTCGGCGAAACTGGAGGTCGAAGTCAGCCCCCACACCCTTCGTCACAGCTTTGCCACGCACTTGCTCCAAGGCGGTGCCGACGTCCGGGTGGTGCAGGAGCTGCTGGGTCATTCCTCGGTGACCACCACTCAGATCTACACCGCAGTCACCCCCGACACCCTTCGTGAGGTCTATGCCACGAGTCATCCACGAGCACAGGGCTGAGGGCCATTAGGCTGAGGGCTTCTTAGCGCGTGCTTAATCGAGAGGATGGCCATGGATTCGGAAGTGCTGGAGGCAGCGGGAGACCCTGCACCAGACGCGACGTCCGTTCCAGAAACGACGTCCATCCCAGAACCGACCCCGCTGACCTCGCACGGCCCAGCGCGGGTCATTGCCATGGTCAATCAAAAGGGCGGGGTGGGCAAGACCACCTCGACGGTCAGCCTTGGTGCGGCGCTGGCTGGATATGGCCGCAAGGTGCTCCTAGTCGACTTTGATCCACAGGGCGCGCTCTCTGTCGCTTTGGGTGTCAATCCCAATGAGATGGACCGCACGGTCTACAACGTTCTGACAGATTACGAGTGCGACATCCGCGAGGTTGTCCTGACGACCGATGTCGAGAATCTGGATCTGCTGCCGAGCAACATCGACTTGTCGGCAGCGGAACTTCAATTGGTAAGCGAGGTCGGTCGCGAGTACGCGTTGGGTCGCGCCTTGGCGCCTCTGCTTCCCAGTTACGACATCGTCTTGATTGACTGCCAGCCCTCACTTGGTCTTTTGACCTTGAACGCGTTGACAGCAAGTACCGGAGTCATCGTGCCGATGGAGACTGAGTACTTCGCCCTTCGTGGTGTCGCCTTGTTGCAGGACACCATCAACAAGGTCAAGGCTCGCTTGAATCCCGAACTCACCATCATCGGTGTACTGCCAACGATGTATGACCCCCGAACATTGCACAGTCGCGAAGTGCTGCAGACAGTTCGCCAGGCATTCGGTGATCAGGTCTTCCAAACTGCTATCCACCGCACCGTGAAGTTCCCGGATGCTGCTGTTGCAGGCGAGCCGATCACCACCTTTGCTCCGACCAGTGCAGGCGCGGATTCCTACCGCCAATTGGCGCGGGAGGTTTTGGCCCGGTGACCGAAGCTGGGCTGGCCGACGACGTCACCGAGTCAGCTGAGTTGGCGACACACCCACCCGAGAGTTTCTCTGTACGGGTGGGTGATTTTGACGGCCCCTTCGACCTGCTGCTCTCGCTTATCTCCAAGCACAAGCTTGAAGTCACAGAACTCGCACTGCATCTGGTTACCGACGAGTTCATCGGCTATCTCCGTGCACAGGGCAAGTCCTGGGATCTGGACGAGGCCAGCAGCTTCCTCGTCGTGGCGGCCACCCTCCTTGATCTGAAAGCCGCCCGGCTCCTGCCCTCGGGTGAAGTTGAAGACGAAGAGGATCTGGCGCTCTTTGAAGCACGTGACCTGCTCTTCGCACGTCTGCTTCAGTACCGCGCCTACAAAGAGGTGTCCGCTCTCTTTGCTGAGAGCATGGCAACAGCCAATCGCCGCTACCCGCGCACGGTTGGGCTCGAACCGCAGTTCGCCGCACTCCTGCCAGAGGTGCTGCTTGGGCTTGGACCCGATCAATTCGCATCACTTGCCGCGCGAGCCCTTGCTCCCAAGCCCATCGAAGAAGTCTCGATGGCGCACGCGCATGTGCAACGCGTCAATGTGCGTGAACAGGCTGGCATCCTGGTTGACCGCCTGCGCCGACATCGAACCAGCACTTTCCGCGCACTCATCGCTGACTGCGACACCACCTTGCTTGTGGTCGGTCGTTTCCTTGCATTGCTCGAGCTCTACCGTGAAGGTGCGGTGGCCTTTGAGCAGATCACTCCTCTCGGTGACCTGACGGTGCGGTGGACAGGGTCCGATGAGGGCGAGATCAGCGTTGCTGATGAATTCGATGTCGAGCGTGAGATTGACCAAGTGCCAGTAGCAGATGAGAACGAAGTTGAATTGAAGGAGTTCGTCGATGAGTGAGCAGGGCGTGCAAGAAGAAATCGAGCCCTTTGAAGAACTCGAGGATGCAGACAGTCTGGGAGCGCCCAGCTTGTCATCAGCGATCGAAGCCCTGCTCCTGCTCGCAGATGAACCAATGTCAGTGATTGCACTCGCGCAGGCCACCCGGCAGCCGACCACAGATGTCGAAGCAACCGTGCGGGCTTTGGCAGCCGAGTACGACGAAGCGGTGCGCGGCTTCGACCTACGGGAGGTTGCTGGAGGCTGGCGCTACTACACCCGGAGTGAATGCTCGCCGCTGGTTGAGCGCTATGTGCTCGACGGTCAGCAAGCTCGCCTGACTCAGGCGTCACTTGAAACCTTGGCCGTGATTGCCTATCGCCAGCCAGTCACTCGCGGCCGGGTGAGCGCAGTGCGAGGGGTCAATGTCGATGGTGTGATTCGCACCCTGGTCACTCGTGGCCTCATCGAGGAAGCCGGGCACGAAGACGAGTCGTCAGCGATTCTGTACCGAACGACTTCAACTTTCCTGGAGCGCTTGGGCATTGCCTCACTTGATGATCTTCCGCCCCTTGCAGAGCATCTCCCTGATCTGGCAGATCTTGAAGAAGTTCTTGATTCAGTAGCAACGGGTGACTAATGAGTGAGACAGAGATCCGCCTGCAAAAGGTTCTTGCGCAGGCGGGCATCGGCAGTCGTCGCAAGTGCGAGGAATTGATCGCCAAAGGTCGCGTTAAAGTCAATGGTGAGCTCGTTGTCGAGCAAGGTATGCGCATCGATCCGATGACTGCTGTTGTGCACGTCAACGGTCAGCGAGTGCCTACAGCCCCCGGCAACGTTGTGCTGCTGCTGAACAAGCCAAGTGGTGTGATCTCAACGATGAGCGATGAGCATGGGCGGCCTTGCGTCGGAGATCTTGTTGCGGATCGGTCCGAGCGCTTGTTCCATGTTGGGCGTCTGGATGCTGAAACCGAGGGCTTACTACTGCTGACCAATGACGGTGAGCTCGCCAACAGGGTCGTGCATCCAGCCCATGGTGTCGACAAGACCTACCTCGCTACTGTCACTGGGCAGGTCACCACGCAGACCCTGCGCCGATTGCGCGAAGGGGTCGAACTGGATGACGGCCCGATGAAGGTCGATTCGGTTCGCATCGTGCAGCAGGCCAAGGATCGAAGCATGCTCGAACTGGTCATCCACGAAGGGCGCAATCGCATTGTGCGTCGGCTCTTGGATGAGGTTGGTCACCCTGTCATCGAACTGGTACGCACGCGCATTGGGCCGCTGCATTTGGGCAACCTCAAGGCCGGGCAAATACGGGAGTTGACCGGACCTGACTTACGCGCTCTCTACACGGCTGTTGGTCTGTAGTCTTTGCCGATGCGTGCAATCAGGGGAGCCGTGTGCTTGCAGGAAGATAATGCTGACGAGATGCGGGAAGCAGTCGGCGAACTGCTGGAAGTCATTCTCGAACGAAATGGCGTGACCCCGGATGACGTCATCAGTGTGCTGTTCACCAACACACCTGACCTCCATTGCGCTTTCCCCGCCAAGGCTGCCCGCGAGGTCGGCTTCACGGACGTGCCGCTGATGTGTGCTCAGGAGATCGACGTGCATGGAGCTCTTGAGCGCGTCGTTCGTGTGCTGCTTCATGTCGACACGGATCGTCCACGCAGCGAAATCTTCCATGTCTACCTGCGCGGTGCCGAAGTCCTTCGCCCGGACACCCAGTCGTGACGCAGACCACGCCGACTGCATCGCTCAGTCCGGTCCTGGTCGTCGGCACTGGCTTGATCGGCACATCCATTGCCCTTGCGCTCAAGAGAGCCGGCGTCCAGGTGTTCCTTCGCGATGAGGATGCCTCCCAATTGGCTACCGCCGTAGGGATGGCAGCTGGTGCCGAGCACACAAACCAAGTTCCGGCAATAGTCGTCGTCTCGGTACCGCCGCGTTCGGCGTCATACGTGATGGCTTCGGCGAGCAAAGAGTTCCCGCACGCCACCATCACGGACGTCACCTCGGTAAAATCCGGCATCCTGAGGCAGGCCGTATTCTCGGGCGCGGACTCCTCACGACTAGTCGGCGGACACCCGATGGCTGGCCGTGAAGTGTCCGGTGCCGCCGGAGCCCGGGCAGATCTCTTTGATGATCGGCTGTGGATCCTGACTCCTACTCTTGAGACCGACACCGAGCATGTGTTGCGGGCGCAACTACTGGTGACCACATGCGGTGCGCTGCCTGTCGAAATGGCTGCAAGTGAGCACGACGTTGCCGTGGCACTCGTCTCGCATGCTCCCCAGGTGGTGTCCAGCGCGCTGGCAGCCCAGTTGCTGCCAGCCAAGGAACTGCATATTTCGGTGGCCGGTCAAGGTCTTCGAGATATGACGCGCATAGCCTCGTCGGACAGCGATTTATGGCTGGACATTCTCAGCGAGAACGCAGGTCCGGTGGCTGAAGTGCTGAGCGGCGTGGTGTTTGAACTGCAGGAGGTGCTCCACGCGCTACAGGAACTCGCGGCTGGAGATCGTGATCACCAAGAGGCCATCGATGCCACCTTGCGCGCGGGAGTCCTTGGGCGCATGCGCATCCCGGGCAAGCACGGCAGCCCGGATTCGCCGTTCCATGAGGTTGCCGTCATGGTTGCCGATGAACCCGGTGAGCTTGCGCGACTGTTCATCGCCGCAGGTGAAGCTGGGATCAATCTTGAAGATGTGCGAATTGAGCATGTGCTGGGTCGTCCCAGTGGTCGAGTCGAATTGGCAGTCAGGCCTGATGCTGCGGAACCATTGGTTGAAGCGCTGCAGGCGCGTGGCTTCGATGTTCGGGGAAGCTGAGCATGAGCAATGAAATTCCGCCACTTGTTGTCGCTGTGGATGGGCCGGCCGGCTCGGGAAAATCCAGTGTCTGCCGTGGCACCGCAGCAAGGCTGAGTTGGCATTATCTGGACACGGGAGCGATGTATCGGGCGATGACCTGGGCCGTACTCGAAGCCGGTATTGATCCCAATGATGCCGAGGCCGTGGCTAAATTTGCCAAGAAGCCCGATATCGCAAGTGGCGCGAATCCGTATCAGCCGACGATTGAAGTCGACGGCACCGATGTCGCAGAAGCCATCCGCGAAGACCGCATCACCTCGGCTGTCAGTGCTGTGAGCGCAGTGCCCAAGGTTCGACAACTGCTCGTGCAGAAGCAGCGCGATGCGGCGATGATGGCAATGCGCTCAGGTACCGGCATCGTCGTTGAAGGCCGTGACATCACCACGGTTGTCCTTCCGCATGCCCATCTGAAGATCTTCTTGACGGCAGACCCTGAGGTGCGAGCTCAACGTCGAGCTCTGGAGCAAGCCGATGGGGGAGTCGTCGCGGCAGAAGCTGTGCAGGCAACCGAGGCCGCGCTGGCAAAGCGCGATCAATTGGATTCATCCAGGACGACCTCGCCGCTCACCAAAGCCGAGGACGCTATCGAACTCGACACGAGCAACTTGACCTTGGATCAGGTCATCGCCAAGGTCGTCGGCTACGCCAAGGCCGTAGCCAAATGAGCGGGACTTCCAGCAGCATGCTGGGATCTGTTACGAGCTCGGCAGTGAAGTTCCTCTATCGGCTCCGAGTTTCGGGGCAAGCACTTGTTCCCAGCGCCGGACCTGTCATCTTCCATATTGAGGGAGACGAGCTGCTCTCAGGCCCAGCGCTGAGGGCGGTGGCTCCCCGTCCGGTGCAGCTGATTGTGTCCGGTGCGCTCAATGAGGTGTTCCTGGGCCGAACGCAGATTGTTGCCGGAGACATCTCCTTGGATGGCTTTGGATTTGCTGCTGCTGAGCAGGGGATCGCAGTGCTCAAAGCCGGCGGAGCCGTCGCTTTTGTGGGGGATCTGCCTCCCTTGGGCTACCTCGTGGCCGCTAGCGGCGCCGTGATTGTGCCGGTGCGCATCACTGGTGCCGGAGGCAAAGTACGGACCGACCCGCCAAGGCCGGGATCGCCTATCAGTATCGTGTTCGAAGCACCTATCCAGATTGCGGTCCACGGGGATCCATGTGCGCTCGCAACCGTCCAAGAGGTTGCTGAGCAGGTGCGCCAGGCTCGTGCGGATGCGCAGGCCTAACACGAGAGGCAGTGAGATGAGCGACTCCTGGGTTGCAATCGATGGAGACGACGAAAACCTCGTTCTCGAAGAGCAGATTGATGGTGAAGTCGAAGAAGGCGAGGATCTTGCAGCCCTCGAAAGAGCGCTGCAGGCTGCGCGTGCAGAGTTCGGCGAATTTGACGACGATCTCGCGGACCTGACCGACAAGACCAGCCAGGATGGCTGGCCTGTCCTGGCAGTTGTGGGTCGACCCAATGTCGGCAAGTCAACGCTGGTCAATCGCATCATCGGTCGTCGTGAAGCCGTTGTTGAAGACATCCCTGGTGTGACTCGCGACCGCGTCACCTACGAAGCTGAGTGGAATGGCAAGCGCTTCATTCTCATTGACACCGGTGGCTGGGATCGCAAGGTCAAGGGCATGGCTGCTCAAATCGCAGCTCAAGCCGAACGCGCCATCAACGATGCAGACGCTGTTGCCTTCGTTGTCGATGCGACAGTCGGCGCCACTGACACCGACGAAGCCGTAGTCGACGTGCTCCGTCGTTCAGGCAAGCCGGTGCTGCTCGTTGCCAACAAGGCCGACGATGCAATCCTGGAGAACGAAGCTGCCGCACTCTGGTCGCTCGGACTTGGTGAGCCGATCCCGGTCTCGGCCCAGCATGGTCGTGGCGCTGGTGATCTGCTCGATGCCATCGTCAACATCCTGCCTGCTGAAGGCCAGGGTCGGATGCGCAGCGCAGGACCGCGTCGGGTGGCATTGCTGGGTAAGCCCAATGTGGGCAAGTCATCTCTGCTCAATGCGATGGCTGGTTCAGATCGCGTGGTGGTTGACGACGTCGCCGGCACCACAGTTGACCCAGTCGACGAGCTGGTGAAGCTCAAGGAGAAGTGGTGGTGGTTCGTTGACACCGCAGGTATCCGCCGCAGAGCGAAGGAAGCAAGCGGCCACGAGTACTACGCCACGCTGCGCACCCAAGCCGCACTTGATCGCGCCGAGGTCGCCCTGGTACTGATTGATTCATCAGAACCCATCAGCGAACAGGATGTCCGTATCATCGCGATGGCTGAGGAAGCCGGCCGGGCAATCGTCATCGCTTACAACAAATGGGATCTCACCGACGAGGAGCGACGTTATTACCTCGAGCGTGAGATCGATCGCGATCTGGTGCAGGTGCCATGGGCTCCGCACGTCAACGTCTCGGCGAAAACTGGGCGGCACATCGAGCGCCTTGAGTTCGCGCTGGAAGCGGCCATCAAGGGTTGGGAAACTCGAGTGCCAACGGGTCGACTCAATCAATTTCTCGGTGCGATCGTCCAATCCAATCCGCACCCGATCCGCGGAGGCAAGCAGCCGCGGATTCTGTTCGGTGCGCAGGTATCGGTCAGTCCGCCAACTTTTGCCTTGTTCACGACCGGCTTTCTTGAGGCCGGCTATCGCCGCTTCATCGAGCGGCGCCTGCGCGAGGAATATGGATTCGACGGCACGCCAATTCGCATCCTGATGCGCGTGCGCGAGAAGCGAGTGCGCAAGTAGCGTTACGGCTTGGTAGCGAGTTCGATCGCGGCAAGAGCTCGCGCAGTTGCGCTGTATCCAAGTCCGAGTGTTGACGCATTCGCAGTGACATACTCCGCTGCTGCACGGACGGCCGCCAATGCAATCTCGCCTTCGGCATCCATTTCGAACTGCCATTGTTGGGCGCGCGAAGCAATCTCATCGTGCCCGTCTGCCCCCACGTCGATGTCGGTCGCGGTGAAGATGCGGCAGTCATACGCTCGACAAGCCTGAGGTCGATCCTCATAGATCGAGCATCCGGTTTCACCAAACATCGGGCAGTGTCCCCGTGAGTCGTAGCCCATGACGTGATTGCCTGCTGGCAAACCGGGAGCGGAGAACAGCAGTTCAGAGGGGATCACCGATCGAGCGGTAATGTCAGCATCGGTCACCAGAATGAATTGCGATGAACGGCAGCAGGCGCTGCACGAGCCGCAAGGAACATCAGAATTCGAGCCCTCGGACATGGCCAGTTTGATCTCACCCAGCCAGACACGAAAGTTGCCAGCAGGGATCGACTCAACAGCTCCTGCGCTCATCGCCGCCCCTCCATCAGGCGATTGTCTCGCAGCAGGGCCGGGCCTATTGGGTACCTCGGTCCAAGGTTGTCGCTCGCACTAGACTCAGCGACCGCGCAACTTGATCAACACACATTGGTTGAGGAGTGCTCGGGCTGTAGCGCAGTTTGGTAGCGCACTTGACTGGGGGTCAAGGGGTCGTGGGTTCGAATCCCGCCAGCCCGACTCTGCTTCTCTCACGGACCCTCGCCGTTTTGTGGGGGATTTCGTCTTTGGCGAGGGGAGTTGACAGCCCATCTGAGAGCCAATCCGCAGATCCAAGGCCGGTCAGTACGCCAGGCTCCCTCGGCGCAGACCGTCGCCTGAGTGTCGTTGGCGGGAATGGCCAGTTCGTCTTCCAGGACTCGGACGCGGCTAGGCCAACGAATCGCAAGAAAGGAACCGCTGCAAGTCCTGAATCACCGGTCGAGGCGCGCCTTCACGGCTGAGCCAACCATTGCTCGAGGAGGAAAGGTCCGAGCAGCCGAAGGAACTGCCCGTGAAGCCCGTGCGAACCCACCCAGTCGAGGTCTTGCGGATAAGTGTTACCCCTTCGTAGGGCTCGCACACATCTTGGTTCGACGTGGCATATCGACTGCTAGAGATGAGGCCCCAGTTTGCGTTGGACCGGGCCAAGACCACCGTGTGGCAGTTGGGCCGAGTTCGCGTGCGGAGGCTGTTCGCGATAGCGGACTGCACGCTACGCAGCGGAGTGCGCATCCCCGAGCCGTCTCGGTTCGAGGCTGTGGGGTGCGCGGCCTGGACTGTCTTCACTTGAAGGTCCTGAGCGGGCTCGCTAGCCGCAGGGCTGGCCGCGGCTGAAACCGCGGCACCGAAAGCCAGAGCGCCAGCCGCGGCGAAACGAACGATTGCTGACACGGTTCCTCCCCGTCAGGTCAAATGTAGAGCCGAGGTAGCCCCGCTGTCGGCGAACATTGCAATCTCGGGTGACCCCGCCCTACCCAGGGAGGCATTTGGCGACCGGGATAGCAGGTCAGACTTTCGTGTCTGCTTACCAATGACTCACCCACCGCCAATCCGGTCGACAGCGACCCCGAATCTCGCAGTCCCGACCCGATTCCGCTCCTGGTTCGCGGAATTGCCTAAGTCCCCATGTCGCACGACATCTGGATCAAGCTGATGTCCATTTGGCGCAGAGACGAGTTACGTGCGTCTGGCACGAGGTACTAGTTGGCGTACTCGCGTGCAGTTCGCGGTGCTGACCTGTCTGCCTTGAGCGCCTTCATTGCCTTTGTGATTCCCGATTGTGAACCCGTGAGAAGGGCCTCTCGCACGATGTCACAGGACGATGCCTTGGCCATCTTTACTGTGGGTCCGGCGAATGCGGGCGACGCGACTATCCCTGTCAATAGGCCGCCTGTGAGCGCAGCCACTGGACTGTTCGTCCATCAAAATCCTTGGACACTGGCCGCGTCGGACGCTACTTGGTCCGTACGTTGCAGGCGACGAAGGCACGACGAGAGCCAAAGTGAAGCTATCCATCACGAGTGAATTGCGACTCAGTTCTTTGACGAATGTGCCTGATCGGCCATCCAAGTGACATCGAATTCGGATGATGTTGCTATGCGATTTTGGAGGCCAAGTGGCGTCACTTCCGGTAGGGGCGACTTACGCTAGCGACACCATGCGGAAGATCGTCGTCATCGCCAGTGCCTGTGGGCTGCTCGCTATCAATGCAGCGGCGCTGATGCTGCTCATCGGCCCCTTGGCTCCGGGCTCAACTGACGGGGTGGAAGTTCTGGGGGAGCCGGCGTTGGTGAGCCAGGTATCAGTGTCGGTCACCCCAACAGGTGACCGTCCGCCCGGAGTGCAGGACATGGCTGCAGCGCTGGCCAGCGTAGGAGCAACTCCAGAGGTCGGCAGCTGGCCTTCATGGTGCGGCACTCCTCCAGAAACGCCATGGAAGTCCTTCGGCGTTACTGAAAACGGCACTCACGTGGGGATTGTGATTGCAAGCGCTGGAGACGGCGCCAGGCTTTGGAAGCAGCAGTCTGACGCGTTGACTGGTTGCACTCAGTTCAGAGTTGTTGCTTCTTCAGATAGCTCATTGACACTACGGCGGACGGATGTTCCGGTGACGTGGGTCGTTGCTCGACGTGGCGATGTCCTGGTCAGTGTGCTGCAGGTGTCGGACAGCGCGTCGACGCAGAGTCTCGACTCGATCGCCAGCAGTGTTGTTGAACGTACCGCGGCGCAGTGCATAGTCGGCTCGAACCAGGATGCAGATGACGACATGACCCGCAATCCGTGGCGTCCGGGCTACCGTCCGTGGCACCCGGCAGTTGCAATCGATACGCCGGAGCCGGCTGGTCCAAAGGTGCCAAAAGTTTCAGTGGTTGTGGAGTGGGCACCCACAGAGGCAGTAGAGCGGCCGGAGCTGGCAGTTATCGCCCCACCTGATCTCACAAACAACCCGTACACAATGGGGGTGGAGGTAGCGCCCGTTGTGCGCGTTCCTGTGCTCATCTCTCCATCTGAACTTCTGCCGCCAGCAGTCCCACGACCCGCCGCCCCGCCGCCAGAAGTTGAACCAATTCCCACGACCGCCACGGCGTATTTCGCGCGTGAGGACTCTGTGGGTCCGGGCTGTGGATGGGCATTCGCCGGCACCGTTCCGCCTGAGTTCGACCCGAAGCTGCCCGGCATAGAGTTGGAAGGCCAAATCGATGGTGCCTTCTCCACCGCCGCGAGCAAGTTGTCCTCTTGGCTGATGTCGATGGTGGACGCGCGCGCTTACGCACGCGAAGATGCGCAGACTCGGGCGGCACTTGCAGCCTGGGCCTTGTATGACAAAGCGTTGGAGAGGGCATCGGCCGCGTGGCAGGCCGCTCTCATACAACGAGGTCTCTCTTTGGACGCCTGGTACGCCTATGTTCCGCTGGAGCCGTTGCCAATCCCTTCGGTGCTGCCAACACAATCACCGACGGATGCGCCGAGTGTCGCGCCAACGGCCTCACCGGGGCCGAGTGCGCTTGCGATGGATGCCCGATGAAGCACGCCCGCAATCTGAGTCTGGTCGCCATTGCTGCGCTCGCAACTTTCGCAATGAGTGCCTGCACTTCTTCATCGAATCCATCATCGAGTTCCGCCGACGGTTCACCGGTGCCTGCAGTCGCTGAGTCCAACCTTGCCCTTCCTTCGGGTTCGCCATCAGCCACAGCAGGCGTCCGACCGCGGCTCATTCTCGACGGCTTGCTGAAGACGGCGGCCGGTGAGAGGGTCGTCGATGACTCCGTCACCGAGTACGAGTCTCGCGGAGCGCAAGGTTGGCAAGCGGCAACTCGTTCGGCGAGCAACCCAATCAGCAATTACCGAGCGCAGTTGCTCAGCTCCGGATGGAAGTTCACAGTCGACGAGCCAACCATGATTTCGGCACAGAAGAAGAGTGACTGGATCACGTTGACCACCACAAGTGTTCAGTCGTTCACGGGCAAACTTCCTTGGGCCACTGTCCTTGCCTACGTGCATCTGGAAGACGAGGCGGCTGAGCAGTGAAGATCCTGAAGAAGATCATGAGCTTTTTCTCGCTACGCCGAGCACATCGACCCCAATGGCATGACTATGCCGTCGGCCTGGCGGTGATGCTGGCACTCGTCGCGAGTCTGTTCCTGCCGGTGCTCGCTGGTTCCCGTGCCGTGGCCAATCAGGTTGATGAGTTGCTGGGCGACTTCCTTGACTTGGAACTCCCTGGCGAATCCGTCATGCTCGCAACGGATGGCACGGTCATCGCCCGCTTCGCCTCCTATGACAGAAACTCCGTCTCACTTGACCAGATCGCCCCCTGGGTGCCAGAGGCACTGATCGCAACAGAGGATGTTCGGTTCTACGACCACCACGGTGTTGACGTCTTCGGTCTGCTGCGCGCAATACGCAACAACGCAGAAACGTCCTCGCAGGAGGGCGGTTCCACCATCACCATGCAGTACATCAAGAACGTCAGCCTGCTGAAGGCTGAGTTGTCTGGTGATGCCGACCGGATGAAGCAAGCGACCGAACGCACGATCTCACGCAAGGTGACGGAGGTGCTCAAGGCTTTAGCGCTTGAACGTAGGTTCAGCAAGGAGGAGATCCTTGAGGGCTACCTGAATGTGGTGAGCTTCGGGTCCGATGCGTATGGCATCGACGCAGCGGCACGCCGCTACTTCTCAACCAACGCTAAGAGTCTGAGCTTGAGCCAAGCTGCGACTCTGGTTGGCCTTCTCAAGGCACCTTCCCTGCTCAATCCAATTCGAAACCCCGAGGGCGCACTTGCACGACGCAACCTCGTCCTCAATCGACTTACTTCCAATGGCGCCATCAGCCCCGCTGCCGCGCAGCAAGCCCAGGCAGAGCCTCTTGGCCTGAAGATCACCTACCCCGAGCGGGGATGTGAGGCCGCGACCGGTGGTTGGGGGACCTACTGCGATGCCGTGCTGCGCCAGCTCAAGGATGAAAAACTCCTGGGAAGCAACGAGGCGGAACAGGCCGCCGCTTGGACGCGCGGAGGTCTGGAAATACAGACCGCATTGCTTCCGGCCGCGCAGACAGCGGCTCGAGCAGCAGCGCGCTCCCACGTGCCGGCGCAGCACAGGGCATCTGCGGTCGTGGCTGTAGTGAAGCCTGGCACCGGGCAGGTGGCGGCACTGGCGCTGAGCAAGGACTTTGGCAGCGGACCGGGGAGAACTGAATTGCCCTTGGGCACGGCGGCGGTGACAGGTCCCGGATCCACGATGAAACTCTTCACGCTGTCGCGGGCTGTGTCTGACGGTATCCCGCTGACCACTGTCCTGCCGGGTGGCATCAGCTACACGTCCCCGACGATGGCCAACCCCGCGTCTGGCGCATTTCACAACTACAACACTTCGCCGGCATCAAACGTCTCGATCGTGCAGGCAACCACCCGATCCCTCAACACAGCTTTCGTTCAATTGGAAGAGCGAGTGGGTGTACGCCGCATCGCGGATCTGGCTACTCGCATGGGGGCAACTGCGATTCCTCTCAACGGTGCGCGTTCCGTGCTTGACGACGAGGGATCTTTCACTCTCGGTGCACGCGAGATCCCCGTAGTGCAGATGGCCGCCGCATATGCCACGGTGGCTGCCAATGGGCTTGCTTGTCCGGCAACGTTCATCACCGCTGTAACGACCCCTGCCGGACGCCGCGATCTGCCTTCAGTCTGCGAGCAAGTGCTCACTCCTGCTGCCGCGCGCGCAGTCACGTGGACTCTTGAACAGGTCACAGGGGAGGGGACAGGCAAGTCCGCCAGACTCCCCGATCGACCAGTTGCCGGCAAGACCGGCACCTCTCAAGATGTGGCTTCGGCCTGGTTTGCTGGATACACCCCAGATTGGGCCACAGTCGTGATGGTGGCCGATCCGCGCGGACCCCGCTATCCACTGGTCAATACCTTGGGCTACTCACGCGTCTATGGAGGCACGATTCCCGCTGCGGTCTTTGTCGACACGATGACAGCAATCCATAAAGGCATGCCTGTGAAGCGCATGGCCGACTCATTGGACAGTGAGTACTTGCTCGCAGAGCAACTCTCTGTCAGCCGGGTCGTGCCTGACGTCACGGGCCTGACAATTGCCAATGCTGCCGCAGCTATTGCCGATGCTGGTCTGAGACCTGAATCAACGACCTTCGCTGGCAATTCGGTCGTGATACGAAGCGAACCGGGACCGGGAGTGCAACTCGGCGAAGGCGAGGCCGTGCGCCTGGTCGCCAAAGCAACTCGCTGAGCGCGATGCGAATGTCTGTGTTGTTGGTCGCGCCGACTAGCCCCGCTCGCAGCCGAACCCGCGCAGGATCTTGTGAGCTTGGCAGATCAGCTCTTTGGCAGCATGCCTGATGAACCAGAAGGCAGGTCTGGGTTATCGCCAGGCTTGGCCGCTGGTCTGATGAGTCCCTGCGCCCTTAGCGGCCAAAGCAGCTCATGCTGGCTGAGAATCTTGCCTGTGAGCTCTGGTGGTTGTGCCGCCAGCCAGGTGATCAACTGAGCAGGTGCCTCGGGCAACTCGCCTTCAGGCGTCTCCTCGTCAGTAAGGAAATGGACGTTTGGTGGAGTTCGCGCCTCCACGCCGATGGCGTTGACGCCAACCCCCTGACCTGCAACCTCGCTGGCGAGACCTTGCGTGAATCGATCCAGCGCGGCCTTGGAAGTTCCGTAGGCTGTAGCGCCGAGGCTGGCCTGCCCAACGCCCATGCGACGTGGAGCACCAGTGGCAGGGGCCTGCAGGACCTCCAAGCTGGAACCCCCGTAGTTCACATGGCCGCCACCGGAACTCACATTGACGATGCGGCCATCTGCGCGCTCAAGCATCTGCGGCAGGAATAGCCGGGAGAGTTGCCAGGATGCCCGGACGTTGACCTTCCAGATGATGTCCAGTCGCTTGAGAGACAGGTCCAGGAAGGAACCAAGGAAGGATGCCGCAGCATTGTTGACCAAGATGTCGCAGCGGCCAAAGGCATTCATGGTCTCGTCGTAGATCTTCTGGATGGCGACTTCATCCATCAGGTCGGCTTCCACACTGATCACTTCACCGCCGAAATCACGGATCACTTCTTCAGTTTCGCAAAGAGTTCCAGGAAAAATGTGGTGAGGGACACCGCGCGCAACACTGACCACCTTGGCCCCCAAGCGAGCAAACTCGATCGCCGTCGCTTGGCCGATGCCTCGGCTTGAACCGGTCACCACAACAACCTTGTCGTCGAATGCGGCCATTTGCGCTCCTATGGTTTCGTCAGCATCTGAGGACGGATGCACGTGTCGAAGGACGGTAGCCGTTCCAGTTGCGGGTTCGCAGCCGATTACGCCGCCTGTCATCCAGTGACGCATGGCTTCCGAGATCTGGCTTTTGCCCCATGCTGTCGTGCTCTGCTCCTTAGGATCCGAGCATGAAACTTCTCGAAGGCAAGTCCGTCATCATCACTGGCGCAGGACATGGCGTCGGCCGTGGCTACGCACTTCTCATGGCCGAGCACGGGGCCAAGGTGGTAGTGAACGACCTTGGTGGCGCCCCTTCTGGCGGCGGCTCAGACCAGCGCGCAGCTGACGAGGTGGTGGACATCATCAAGAGCCGGGGTGGCCAGGCCGTAGCCAACTACGCCGACGTGTCGGACTTTGCGGCAGCCAAGGAGATGGTCGATCAGGCGATCGACAGCTTCGGTGGGCTGGACTGCCTCGTCCTCAACGCTGGAATCCTGCGCGACAAGATGATCTTCAACATGGACGAGAGCGACTGGGATTCGGTCATCAAGGTCCACCTCAAGGGTCACTTCGCTCCCGCGCGCCATGCGACTGCTTACTGGCGTGAGAAGAGCCGCGAAATCGGCGGCAAGGTGAATGCCTCAGTGATTTGCACGACGTCATCGGTTGGACTGCTCGGCAACACCGGCCAGACCAATTACGCCGCTGCCAAAGGTGGCATTGCGATGTTCTCTGTCGCGCTTGCGCAGGACATGATGAAGTACGGCGTCCGCTCCAATTCGATTGCTCCGTCGGGCACGACCCGACTCATTGGCATCACACGCGGCACCGATATCGCTGAGATTGCCGAGCCGGACCAGTACACCGAATACGACCCGCGCGACCCAGGCAACGTCGCTCCATTGGCAGTCTGGCTGGCTTCGGATCTCTCTCGCCATGTGAACGGTCAAGCATTCTTCTCCCAGGGTTCGCGTGTGACGCATTTCGCGCCTTGGACACCAAATGGTGTGGTCGGTGTTTCGGACAAGCAATGGGATCCTGAAGAACTTGATCAGGCCATGAACACCGTGGTCTTCGGCACCTCTCATGGAGGCTTGCGCAGTGGATACCAGTGGGGTGGGAACTCAGCGCTGAACATATAGCCGGTATTCATCGCCTGCTTGATATCTCACAGATGACGGGATTGATTCCATGGACTTGGAGTTAGTGGGCAAGCGCGCGTTGGTGACCGGTGGTAGCCGAGGCATCGGCAAGGCCATTGCCAGAGCATTGGCAAACGAGGGTTGCGATGTCGTCGTGACAGCACGCGGAGACGCGGCATTGCGCGCTACCGCCACAGAGATCAGTTCTGCCACCGGGCGAAGGATCGTGCCGATTGTTGCCGACACGAGCTCCTCGAAGGACATCAACACCATGGTGGATGCCGCAGTGGCAGCCCTTGGTGGTGTCGACATTCTGGTGAACAACGCTGCGCGACCAGGTGGATCCTCAGTTCCACCCAGGATGGCCGACATCACCGCCGAGGAGTTCTGGGAGGACATGAACGTCAAAGTGCTCGGCTACCTGCAATGCGCTCAAGCAGTAGTGCCGCACATGCTCAACAGCGGCTGGGGTCGCATCATCAGTATTTCTGGCCTGGCGGCTCGATCCTCGGGTTCGACAGTGGGCTCAATGCGCAATGTTGCGGTTGCGGCAATGACCAAGAACCTCGCCGATGAACTCGGGCCGCGAGGAATCAATGTGACAGTCGTCCATCCAGGCGGAACACGTACGGAGGCGAGCGCTGGAAAGTTTGAGGCGATCGCTGAGGCGCGTGGGATCTCTGCTGCCGAAGTCGAGCGACTCATGGGCAGCAACTCAATTGGCCGAATGGTTGACGCCGCCGAAGTTGCTGTCGTTGTGACATTTCTGGCCTCGCCTCGAAGTATTGCGATCAACGGCGATGCCATTGCTGTAGGTGGCGGAACACCGGGTCCGATCTACTACTGAACGTGTGTCGTTCGATGACATGAATCCCTTGTGCATTTCGCATGCGTGCGGCGTGATCCTCGCCTACTGTGCAATTCAGCCATCGCCTGGCCGCAGGAGGACACCATGGCAACTCGATCGGTCGATGAATTCCGCATGCAGGCTCGCATGTGGCTGAGCGATCACATGCCCCGACTAAGTGATGGTGCTGATGATCGTCCAGTAGGCACCCGCTTGACCACTGACGAGCATCTGGCCATGTGGGCGCGTCACCGCGAACTGCAGAAGCTGCTCTTCTCTGGTGGATTTGCTGGCATCTGCTACCCCAGTGAATATGGCGGACAAGGGCTTTCGCGTGCTCATCAGAACGCATTCAACGAAGAATGCGCCGAATACGAGATGCCGGTGCAGATCACCGGGGCCTCGCTGCTGATCTGCGCGCCCATGATTTTGGAGATGGGTACCGAAGAACAGAAGCAGAAATTCGTGCGCGGTGCCATCTCGGGTGAGTTGGTGCTGTGCCAACTGCTTTCAGAGCCCAGCGGGGGATCCGACCTTGCGGGCTTGCTCACAAAGGCCGAGCGCGACGGCGATACCTACGTCATCAACGGCCAGAAGACGTGGAGCACCTTCGCCTATGCAGCCGACTACGGCACCTGCCTTGTCCGCACCGACTGGGACGCACCCAAGCATCGCGGCCTGTCGATGATCATCGTGCCGATCAACGATCCGCAGTTGCATCTGAATCGTGTGCGCATGGTCAATGGTGATGAGGAGTTCTGCGAGGAGTTCTTCACCGACCTGGTCGTGCCGGCCGAGAACTTGATTGGCACCGAGAACGACGGCTGGACAGTTGCGCAGCGTCAGTTGTTCTATGAGCGCCAGGCAGTTGGGGGAGCCTCGCCTTACGCGAGCGGCCGTTCTCGAAACCAAGGCTTTATGGCGTCAGTGCCAATAGAAGAGCTCGCGCGCGCAGTGGGCAAAGCCAAAGATCCAGCAACACGCGAGACTGTTGGATGGGCTCATGCACAGGATGTGGTGATGGAGCAACTCGTGCACCGAGTGAGCACAGGGATGGCATCTGGCGAGTACCCAGCCCTTGCGAGCGCGATGATGCGCCTCAATCACGCTGAGATTCCGCAACAGAAGCAGGACATGATGCTGGATATTGCGGGCAGTCTTGCTGTGCTTGGTGATGTGCAGGGAGATGGCTATCTGCAGACCATCGGGGTCAACTATCTGATGCGCCAAGGCATCAGCCTCGGTGGTGGTTCAGCTGAGATGAGCCGCAACATGATTGCTGAACGCGTGATGGGGATGCCTCGCGAGATGGCAGCTGATCGCGATATTCCCTTCCGAGAAGTGCGCCGCGGACGGTAGGGATCTCCAAACTGCGTGGGAGCAATTGTCAGACCCTCGAGGAATAGTTCTTGGTATGCACGTTGCAGACCACTAGTTCATATTCGCCTGGTGGTGGGTCGAGAGAACGGAAATGCCATGACTGAAGCCAACTATTCCCACGTCACGCTCGTTATTGATCGCTCCGGATCAATGCAAGACCTCTGCGCTGAAGCGCAAGCAGGCATTAATACCCTGCTCCGCGACCAGTTCGCGCTCCCAGGCAAGCTCACTGTGACCCTGGTGCAATTCGATGATCGCATCGACACTGTCACACGGATGTCCACTGATGCTTTCGGCTACGAGCTCGAGCCTCGAGGCATGACCAAGTTGCTGGACGCCGTGGGTGGCGAGATTGGCCGCACAGGCAAGGATCTGGCTGCGCTGGACGATGCAGAGCGGCCAGCGCGTGTTGTTCGTGATTGTCACGGACGGCGAGGAGAACTCCAGTCAGAAATTCTCCTTGGAGCAGGTGCGCAAGCTCGTCAGGAAGCAGCAGACGAAGTTCAACTGGCAATTCCAGTTTCTTGGCACCGGTGAGGCTGCATGGCAAGGAGCGGACATGGGAATGCGGACAACTCGTTCAGTCAACACGCGTCGGGGCGAGTCGTTGAAGTATTCGCACTTGAACGATGCCGTGACCAACTACCGAACCAACCCAATTCTCGGTGCACCCTTTGAGATGCCCGAAGAAATCAAAGACGCTGGCTAGTTCGAAATGAGAGTTGAGGGCGTCAATCGATTGTCTGATTGACTCCCTCAACTGTGTCGTGCACGAGCGCTCGACTGGTTCCTACGTGTGTGCCTCGATCGAGTTGAGAAGCGTTGTCAGCATCTTTGCGACCCTCGAAATTCCGCCCACTGTCGCAAGGTAGGTATCGCGTCGCAGTTCCACCATGACTGAATGCACGCTCGGCTCCTTGTGCCAGTAGGACATCGGCACATAGGTCTCGCCGAAAGGCTCGTTGAGTCGGCTCTCGCCCAACTCGGCAAAGCTGTCTGCGACCGCATTGCGCAGCCACGGGGGAGTATGACAATCATCCGTTCCTATGCACAGCTCAGGGCGATGCGCGCTTGGCTTGACCAGCAGTTCATAGGGAAGTGCGATTTGCGGAAATGAATGGAGGTCAACAATGGTGACTTCTGGGACTGCGGCAAGACGCTGGGCAACAAGCTCCTGCAAGGCATTCGAGTAGGGGTCGAAGTACGTATTGATGAGTTGCTTGTGGTGATCCCCGTCTGTCGCCCGGAGTTCCTGGCCATGAGCTGTGCGTGTGTAGACCGCACCCATACCGATTTCCGGAGCAGCCATGCGCTCCTTTCCTGGATCCTTGAAGCGCTCAGGATCCACGACCAGCCGCGAATGCTGATTCACGAATATCCATGGTCGGATGTGACTATCAGAGGCCGCAAGTAGCGCAATCTCGTCGGTACGGGCATCGGTCATGAGGCTCAGTTCCTCGGACAATTCACGGTCCGACAAGACAATGCGCTGTCTCACCCACTCAGGTATGACAGTTGACGCGTGCGGCACGTGAACTATGACCCGCGATGTTGCATCGCCAGGGATGATTTGAAATGAGGCATCGTCTTGGACACTTTGATTTGGCATGTGTGCAGTATCGGCCTACTGGCTGACATGGAGATTGGATAAGAGTTGCCGAGCCGTGCCGGCCAAATGCCCAGTCACCAGTCTGCTGACGTAGGCCACCTCATGGTTGCCAAGCGTTACCGTCCAAGTGCTAGCCAAGGGTCCGATCAGCGGAGGGGGCCAGAGAGATTTCTGGCCCTGCATCAGCGATCGTAAAGTCCACGATGGTTGAAGCAGGGTCCCAACCTTGCGCGGACACCACTGTTCGGTAGCTGCCGGGCTCGGGTATGGCGATGGCGAAATGGCCTTCGCCATCCGTGTGTGACCAGTCCACGAGTGCGTCTGAGTCATTGAGCACTTCAACAAGCGCGGAGACGATGGGCTGTCCATTCCCATCAACGACTCGACCGTGCCGTGTGATGTCGTGCGTACGACCCGAAGTCTTGGCTGCGCGGTCGTCCATCAGCACTACAGGTATATGCAGTTGCTGCTCGTCGGAGATCACGTGTGCATCGAAGAGTGACGTCTTCACCCTGATGGTCAGCGCCATGCCGGCAGCGATCAGAGCGATAAAGCCACCCAGGAGAAATGCGTCAATGAATGCACTGTCTGAGGGATAGATCTGCTCTCCGACTTCAATGGTGGATCCAGCAAGCAGCGCTGCCACTGCCGCACTTGAGAGCGCCGCGCCTGACGCTCGAGCAAGGGTGTTGATGCCGTTGGCAGCTGCTGTCTGGGTGATGGGTACTGCCGCCATCAGCAGTGTTGGCATCGCGCCGAAAGCGATCGCCATCCCGATTGACACCACAATCGAGGCCAGGATGATGATGAAGAGTGCTCCACCTAGTGGAATGCGGAGAAAGTATCCGATGGCCATCACCAGTGCACCGCAGCACAAAGTGATGCGCGCACCGAAATTCTTGGTTATTCGTGCCGACCATGGAGCGACAATTAATGACATCAGCGCTGCAGGCACCATGAGCAGGCCGGCGTGTGCCGCAGTCAGGCCAAAGGCATAGCCGGTACTGATAGGCAACTGCAGGAGTTGCAAGGTAGCCAGACTGTTGATGTAGATAGACGCGCCAATGAGAATTGCCGTGAGGTGGGTCATCAGGACGGGTCTGTTGAGTGTGGTCTTGATGTCGACCAGAGGATCCCTCACTCGCTGCTCCCACGGCACCCACACGATGAATAGCAGTGCCGAGCCACCGAAGGCTGTCAGGGTCGAAGAACTTGACCATCCCCAGGTTGTGCCCTTGGTAATGGCAAGCAAAAGGCAGAACAGGGCCGCTGAAAGCAGGAGCGCGCCGACCACGTCGAATGAGCCACCGGTGCGGACATCGGATTCCTGGATCACGATCGAGACTGCCACCAGTAGAGCGGCAGCAAGCACTGCAGAAAGCCAGAACACCGATTGCCAGCCAAAGGCAGCGAACATGACTCCGGCCATAGGAAGGCCAAAGGCACTACCGATGCCAAGAGTTGCGCTGAGCAATGCGACGGAGGAATTCAGGCGATCAGCGGGTAGTGCATCGCGCATCACGCTGATCCCGATGGCGATCACGGCGCTCGCAGTGCCTTGGAATGCTCGAGCAACGACGAGGGTCCACAGGTTTGTGCTCACCACCGCCAGAAGAGATCCGAAGAGCAACATGCTCAAGCTGGCGAGCATCATGCGCTTCTTGCCGTACATGTCAGCCAGTCGAGTCAACGATGGAGTCGCGATAGCGCCGGCCAGCAAAGTCGCGGTGACCAGCCACGATGCGTCACTGACGCTGACTCCAAGAATCCCGGGCAGATCAGTGAGCAGGGGAATCAGGATTGACTGCATCACCGACACTGTCGCGCCACCGATGCACAGGACTGCAACGATCACTGAGGGTGGCATCGGAGTCCTGCCCCGGTTCCTGAACTGGCTGGCCACTTCCACCTCCCCCACCTGAACGAGCGAACGGGTGAACAGTTGTTCACTATAGCAATCCGGAAGCATTTGGGCGCCTCATTCGAAGGGAATAGAGCCACCAGCGCAGAGGCTTGTGCTGACCCATAGGTCTCCCAGCGCGAAGTTGCGGAGTGAGATATGAACGACAGCCGAGCTGTGTGACCGAGTTGTGCCGGCAGTTGATAGCGCCTGTGTCGAGGAGACACAGGCAGTCAGGGCGAATCCGATGGAACGGTGATCGCGATCAGTCTGCACAGATGAGCAGGGCACATGTTCATGGCTCGCGGAGCTCGAGTTCATGGCTCGCGGAGCTCGAGCGGCAGCTGGAATGCAGGAGTGGACATTTCCTATTCCACGGGCACGCACGGATCCAAATTCACGACCTGCCAAGGGAGTCGACGGATAGCCTGAAGGCATGAAACTCGCTGTGCACTACCCGAATTTCAGTTTTCCCGGCGGTCCAGAGGCGATTGGACCAACGATCGCGGCTACCGCCCGTGCAGCCGAGGAAGGTGGATGCGCGCAGTTCACCGTCATGGACCACTGGTTCCAGATGGAAGCCCTGGGCGCGGTCCAGGATCCAATGCTGGAGGGTTACACGACTTTGGGCTTCTTGGCTGCTCACACTCAGAAGATGCGACTCGGACTGCTCGTCACCGGTGTGACGTATCGACCTCCGGGCCTGCTGGCCAAGACTCTTGCCACTTTGGATGTCCTGTCCGAGGGTCGCGCTGAACTCGGCATAGGAGCGGCTTGGTATGAGCGCGAGCACTTTGGTCTTGGGGTGCCGTTCCCGCCGATTTCAGAGCGTTTCGAGCGGCTGGAGGAAGCACTTCAGATCTGCCTGCAGATGTGGAGTGAGAGCGAGGGTCCCTACGTAGGCAAGTACTACCAACTAGCAGAAACCATTTGCCAGCCCATGCCTCTGCAGTCACCTCGTCCGTCGATTCTGATCGGCGGCGGCGGGGAGAAGAAAACTCTGCGCCTAGTGGCGAGATACGCCGATGCCTGCAATCTGTTTGCGACAGATCAGAGCGTTGTGCAGCACAAAATCAATGTGTTGGCGGAACACTGCGCTGCCGAAGGCCGAGACTTCAGCAGCGTTCACAAGACGATTACTTCAGGTTCACTGGGACCGCCGCAGGAGGCTGACTCCTTCATCGAACGCATGAAGCCGTATGCAGATATGGGCGTTGACCAGGTATGGGTCACGCCTGCGGGACCTAGACCCGCAGATTGGATTGCTCAGTTCGCCGACACAGTCGTCCCCAAATTGAGCGAACTCTAGATACGTGGTGTCGCCGGCTGTTTCGGTGAATCATCTTGCTGATCTGCTGTTGAGCACGGCTCGATCAAATCCCGCTGCCGTGGCAGTTCGAGTGCCCGGTGGACGTCAATGGACTCACGGCGATCTTGATGGCGCCTCTTCGCAGATCGCGCATGCGCTGGTCAATATGGGAATCAAGCCGGGAGATCGCGTTGCCGTGCAGATCCCGAAATCCACGGAGACGATTGCTTTGCATCTGGCATGCATCCGCGTGGGCGCTGTGTATGTGCCACTCAACAACGCGTACACCGCAACTGAAATCGTTGCCTTGCTCGATGATGCAGAGCCAGCGCTGTTCGTCCGCGAGGAACCCCTGAATCATTCAGTCAAGCTGTTGAGCATTGGCGAACTCATCGCCTTGGCATCACATTCGTCATCCGCGTTCGCCGATGTTCCAAGAGCTCCCAGCGACCCGGCCAGCATTTTGTACACCAGTGGCACCACGGGTCGGCCCAAGGGAGCAGTGCTGAGTCATGGGAATCTCGCGTTCAGCGCGCGGATCTTGGTAACCGAGTGGGGCTTCACGTCCAAGGATGTATTACTTCACATACTCCCGCTTTTTCATACGCACGGCTTGTATGTCGCTGTGCACACAGCCCTTGCAAGTGGCGCCTCCTTGATCCTTCACGAGGCATTTGATGTGACTCGCGTCCTGGCGGATCTGCCGCAAGCGACGACGATGATGGGCGTGCCCACGCATTACGTCCGCCTGCTTGCCGATCCCAGTTTCGACAAGGCTGTCACTTCGAATGTGCGGCTGTTCACGTCAGGCTCGGCACCGATGCTGGTCAGCACGCATCGGGAATTCACTGCGCGAACGGGTCAAGTCATTCTCGAGCGCTATGGCATGACCGAAACATGCATGCTCACATCCAACCCTTTGCTTGGCGTGCGAAAGCCGGGGACAGTCGGCCCTGCCCTGCCAGGAGTTGAGGTGCGTCTGACTGCAGAGGCACCGGGAAATATTGAGGTGCGCGGCCCGAACGTCTTTGACGGCTACTGGCGGCGTCCTGAGCTCAAGGCAACCGAGTTCACGGAAGATGGTTGGTTCAAGACTGGCGATCTTGGCTTTGTCGACGACGATGGATACATCGAGATTGTCGGCCGCTCCAAGGACCTCATTATTTCGGGTGGGCTCAATATTTATCCCAAGGAGATCGAACTGCTCCTGGACTCACTGCCGGGAATTGAGGAATCAGCAGTGATCGGAGTAGACGATTCGGATTTCGGCGAAGCAGTTGTTGCGGTTGTGGTGCTCGACGGAACAGTGGCTACCTCGCCAGAGTCGATCCGCCAGGCAGCACGCGAGCAGTTGGCCGGCTTCAAAGTTCCCAGGCGAGTCTTCATTGTCGACGCCTTGCCTCGAAATGCCATGGGCAAGGTTGAAAAGGCCAGACTCCGCGCCAGTTATGCCACTGCTTAGACCCTCCATCTGTCCTCATTGAGGCAGGACCACGTGATGCAAGACCGGCGCCATGTAGCACTGACCGGCTCCGTCCTTCTCGTTGGTCTCATTTTGTTGGCTTCGACTCAGGTCCACGCGGCGAGAATGCGATCGGTACCGTGACGCAGAACCCCCAAGCTGTGTTCTATGCCCCACACCGAACATCGGTGCTGGCTCCGATCAGTGGAACCGTCGCGATGGCGCCGCTGGGCTGCATCAGTACTCAGCCGATCGCCGGCTGACGCAGCATCGCCGAGCAACCGATGGGCGTTGTGCAGAACATTGATCCACGTGACGTCAATACAGGGACACGCCGAATCCTTGCTCGGATTGCTTGTGAAGTCTCTGGCACGTCATTGACTCGGCAGCAGGCTCGCCCCGAATAAGGTCGGAAGGAATCCGCACGCCTTCTACAGATCTTCGGGAGCCACGATGAAGCCTCGCATCGCCTACACCGCATTTGTTGGCTTGAGCCTGCTTGCTGTTGGAGCACTTGGCGCTTCTTCCGCCGCGAACGCAGCTCCGGCAGGCACGACCACAGTGATCAATTGCGCCGGCAAGGGCGAGGTAAAGCCGAGTTCTATCACCATCACTTGTGCGGATGCCAGCGTCTCGGTAATCAAGATCACCTGGTCCAGTTGGCGCCCAGATTCAGCAACGGGCAAGGGCGTGCTGTCATGGAACACCTGCCTGCCCAGCAACTGTGCGGCAGGGATCATCGAGTCATATCCCGTCACTGTGAAACTCAGTGGCCTCGCACATGCGCCCAAGAGTCTGGTCTTCTCCAAGATGACACTTGGTTTCCCGCAAGGTGGACCAGCGTCACTCGACAGTGGCACGTACATCTTGGACAACCCGACTCGCTGACCTTAGGCTGGACGAGAACACCATCTCATGCTGCTCCAGTCCCGGGCAGAGCCTCGCTTGTCGGAGGCGCTCTGCTTCGAAGGGACTTGCGCATGATGAGTGAAGAAAGTCGAGCGATTCTTGTGCAATCGCATATCGACAGTGAGACTCCGAGTGCGTCGACATCGGGTACAGCAAGCACTCTGATGCAGATTTGCAAGGCAGTAGTGCGCGTTCTTCCAGCTAGCGGTGCAGCAGTCAGTCTGATCACAAAAGCCGGCCCGGCTGGCATCGTTGCATCCTCTGATGCTCGGGCTGAATCCATTGAAGAATTGCAATTCACTCTCGGGGAGAGCCCAGGGTGGGACGCCTACGAGGCACGAACGCCGGTCTTTGCACCCGACATCGCGGGAAGCCAGTCCAATCTCTGGCCGGCTTACGCATCCGCCGCGACCGAGCAAGGGGTGAGGGCGGTGTTCGCATTTCCGCTGACTTTTGGCACAGCGGGGCTTGGAGTACTTGATATCTATCGAGATCAGGCGACGGATTTGGACGAGGAGGCCATGGCGTTTGCCCATGCCTTCTGCAGAGCGGCAACCGCCGAGCTCCTCGATGGTCAGGAGCAGGCGGGGTCGGGCTCAACCCCCTTTGGATTTGAGGATGCGCTTGACTCCCAGTTCGCGATTTATCAAGCCCAAGGCATGGTGATGATCCAACTGGGCGTCAGTTTGCAAGAGTCGATGTCCCGGATGCGTGCCTATGCCTACTCCAATGACCTAGGTTTAGGGCAGGTCGCCCGCAATGTTGTTGCTCGAACGTTGGATTTCAGTGGTGACCAGCGGTGACAGCCGTCGCCAAGGATGGAAGTGAATGATGAGAGTCCTGACTTCAGAGCGAGTGGCTGCGATATTCGTTGAATTCGCCGACACACTCGTCGAAGAATTTGATGTCATTGAATTCATGCAAATGGTGGCGACTCGAGCTTCTGAACTGGTTGCGCAGTCTGATGCGGGCATTCTTCTCGGTGACAAGAACAATCTCCTGCAATTCATGGCCGCTTCAGATGAGCGCACAGAGCTTTTGGAGCTCTTTCAGGTACAGGCTCATGAAGGCCCCTGTCAGGACTGCTACGTATTGGGTGCTCCAGTGATCAACACGGATCTACGCACTGCAACTGAGCGTTGGCCTCGATTTGCACCGCGCGCGGTTGCTGCAGGATTTCGCTCGGTGCATGCATTTCCACTTCGCCTGCGGCAAGAGGTCATCGGAGCGCTCAATCTCTTCAGTACAGATGTCGGAGTGTTGGAGCCGTCCGACGTGCGCTTGGTACAGGCCCTAGCTGATGTGGCAACGATCGGACTCCTCCAGGAGCGGGCGATTCGGCGCGGGGAGGTGCTCAGTGAGCAACTCCAGGGTGCCCTCAACAGCCGCATCATCATCGAGCAGGCAAAAGGCGTTCTTGCGCAGATCCACGGATGCACCGTCGATGAGGGTTTCAATTTGTTGCGGGCTTACTGTCGCACTCACAATCTCTTGTTGAGCACCGTAGCTGCGGCAGTGGTGCACGAACCCAAGTTGTTTCCTGCCCTGACTGCTCCCTGAAGAGTCTTGTCCTAGGAAGATTGCTTCAACGTCACCAAGGAGTACTCATGTCGTTCATTCTGTGGATCATCGCAGTCATCATCGCCATTGTCGGAATAGTTCAATTGCTGCAAGGACAATTCATCTTTGGCATCGTGCTCATCATCGTGGCCTGCCTCGTTGGCCCTGGTGGTTATTCGATTTTCAAGTCGCGAGGCTCGCGCTCGTAGCTGCGCCAGTTGCGCAGTTGCCAGCGAAGCGTTAGATTGCACTTGTTACCCCGGACCTCGGTGGCATGAATGTCATGCAACTGACTGATCCGGGGTTTGTGCTTTCCGGTCACTGACACTCGGATCTCAGGTTGTCGGCATTCAGATTCGAACGAGATCTACTCTCGAATGTGAAGGGATCGTCATGTATGTGGCATTGAGCGCAATCTTTATCGCCGTAGGTACTTTTCTGGCTTTTGCTGTACAGGCTGCTTTCGCTGGGATCGATACCTTTGTGTTTGGTTGGTTGTTGATCGGTATAGGTGTGCTGGGTCTGATCCTGAAGATGATCAACCTGCCTCACCGTGGGGATTACTCACTTGCGGAATCTCGCAAGGTCCTGATCAGTGCGCAGCACCTTGCCAGTCCGGCTGTCATCAGCAATGTGGTAATCCGACAGTCAACGGATTCTCTGGGCTAATGCAAGGAACTACTGACCGCCTGGCTTGAGCTCGATGAATAGCCCGTGGGCTTCGATCATCAATAGGTCCTCGTCGTACATCGCTCCGTAGACATATCTCTTGCGCCCCTCGATGCGCTCAATGAAGCCCTCGATTCGCAAGTCCTTGTCAATCGGCGTCACCTGTCGAAAATCAATGTTCAGATATGCCGTGCGACAGATCGGGCGACCATGATTGGCCACGCGTCCCAGTACTTGATCCATCAACAGTGGGATTGCTCCGCCGTGGACGGCACCATTGCCGCCCAAGTAGAAGGCTGAGTAGCGCACATGTGCGTCGAGTCGCTCCTCGGTCTGTGCGACATCAAACAGTTCAGGAGCCAAAGTCCTACTGCCCCCAGAGCGACGAATATCGTCCCAGGACTTGTCGCGAGAGACGAGATATCGGTATTCCTCCAGTAATGACGCGACATCTTGGAGAGTCTTTGCGGCCTGCAATGCAATCTCCGGCGGCGCGTTCGTGCTCGACACCCGGTCCTGGACGGCACGCAGTGCGGCTCCCAGTTGGTGCAGAGGAGTCTGAGCCGGCAGTTGCTCTGACTCATCAAGAAAGATACTCATGGATTCCTCGGTTCCTTCGCCCGTGCGGTCGCAAGCGCATCAGCCCACCACTGCAAGTCAGCCAGCATCATGTCCAAACGAGGCTTGAGTGGTTGCATCAGTGCTAGGTCGTAGCGGTCCTCTGCTGTGAGTACTGGCCGCATCACATCTGGAAGAATATGGACAGCGTGGCGCAGGGGAGCCATTTCAAATTCAGCGGCGACCTGACGCAGTTGCTCGACCGCGCGAGCACCGCCCACCCCACCCCAGGCGATGAACGCCACGGGCTTGCGAGTCCACTCAACAAAGAGGTGGTCCATGGCATTCTTCAATGCCGCGGTGTAGCCATGGTTGTACTCAGGCGTCAGGATGATGAAGCCATCTGCCAGGTCGATGCGCTCCGCAAAGCGTGCGATCACCTCTGTTGAGTATTTGCGCGGTGTTCGTGCGGGTGGGGGGACGTCATATTCAGGCAGGGGGTGGTCACGGAGGTCCACCAGATCGACATCGATCCCATCGATATTCGCCAATTCTGCAACGACCCACCGGGCGGGAACATCGGCAAAGCGTCCCTCTCGGGTGCTGCCAATGATCACTGCAATGCGACTCAACGCGAAGTCCCTTCAAGAATAATTGAAGATTAAAGTATCTCGTAGAGCTGCAGTGAAGTATGCCCATTTGGGCAATTACCAGGCGTAGGCCTCAGGTGCGGTTCCACCGGGACCGGGGAACATAACGTCCAGGGCTGCCAGTGCTTCAGCATCCAAGGTGATGTCCAAGGATCGCAGGGATCCGTCCAGCTGCGCCAAGGTGCGCGGACCGATGATCGGCGCAGTCACACCTGCCTGGTGCAGTAGCCAGGCCAATGCGGTGTCTGCCGGATCCTCATCTCTGGCTTGGCAGAAGTCCTCCCACGCTTGAATCTGTGGCCGCAGTTTCTCTAGCCGACGATTGGTGCGACCGTCGCCGCTGCGCCCAAGGTCGCCTGACTCCTGCTTCTTGATGATGCCGCCCAGAAGTCCGGCCTGAAGTGGCGACCACGGGATGACGCCGACCCCGTAGTGCTGGGCGGCAGGCAGTACTTCGAGCTCGATCGTGCGAGCTAGCAGGTTGTAGAGGGACTGCTCGCTGGAAAGGCCTAGGAAGTTGCGGCGACGGGCAGCCTCCTGCGCCTGGGCGATGTGCCAGCCAGCGAAGTTGGATGAGCCGACATAGATGATCTTGCCCTGGTTGCGCAGCACCTCCATGGCTTCCCAGATCTCATCCCAAGGGGTACGGCGATCGATGTGATGCATCTGGTAGATGTCGATGTAGTCGGTCTGCAGGCGCTTCAGCGAGGCGTCGCACGCTCGCCGGATATTGAGCGCGGACAACTTGCCATCGTTAGGCCAGTCAGTCATGGGCTGGTAGAGCTTGGTTGCTAGCACGGTCTTGTCTCGACGTCCGCCGCCTTGTGCAAACCAGTTGCCAATGATGCTCTCAGTGAGCCCAGCGTTGCCGGGGCCTCCATAGAAGTTCGCGCTGTCGAAGAAGTTGATGCCGACTGAAATGGCGTGATCCATGATCGCGAACGAATCGACCTCGGAAGTCTGCGGGCCGAAGTTCATGGTGCCCAGGCAGAGCTTGCTTACCGAAAGGCCAGTGTGTCCCAAGTGTGTGTATTTCATTTGCGCATTTGAGCACAGCCAGATGGCGCGCGTATCGACTTCAGTTGAGAACGTTCGATGACCTCCTCACGCGACAGGGGTTAGTCTGGGGACATGCCCCTTCAAGGTGAGTACGAGCCAAGCCCCGTCCGTTTCGTGCGTGAGCAGGTCGAGTTGATCGAGTCCTCAGGCGGCACCGAAGGCACCAAGCATCCAGAGGGCTACCCGGTCATTGTGTTGACAACTCTGGGAGCCAAGTCAGGCAAGATTCGCAAGTCAGCACTGATGCGGGTTGAGCATGAAGGCAAGTACGCGGTGGTCGCGTCCATGGGTGGCGCTCCCACAAACCCCACTTGGTACAACAACCTGCTGACCAATCCCACGGTCGAGTTGCAGGACGGCCCGGTGAAGAAGGACTACACGGCCCATCTGGCCGAGGGCGAAGAGCGCGAGATCTGGTGGGAGCGTTCAGTTGCTGCCTTCCCGCCGTATGCGGAGTACCAAACGCGTACTGATCGACAGATCCCAGTCTTCATTCTCGAGTCCTAGATAGCAGCCGCTGGCGTACGCACGCCACTGGCATACTCCGAACTTGTGAGCTCAAGTTTCCTTGGCATTCCACCCGAGGCCTTCTCTTTCTACCGAACCTTGGCGACCAATAACACCCGCGAATGGTGGGGCGCACACAAGTCGGACTACGACAGCAACGTCCGTGAGCCAATGCTGGCCCTGCTCGCTGAACTGGAACCGGAGTTCGGCAAGGGTCATATGTTTCGCCCGCATCGTGACACGCGTTTCGCCAAGGACAAGACCCCAATCAAAGAGCATCAAGGCGCGGTCATTGAAATTGAAGATGCCATGGGCTACTACCTGCAGGTCTCGGCGAACGGGCTCATGGTGGGTGGCGGATGGTACGCCGCCGCTGGGCAGCAGATGCAGCGCTATCGCAATGCTGTCGAAAGCCCTGTAGTCGTTGAGCTGGAGCGCATACTGGGAACTCTCGGCCGCAAATTCGTAGTGGACGGCGATCCGGTCAAGACGCGTCCGCGAGGAGTTTCGCCGGATCACCCGAAGCTGGAATTGATGCGCTATCGCAAAGTCACGGCAATGCGTGAGTACTCAGCAGACGATTGGCTGAAGACGTCCAAGACGCTGGCGACGGTGCGCAGCGATTGGCGAGCACTGCGGCCGCTGGTCGAATTTCTGGCCGACCATGTGGGACCAGCCGAAGAGCCAGGACGCGAGTAGCCGTGTCCGCGGGAATTTCCTAGCAGGAGCAGGTGTTGTTGGGGTTGTCGGACTGAAGGCAACCCCTCGGTACCGTCGATTCATCAGATCCAGGTCCCGGCGCTTGGCTCACAAGGCCGAGCGCCGGGACTGCTGGTCAATACTGTGAGTGTGGTCAGTCGTGAGAGCACATGGACAGAGCAAGTCCAAGCCGCTGCAGTCGAGGGGGACTCGTCCGCTCTGACGCTGCTTTTTGCTGAGGGACACGAATTGTTCGGCGAGCAAGCCGGCACTCAGTGGGCTCGTGCGCTATCTGGACTGGATGGCACCGCTGTCACTGGCTGAGAACAAGTACCAGGATCCCCAAGGCAGCGAAGACTCCTGCCAAGTACAGCATCAGCACGCCGATTGCGGCAACGCGCAGGGGCGCGCGGTATTCGCCCGCCGAGTACTTGAAAGCATTCTGCAGGATGACGGCAAAGCGCGTGGCATCTGCGGCTGCGTTGCCGTGCGGGTCGCGCTGAGACCAATAGGCGCGTTCATTGGACATGCCAGCACCGGCAAAGCCGACGCCGAAACTGGCCAGAACGAAAGCAAAGATGAACAAGGTGACAGCAGCGAGATTCATTGCTGGAACGTATCTCGTTCCTTCGTGACCAAAGTCAGGGAATCGGCAGATGTCGGTGGGAGACTTCAAGAGTGACGACGATGATTTCCTTGACTGACGTGCACAAGACATACGGCCAAACGCACGCCCTCGATGGATTGACGCTGCAAGTCGCTGAGGGTCAGGCGCATGGCCTCCTGGGTCCAAATGGTGCTGGCAAGACCACAACCTTGCGAATCCTGCTGGGATTGGCACAGGCGGACGCTGGAGAGGTGTCTGTGCTGGAAATGGATCCCTGGCGAGACGCTGCGCAGATTCATGGACGGTTGGCCTACGTCCCCGGCGACATTGTCATCTGGCCAGGGCTTTCCGGTGGTGAGTTCATCGATGCGATCGGACGATTGAGATCCGGATTCAATCTGGTCCGACGCGATGAGTTGATCGAGGCCTTCGAATTGGATCCCCGTAAGAAGGTGCGCGCGTACTCCAAGGGAAACCGGCAGAAGTTGGCACTCATCGCTGCGCTCGCCTGTGATGTGGATCTGTATCTGTTCGATGAGCCAACTGATGGACTGGACCCATTGATGGCTCAGGTCTTTCGCGATCAGATCACCCGCCTTTCGCGTGCGGGTCGAACCGTGCTGCTCTCAAGTCATGTGCTTGCAGAGGTGGAGGCGGTCTGTGACTACGTGAGCATCGTTCGCGCCGGACGCCTGATTGAGTCAGGGTCGCTTGCAAGCATGCGTCACCTGTCCCGCACGACTCTTGTCGTGAAGTTGGAGCGCATGGCACCTGACCTGCCCGAACTGCACGACATCACGCGAAACGAGAGAAGCATTCAGGCGACCGTCGACACCGATGCCATCCCTGAACTGATGAACGTCTTGGTCAACTACGGAATAGAAGCCCTCGAGGTACGCCCGCCCACTCTTGAGGAGATGTTCATGCAGCACTACCGCGAGGATCCCGTGCAGTGAGTGGGCAGTCCCCATCCGCAGTTGCCTGGGCGCATCTGGCCAGATTTCGCATTCGCTTGGATCGCCTGCGGATCCTCACGTGGATCCTTGTGGGCCTGTTCCTCACCGCGATGGTGGCAGCGACCTGGGACTCCCTGTATCCCACGGCGGCCGAACGTGTCAGCTTCGCGGCAACCCTGCAGGCTGCACCGGCGCTCACGGCCTTATTGGGCCCACTGCAGGCTCCGGAGTCAACGGGAGGGCTGACCACTTGGCGAGTCGGTGGGATAGCGACCCTGCTGATGGGCATCGTGATCGTCTTCCTTGTCGTGCGCAATACGCGGGCAGACATGGCGACTGGTCGAGCGGAATTGCTGCTGAGCGGGCGGCTGCGCAGAAGCAGCGTCATCAGCGCTGGAGTGGCACCTGCAGTCGTGCTTGCGCTTGGGGTTGGACTTGCCTGCACGGGAGCACTCGGACTCGCGGGGCGCGGATGGACCGGAGCCTTGATCTACGGCGCGAGTATCGCGGGTTCGCTGCTGCTGTTTGCTGCTGTGGCATCCCTTGCGGCCCAAGCGGTCAATTCCACGCGAGGGGCAAATGGGCTTGGCATCCTTCTCGTAGTCCTGGCGTTCATAGTCACGGCAATCGGGTTCACCCGCGATTCAAGCATCCTCACCGATCTCACGCCTTTCGGATGGCTGTCGAAGGCCAGCCCATTTGCCCAAAATCGGATTGGGTGGGCTCTGCTGCCGTGGCTCGTGGCTGCACTGGTATTCCTGGTGTCGGTCGCCCTGGCTTCCAGAAGGGACATCGGCTCGGCCTGGGTTCGCCAGACCCTTGGCCCAGTCCATGCGGCGCGCTGGTTGTCCAATTCAGCTGCCCTGCTCTGGCGGGTGGACATGGGCTTGATTCTCGGCTGGATAGGCGGCTTGTTCGCGCTCTCGCTGTTCATGGGCTTTCTGACCGGTTCAATGACCCAACTCATCCAGGACAGTCCGCAGATCCAGGAGCTGATGAATCGTCTGGCTGCGGATTCATCGGCAAGCAGCCTCACGCCGCTTGTCTTGGCGTTCACGGCGCTCGGTGCAGCCGCATATCCAATCTCGCTTCTCCTTCGCCAGGCCAATGATGAGGCCGAGGGCAGACTGGAGCTGCTCCTGAGTACGCCAAGCCGACGCGGTCAGATCCTCGGGGCTCGGTTGTTGGAGGCCTTCCTTGGATCGATCGTTCTGCAGGTGCTCGTCGGCATTGGGGTCGGAACTGTGACGGGGTTCTTCGCCGATGATCGCCGGCAGACATTCATTGATTCCATTGGGTACTCCGTTGTTGCCCTGCCCGCCATCTGGTTCATCGCAGCCTTGACGGCACTGATTGTGGCTGCAGCTCCTCGACTGTCCTGGCTGAGCTGGCTGGCACTGGCGTGGTGCGTCGTAATAGGTGAGCTCGGACCCTTGATGAATCTGCCGGAGTGGACTCAACGCCTGACGCCCTACTGGTACAACGCACACTGGCCACTGGATTCCACCGCCGGGCCCGCACTGATCATGGTGGTGCTCGCCACGGCCATGGTGGTGGCCGCGTTCGTCACCTTCCAACGGCGCGGGATTCCGAGCTAGTCCTTGGAGTAGTCGGGCAGGAAGCGCAGCAGGACGGTGCCATCCTCGACGAGCACCTGCGAGAAGGAGCCCTGCACTGGTGCATCAAGATGGCCGATCAGGCTCATGGTGGCTCCCTGGATCATCGGTGTGATCGTCAGGAGTAGTTCGTCCAGCATTTGAGCACGAATCAGGCTGGTCAGCAGAGCTGGTCCGCCTTCTGAATGCACACGCGTGAGCCCGCGCGAGTGCAAGACCTTGAGCGCGACCGCAAGGTCGACCTGCTCGACGCCACAGGCAATCAAGTCAGCACTCGCCTTGAGCCAGGCAGGGGCAGAGTCAATCGCCTTCTGGGTCGTCAGCAGGAGCGTCGTGGGTGAGTCAGGTGTGGTTCGGGCGAACAACGGGAGATCGTGTGGCACTGCAAGTGTGCGCGAGACAAGCGCGACAGGCACTGCTGTCGGGCGGTATCCCTCGGCGCGCGCCGTCCCTGCGCCTACCAGGATGACATCGCTGTCTCGCCGCAGAGCTCCGAAGACCTTCTTGTCAACGGGAGTGGCGATAGTTGCTGATCGACCGTCTGCTCCCACTGCAGCGCCGTCTTGGGTCATCACCATGTTGCAGCGCACCCACACTCGCTCTTTAGTAATGGAGGAGGTGGGCCATTCATACAGGGCGGGACTGAACTCGACGTCGGTCAGTTGACCTTCGGCCGCATCAATCCTTTGCATCTGCCGATCCTCCCACGGCGCCTATGGTTTGGAATTGTCACTAGGCAAGTGGTTGGCTACTGGGATGGAACTCTCCGGAATTCTCAGCGGGCTGTTTGCCGGAATCGTGATCGGCCTGATTGCCCGAATCCTGGTGCCGAGCATGCAACCCATCGGATGCCTGCTGACGATCTTCATAGGAATCCTTGGTGCGGCCGGCGGATTGGCTCTGGCGGCTGCTGGAGGCTGGGAAGACAGTTTCTGGCTGACCTTCATCACTCAAATTGTGATCGCCACCATCCTCGTGGCCATCGTCGCTTCACTCTTCAGGAAGAGCTCACCATGACATCTGGATCGCTGGATCGCCGCACGTTGCTGCTCGGGCTCTGCGGAATTACCGCTGCCGGCTTGGGCACTGCTCTGCTTGCAGATGGAGCGCAGGCAGCCACCGGAATCAAGGTGCTGGCAAACGGCCAGGCGGCCTTGACCGTCAAGCAGATTGCCGGACTCGCGAAGGTCGGTGGCTCAGTCAATCTCGGGACTGTCAAGGGGGTTCCCACCGTTGTCGTCCGAACCGGAGCGTCCACGTATGCGGCCCTTGATCTGCGCTGCACCCATCAGGGCGTCACCGTCCAGAGTGCCAATGGAGCCTGGGCATGCCCTGCGCATGGCTCGAGGTTCGCCGCAAATGGAGCCGTGACGGGTGGGCCGGCGATGCGAAATCTCAACTCCGTCAAGAGCACATTCAAGAATGGCGTACTGACAGTCGGATAGCTGCGAAAAGAAGAAGGCCCATCGCGATGCGACGGGCCTTCTGACGTGGGCGATACTGGAATCGAACCAGTGACCTCTTCCGTGTCAAGGAAGCGCGCTAGCCCCTGCGCCAATCGCCCAAGACCGGAGAAGACTACACGTGCAGGATGCAGTGGGGTCAGTTGGTCAAGGCAGGCTTCACACCTCGAGGTGGAGACGGGATTTGAACCCGTGTAGACGGCTTTGCAGGCCGTTGCCTCGCCTCTCGGCCACTCCACCGGTGCGCTTGAAGGCGCTGTCCGCGCCAAATTGGCGCTAACGAGCGGACGACGGGATTCGAACCCGCGACCCTCACCTTGGCAAGGTGATGCGCTACCAGCTGCGCTACGTCCGCATGACCTGAACGGTCGATGAAGAAGACTATCTGACGTGCCGCACTGACGCGAACGTGGGGAGAGGCGCGCGGCAGAATGGTGAAGTGATCATTCAGGCTGACGAAGCGGTGGCATACGCCGGCGGCTTGTGGGCCACTGAACTCATGGAAGTGAGCACTGACTGGTCAGTCCTTGATTCCACGGGGCGATGGATCTGTGTGGTGCCGTATGAAGGTGTTCCGCAGTTCTTGCGCTTCGCTTCGTGGACAGCCAGCACTCCGACACTGACCGACAGCACTTGGATTGGCCCGGGCGTGGATTCGTGGATGAGTTCCATGAGCCAAACGGAGTACATGGACGCTGTTGAAACCACGAGGGAAGCCGTCGCAGCTGGTGAGGTCTATCAGGCCAATATCTGTCGCGTGCTTCGCGCTCAACTTGGCACGCAAGATCGGGACATTGCCGCATTGCACCAACTGCTGATGCGCGACAACCCGGCGCCGTTTGCCTTCATGCTGCGCGTGCCGACTCTAGGTTTGCATATTGCCTCCGCCAGTCCGGAGTTGTTCCTGTCTCGAGAGCAATCCCTCCTGGTCTCCGGGCCGATCAAGGGCACCGGACGAACTCGTGTGGACCTCACAGACAAGGACCGAGCAGAGAACATCATGATCGTTGATCTTGTCCGCAATGATCTGGCGCGGGTCTCTGCTGTCGGCACGGTGGAGGTGCCAGATCTCTTGCTGGAGGAAACGCATCCTGGCCTCGTGCATCTCGTGTCGCACGTGTCGGGTCGCCTGATTCCCCGGACGACCTGGGAACAGATATTCGACGCTACGTTTCCACCCGGTTCGATCACGGGTGCACCGAAGTCGACTGCGGTGAAGTTGATTGCAGCCCTGGAACCGGCCAGTCGATCCTGGTACTGCGGAGCAATGGGTTGGGTGGATGCCGACGAGGCAGGCGCTGGACTCAGCGTTGGCATCCGAAGCTTCTGGATTGAAGGCAATGAGCTGTGCTTTGGTACCGGTGCAGGCATCACCTGGCTCTCCGACGCAGAGCGCGAGTGGCAGGAGACGGAGTTGAAGGCGGCTCATCTGATCACTGTGGCCGGACAATCGTGGGACGCAACAGATGGGAGAGTGTCGTGATTTGGTGGGGGACTCTGAACGGGGGTGAATTGCTGGAGGATTCGGCGCGGCCCATCTCGTACCTGGACCGAGGATTTCTTGTGGGCGAAGGCGTATTTGAAACTCTCGTCGTACACAGCGGAGTGCCATTTGCCTTGACGCGGCATCTGTACCGGCTGGAACGTTCGTCTCAGATTCTCGGACTGCCCACCCTGAATCTTGACGTGATCAAGGCTGCCATCGCAGATGTCATCGACGCGAACCGCACTTCGGTTGGAGAGCTCGCTCGGTTGCGCATCACACTGACATCAGGAGATGGCCAACCCAGCCTGCTGGTGACGCTGACGGCACAAGCCGCTTGGCCCGAGACCACGAGTGTCATCACTGTGCCTTGGGTGCGAAACGAACGCTCAGCAATCGTCGGAGCCAAGACCACGTCCTATGCAGAGAATGTCGCGGCTCTTGCGGCAGTTCATGCAAGAGGAGTCTCAGAGGCGCTCATGGCCAATACCCAGGGACTGCTCTGTGAAGGGACGGCATCCAACGTATTTGTTGTCGTCAATGGCCAGATTCAGACTCCCTCGCTCAGCAGTGGCTGTCTGCCTGGCGTTACCCGCAGCCTTGTGCTGGAGTGGTTCGGTGGGATCGAAGCGGAATTGCCGTACGAGGTCCTGCAATCCGCTGATGAGATATTCCTGACGTCATCAACGCGCGAAGTGCATCCTGTCGAGCTGCTCGATGATCGTCGGCTTGATGTGCGTCCGGTGGGGACTGACTTGCGAGCACGATTCGTGGAGCTGAGAAAGAGCAAAGTCGATCCTTGATACAGTTCTGCGCATTCCGGGCGATTGGCTCAGTGGTAGAGCACTCGCTTCACACGCGAGGGGTCACTGGTTCGAACCCAGTATCGCCCACCAACCGGAACGCTTTGGTATGGCGTTGTGGCGTAG